>JBGSJA010000197.1:0-4600 GCA_041742235.1 Salaquimonas sp. | reverse complement strand
CGCGTCGAGCTGCCGGAAGGCGTCGAGGAACCTGGCCTGGGCATCGCGCGGCGCCATGGGTTCGATCAGCGCGGCATCGGGTTCGACGCTGGTCGGGCGCGGAAAGAACTTGTCGGCCTCTGCAACCGAAAATCCGGCGAGCCGCGTTGCCTCGAACCAGGCGGCGACGGCATCGGCGCGCTTGATCGCCTTTTTCCGTGCGGGCGGCGTTGTCGCCGGCAAGCCGAAGCGGATATGGATCGCGGCAAGCAAGCGCTCTTCCACCGTTTTGTAGTCGCCGCCGATCACCGCCTTGAAGGGGGAGATCATGTCGCCGATCACATATTCCGGCGCATCGTGCAGCAGGGTCGTCATCAATTGCTCGCTGCCCGCCGCCGGTTCCAGATGCCGGGCAATGTCGAGCACCAAAAGGCTGTGCTGTGCGACCGAAAAGGCGTGTTCACCCCGCGTCTGCCCGTTCCAGCGCGCCACCCGCGCAAGCCCATGCGCGATGTCGTCGATTTCCACATCCATGGGCGAGGGATCGATCAGGTCGAGCCGCCGCCCCGAAAGCATTCTTTGCCAGGCACGGACGGGCAATTTCGATCTCGCGGTCATGGTCTCGTGCCCGGTCAGGAACCGGCCTGCGGCCAGCCGAATTTCGCCCATGGCTGGATCGAAACGGAGATCTTCTCGCCGCCTGCCATGACCGCGCCGCCCTTGTCGAGCGCGTCCTTGACCCGGTCGAGGCGCAGCAGGGCGAGGCCCTTGCCGCCCGCCGAGCTTCCCATGACGCCGCAGGGTTTGCCGTCCGCGACAACCTCGGTTCCCGGGGCAGGCAGTCGTTCCGCCGTGACCATCACCACCCGGCTGCGCGCGGTTCCGCGGTGTTGCATGCGCGACACGACCTCCTGGCCGACATAGCAGCCCTTCTTGAAGTCGACGCCGCCGAACTGGTCCATCAGCGCCTCGTGTGGAAACGCGTCTCCATAGGCATAGTCGAGGCCGCCTTCCGGCATTCCAACGCTGATGCGGTGCGCCGCGTAGTCGCCCGCAGCATGGGCCGGGGCAGAAATGGCGTAGACCCGCCAACCCAATGCCGGCAATCGCGGATCGGCTACGACAATGCCGTTGATTGCAGAAGGTTCGCCGCCCCAGACCGCATGCACGCCAAGACCGGCAGGGCCTGGTTCGATGGTCACCTTCGCCCGCAGTTTGTAGAAGCCAAGCCGCCGGATGAAATCGCCCGCCAGTTCCGAATTCACATCGGCAAGGAAACCATCTTCCCTTTGCACGAGGAAGAAATCGAAGAGGACCTTGCCTTGCGGCGTCAGCAGCGCACCGAATGCAGCGCTGCCCGGCACAAGCGCCTCGACCTCGCAGGTCACCAGGTTTTGCAAAAAGTGCGTCGCGTCCGGCCCGGTGATGCTTGCCAGCGCACAGCCGGCCAGCGGCGCGGTCAATGTGGTTTCCGCCATCGCGTCAATCGCCCGCAACGAAGAAGCGCCACCGGCCCTTCGGCGTGATGCCGACGCGGTAGAAATTGTAGGCGCCGAAGGATTTCATGTCCTCATAGTCGCCATGGGTGACAAGCCGGTAAAGCTCCACGCGCTGCGCCGGCGTGAGCTTGTCGAGCGCCATCGCGTAGAAATAGGGCCAGACGAAAATCTCGTTTTCGGTTCCTGCGTCGAGATGGATGAATCCCGTCTGGAGAACATCCTCCAGGATCGCCAGGATTTCATATCCCTCGCCATCGCCCGAAAGGCTCTTGAGGAACTCGATCGGGTCACCCTCGAGGCCGCCCAGCGAGAACATCGTCGCATCGTCGCCTTCGCCGACATAGGGCCGCAGCTTCTCGACATCGCCGCTTTGTGCAGCCTCGATCAGCAGTTCGCGCATGCGCTGCGCGGGAAACGGCAGCTTGGAAAGATCGAACTGCGGCTCGACCGGATCATCCATCGCCTGTGGCGCCGTTGCCGGACCCGGGGCTTGTTCCGGCATCGCCTCGCCGGCTGCGGGCGCGTTTTGCGAAGGAGCCGGAGCTGGCGGTTCAGGCGTTTTTTCGGGCTCCGCCGGAGCTGTTGGCGATGCTGGTTGTGACGGTTGCCCGGCCTGCGCAAGGAAAAGCGCTTCGCCTGCCGCCAGTGAGGGCGATGCGCCAGTCATTGCAGCGCAAAGTAATCCAAGGGCAAGGCGCAGATGGCGGTTCATGCAAACCATGTTAGGGCGTAGCCACGCCAAACGGAAGTGCGCACGCCGGTCAATTGCCGTATCGGCTCGGAATTTCCGCAGCCAGCCGCACACCCTCCTTCAGGTAGCGGTTGGCTGCTTCTGCCGCGGAAGGCGTGCACTCGCGATAGATTTCCCGAAATCCCCGGAAGCCGCGATTGAAGCGGGCAACAAGCCTTTGCTTGCGCGCTTCGGTGGGGGCTTCCCGCTCGATCAACTTTTGCATTTCGTCGCGCCAGGACTGGCCTTCCTTTGCGCCGCACAATTCCCGCAGGTAGTGAAGCGAACCCAGGACCTCGGCCAGGCGCAGCATCTGATCGTTATAGGCGGGCGGCAGGGATTCAACCACCGGCGGGGCCGCCGGCGCCGTGGCGTCGCCGGGCACAACCTCGCTGGTTTGCGCCAGGACGCCATCGACAGGCAGCAGGGCCAGCACCAGGGCTGCAGTTGCGATCCAGATCTTCATGACAGACCCCATATATAGGCTTCGCGGTTGCGGCAAGGTTGCCGTTAGGAGCCGCGCTTATCCGTACGCAAAAGCGCAATGCGGCGGACCATGGCGGCAGTGCCCGGCGTCACATCGAGGTCATCGAGCCCGGACAGCGGTTGCCAGCGCACCGCGCTTGCATCGTCGCCCGCTACCGGCTCACCCACGAAAGCCTCGCAAACGAAGATGCCCAATACGAAATGCTGTTCTACGCGCCCGTCGCCGTCCCGCAGCATCGGCTCGAATATCTCCGCGAAGTCCAGCCGCGTCGCGGCAAGCCCCGTTTCCTCCATCAGTTCGCGCCGGGCTGCATCTTCCATGGTCTCGCCGGCTTCCTGGCGGCCGCCGGGCAACGACCAGCATCCGGCGAAAGGCTGGCGCGACCTTTGTACCAGCAAGGCTTCGCCGCCGCGCAGCACGAGCACCGACACTCCCGTCGAAGGCCTGTGTGAAAGTTCTGTCATTTGCCTGACGGCCTTTAGGCCACTATCTAGGTTGTTCTGGAGGCCAACATGTGCGGCAGGTTTTCGCTGACGGCAAGCCCGCAGGAGGTTGCGGAAGCGCTCCGGCTCGATGAACTCGAGGGGTTTCCGCCGCGCTACAACATCGCGCCGACGCAGCCCATCCTCGTGGCGGTCAACGGCCCGGCCGGAGATAGGGTAGGTGTTCTGGTCCGCTGGGGGCTGGTGCCCTCCTGGGTGAAGGAGCCGCGTGAGTTCACCCTGCTTTTGAACGCCCGCAGCGAGACGGCGGCGCAAAAACCAGCCTTCCGCAATGCCATGCGGCATCGGCGCGTGCTGGTTCCCGCATCGGGCTTTTACGAATGGAAGCGCCCCGCCGATCCGAAAGAAAAAAAGCAGGCCTACTGGATACGCCCGGCCGGCGGCGGCGTCGTCACCTTTGGCGGGCTGATGGAAACCTGGCATTCGGCCGACGGCAGCGAAATCGATTCAGGCTGCATTCTGACTACCGGGTCGAACGGCCTCATCGGCGAAATCCACGACCGCATGCCGGTCGTGATCAAGCCGCAGGACCGCGAACGCTGGCTGGACTGCAAGACGCAGGAGCCGCGCGACGTCGCGCCTTTGCTGGAGCCTGTGGAAGACGAATTCTTCGAGGCGGTCCCGGTTGGCGATCTCGTCAACAAGGTCGCCAATACCGGTCCGCAAGTGCAGCAGAAGGTCGAGGCCGTGCCGGTCATCCGCGCTGCCAAGACCAAGCCTGCGGCGGAAGGCCAACTCGACCTGTTCTGATTATTTGTCGCTGACGCTGTCGATCAGCCGCTGAACGGTTTCATCCCGGCTGCCGGGTTTGCTTTGCGCGGGCTTGACGCTTTTGGCTGCCGCAACGGCGGGAATGCCGATGCCGCCCCAGCGGCGGGCCTGCTTGTCTTCGTTCGAGCCATGCGGTCGGTTGACTTTCTGACTGCTCATTGCGGTCATGCTCCGTTGGTGCGTTTCCATCCGGCGCTTTCCGGCCGTTGATGATAGCAAACCATGAATTGCCGGCGTTTGTGCGGCAGGAATTGGCAGTTCTTCCGGCATCGGGACTGCGAATGTGTGATTTTCGCTTAACGAATAGTGAATTTGGCTGCACTGACGAAAAAAACGCCCGCAGGGATGCTGCGGGCGCAAGTAAATCGAATCAGGACAACAGTGGGGCTGGCGTCCTGAAGCTTTCCCTTAGGGAACAGGTGCAACATAGCAGAACTAACCGGCAGGGTTGAACCCCCTAAATATGACTATGTGCATATTTCGACAATAATCTTGCGCCCCAAAATGCCGGTTGACGCCAATGGCGTTTGCAGCAATATGCCGCCTATGAAAACGGCACGCGGTTGCACCTGCATTTGCATCGGGATTATTGGCTAGCAAATCGCTGGCCCGGTCGTTTTCGCCTCTTCCA
>JBGSJA010000196.1:0-3350 GCA_041742235.1 Salaquimonas sp. | reverse complement strand
CCATGGCGGGCTTTCCGCTGGCGCATTGCTGTCGCTTGCCTGGCCCGACCGGATCGCAAGATGGCGCGGCCAGGGCGGCGCGTTCCAGTTGTCCAGCGGGCGCGGCGCGGTTCTCGAAGAAGCCGAACCGCTGGCGCGAAGCCCGTTCATCGTCGTCGCCGATCTCCAGGGCGCGGCAGCATCGGCCCGCATCCTCTCGGCTGCCGCGATAAGCATCGACGAAATAGAGGCGCTGCACGGCGCGGCGATGGAGACGAAGCGCGAGGCCTTTCTCGACCCGCAGTCTGGCCGTGTTCGCGTCAAGGTTTCGCGGCGCCTCGGCGCGCTGGCGCTAGGCGAGGCTCCGGCGGAACTCGCCACGCAGGACGCAGCGCAGGAAATCATCGTGTCGCATCTGCGCCGCAACGGACTTGCCGCGCTCGACTGGGGCAAGGCCGCCGCCCGCCTGCTCGATCGCATTGCCTTCCTCAATGCCCTTGACCCGGCCTGGCCGGACGTTTCGGACGCCGCCCTCGCCGCAAGTCTCGATGACTGGCTGCTCCCGTTTCTGGCAAATCCGCGCGCGCTTGCCGACATCACGCCGCATATCCTGCGCGAGGGCCTTGAATATGCGGTCACGCTTGCTGGCAAGACGCTTGCCCTGGCGGACAGGTTGGCGCCGGAGCATTTCCACACGCCTGCAGGTTCCAACGTGCCGATCCGCTACGAGGGGACGGCCGCCTTTCTTGCGGTGCGGGTGCAGGAACTATTCGGGTTGAAGAGCCATCCGGCGGTCATGGATGGAAGCGTTCCACTGACGCTCGAACTGCTTTCACCGGCCCATCGCCCGATCCAGGTGACGCAGGACCTTCCCGGATTCTGGAAGGGTTCATGGGCAGCGGTTCGCAGCGAAATGCGCGGACGCTATCCGCGCCATCCCTGGCCGGAAGACCCGGCGAGCGCTTCGCCCACCACACGGGCAAAACCGCGCGGAACCTGAACGATTTGCCATGACCCGCGCCTTGCCGGTATTACGGGTAAGGGAGCGTGCAATGGTCGACAATATGTTTGGAAAGCCGAGCGGATCGCGCCTGCGGCTCGAAACGCTGGTGGCGATCCGCTGGCTTGCCATTCTAGGCCAGACGCTTGCCGTGGCGGCCGTTGCTTTCGTACTGGGCTACGAATTCCAGCTTGCGCTGTGCCTGGCGCTGATCTCCATGTCGGCGTGGCTCAACGTCTTCCTGCGCCTGCGCTACAAGGCGAGCTACCGCCTGCCCGACCGTGCAGCGATGGCGCTGCTCGCCTACGACATCTTGCAGCTTTCCGCCCTTCTCTATCTGACGGGGGGGCTGCAGAACCCGTTCTCGGTCCTGCTCGTCGTGCCGGTGATCGTGTCGGCGGCAACCCAGTCGCCGCGCCAGATCCTGCCGCTGGGCGGGCTGACGGTGGCGGCGGCGACGGTGCTGGTGTTCTTCCACCAGCCGCTTCCCTGGGAGGCCGGGCGCTCGCTCGACCTGCCGCTGGCGCTGCTCGCAGGCACCTGGGTCGCAATCGTCTCGACGCTGGTGTTTACCGCCGTCTATGCCTACCGGGTCGCCGACGAGGCGCGAAAGCTCTCCGACGCACTTGCCGCGACCGAGCTCGTCCTGCAGCGTGAACAGCATCTGTCGAACCTTGACGGTCTTGCCGCTGCCGCCGCGCATGAACTCGGCACCCCGCTTGCCACCATCGCACTCGTTTCCAAGGAGATGATGCGCGAACTTTCCGAAGATTCCCCCCTGCGCGAGGATGCTGCCCTGTTGCGCAGCCAGGCGGAGCGTTGCCGACAGATCCTGCAAAAACTCTCCTCGCTTTCGGGCGAGGGCGACAGCCATATCGGACGCCTTGCGTTGAGTTCGCTGATGGAGGAAGTTGCCGCGCCGCTTCGCAGCTTTGACGTGGAACTTGTTGTCACGCCGGGCGCGAAGCCGGGCGAACCGGTACTCGCCCGCAACCCCGGCATCCTCTACGGGCTCGGCAACCTCCTCGAGAACGCCGTGGACTTCGCCAAAACACGGGTGGAGTTCAGTGCGGCATGGGATGCTTCCCTTATCACCGTCTCCATCCGCGACGACGGACCCGGCTTTTCCCCCAACATGATTGAACGGGTGGGCGAGCCGTTCCTGACGACCCGCAGCCGCGATCCCGAAGCCAAGGGCGGCGGTCTCGGACTGGGGCTTTTCATCGCCAAGACCCTGCTGGAACGCGCGGGCGCCACGGTCGAGTTCGCCAATTCGCAGAAAGCCGAAACGCCGGGCGCGCTCGTCACCGTTCGGTGGCGGCGCGACGAAGTCGATCTGTCGCTGGCCGCGCCGCCCAAGCCGATTGACGCTTCCCTTTGACAAACGGGTGGTGCTGACACAGAACAAGCTCGTAACTTTGGAAGGTGAACATGCCGGAGACCATGATTTCCGAAGAACTCGGCCAGGATCGCAGCCTGTTGATCGTCGATGACGACAAGCCGTTCCTCACGCGCCTTGCCCGCGCGATGGAAAGCCGGGGCTTCGAGGTGCAGACCGCCGAAACGGTAGGCGAAGGCGTTGCGGCCGTTCGCGCCCGCCCGCCCGCCTATGCCGTTGTCGATATGCGGCTCAATGACGGCAACGGCCTCGACGTCATCGAGGCCATCCGCGGCAAACGCGGCGATTGCAAGGCGATCGTGCTGACCGGATACGGCAACATCGCCACGGCGGTGACGGCCGTAAAGCTTGGCGCGATGGACTATCTGTCGAAACCGGCCGATGCCGACGACATCTACATGGCGCTGATGCGCAAGGCCGGTGAAAAGGCCGAGCCGCCGGAAAACCCGATGTCGGCCGACCGTGTTCGTTGGGAGCATATCCAGCGGGTATACGAACTTTGCGAGCGCAATGTTTCGGAAACGGCGCGCCGTCTCAACATGCATCGCCGCACGCTGCAGCGCATCCTCGCCAAGCGCGCGCCGAGATAGGCTCAATCGCCGTCGAGATTGCCGAGTCCTTCCGGCAGGTTCGCGCCCGTTGCCTCAAAGTGGGTGAGCACGCGTTCGAGCCGCGCCGCAGCAGCGCGTGCGAAACGCAGCGTCAGGGCCTTTCTGGTAGCGCCGGCGAGGCAGCCGGGAGCCGAATCGCGCAGCACCTCCGCGCCGTAATTGTCGGCGACGATGAGGCCATGGCCTTGCGGGAAGATCTCCTGCGGCACGCCTGGATGGGTCGCGAAAAAGAACGCGTCGCAATGCATGAGGTAGTCCGGCCACTTGCTGTCCGTCCGGAAATCCTCGACTGACGATTTCACCTCGACGATGGTGAAGCGCCCGCGATGGTCCATAGCGATGAGATCGGCGCGCCGCCCAG
>JBGSJA010000195.1:0-5492 GCA_041742235.1 Salaquimonas sp. | reverse complement strand
TATTCGGTCTTGCTCCCGATGGGGTTTACCGTGCCGCTGCCGTTGCCGGCGCGCGCGGTGGGCTCTTACCCCACCGTTTCACCCTTGCCGCGGCATGCCGCGGCGGTTTCTTTTCTGTGGCACTGTCCCTCAGGTCCGGCGAGATAGCGCCTTCCTGGCCGGATGTTATCCGGCATCGCGTTTCCATGGAGCCCGGACTTTCCTCCGACGCCGCCTTTCGGCGATTGCGTCAGCGGCCACCCGGCCGGCTGGCATGCTTCACTTAAGGACGGGGGCAGCCCGCGTCAAGCAAAGCCGCCGCGCCGGAATTTCGGCGCAATCGCCTCTATGGTTAACCACCGGTTAGCCAGGCCGCGTTAAATAGTGCGCATTCGTTCAAGGAGCTCCGCTGATGGACAGACGACGGTTTCTCATGCTTGCGGCTTCCGGCGCTTTCGCCGCGGCCCTGCCCATATCCGGCGAAGCGCTGGCGAAAGCCCAGACCGCATCATATGGCGCCGGCAAGCTCGACATCTATTCGCCCGGTTCTTCAGGCGCACCGATACTGGTCTACGTCCATGGTGGCGCCTGGCGGGCCGGTTCGCGCGGCCAGGTCGGATCGATGCCGGAATATTTCAACCAGCGCGGCTATGTATTCGTGTCGGTCGGCTATTCGCTGCGCGCCGATGTGGGAACGCAGGCGGGCCAGATCGGCCAGGCAATCAGCTGGGTCCGCGCAAATGCCGCCAGTTTCGGCGGCGATGGCTCGCGCGTCGCGGTGATGGGCCATTCGGCCGGCTGCCATCTTTCCAGCCTCGCCGTGCTTTCGGGCCGGGCGCCGGGCGTACGCGCGCTGGTTGCCAACGACACGGCCGCCTATGACCTTGCCTATCTGGCGGAGATCAACAACGGCCGGCTGCCGATCCTCTACGCCGCGCCATTCAAGGACCGCTCGAAATGGCCGCAATGGTCGCCGATCAGCTATGCCGGTGGCGGCGGCGGAATTCCCGTGCTCGTCGCCTGGTCGGGCGGGCGGGACCGCGACGCGATTTCCCAGCGCTTTGCCGGTGCGCTCGAAGCGGCCGGTCATCCCGTCACCCGCTTCGACGGCTCCAGCCGCTATAATCACCTGTCGATCAGCCGGGCTGTCGGAAGGCAGGGCGATCCGTTGAACCAGGCGGTGACGCAGTTCCTGGCCGGCGTGCTTGGCTGACAATAAAAGCCCCGCATCGCTGCGGGGCTTTGCATTTGTGGCGCTTCAAGCGCGGCGAAGGTGCCGCTTGACCCTGCCGCAATAGGCGGCGCTGATCTTGTTCATGCGCTTGGCGCCGTGTCCGGCATTGTAGCGAAGAATGGTGCCGCAGGTCTCGCCGCCACCAAGCTGGTGCGCCCGGCCGAGATATTTCATGCCCCAGCGCAGATTCGTGGCCGGATCATAAAGCGCCTTTGCCGAACCGGAAAAGCCCATGCCGCGAGCCGTCGCCGGCTTGATCTGCATGAGGCCGATTTCTCCGGCGCGCCCGCGAGCGTTGGTGCGATAGTTGCTCTCGACCCGGATCACGGCATGGGCAAGCGCCACCGGCACGCCCTCAGCCGCCGCATATTTTGCGATCAGCGCGTTGAGGCTGCTGTTGGCGCCCTTGATCGCCGCGGCCTGCGTTGACTTGGCGGCTGGCCTGTCGGCTTTTACGGCCGGTTTTGCGCCAAGCCTCGCTTTTGCCTTCTCGCTGAGCGATGCAGGATTGTAGAATTCCAGTTTGCCGAAAAGCGCATTGGCGCGCTCGACGGCGGCAGCCCGTACGGTCTCATCATTCTTGAGCGGGGCAGCAAATGCAGCCGTCGAACCGGCCGCGACGAGCACAAAAAGTGCGCCCGCGGCAATGGCCGCGCGATTGTATGTCGACATGTAAGATTGCTTCCTTCTGTTCTGCAACAGCCGCGCGGATCCAAAACCCTTGCGGCGGGCGGGATCAACCCTGCCCTGCGTCCCCGGCTGCTTCCTCTGGAATGCAGCGCCTGCGCCTGCGTCGCGTCTTCACTTTTGCCGGCGCGGTTGTTTGTTTGCAATCCGGCAACTCGCCAATCGCAGCCATGCGGGGCGAGAATGTGGCGATGAATTCAAGTGATGTTGCAACGTGTTACAGCGGTAAGCTTAACCGTTTGGCAAGGATTTGGTAAGTCTCGCCAAGGTTTTGCGGGTCGAGGCGTCGGCCAGTCCGTCGATCCGGGCAGGCCGGAAATGGCGCTGGAATGCTACAATTGCCGCTTCGGTCTGGCGGTCGTAGCGGCCGGTCGGCTCCACGCCATAGCCATAACGCAAGAGTTGACGCTGCAGCGCCAGAACGTCCTCGCCGCCATCTCCCGGCATGAGCACCGGCCCGGTCACGGAACGCGAAGGCGGTACCCAGATGCCGACGCCGGCTGTGGCGAGCCGCCACCATGGAAACAACTCACCCGGATCCTGCTTTCGCATCGGCGCGATGTCGGAATGGGCGACAACGTCGCGCGGTTGGATACCGTTGCGCTCGACAATGTCCCGCGAAAGGGCAATCACGGCGCGGATCTGCTTTTCCGGAAAGCGGACATAGCCGAATTCATGTCCTGGATTGGCGATCTCTATGCCCATGGACCGCGAATTGAGGTCTTCCATGCCGCGCCAGCGCGAAACCCCCGCATGCCAGGCGCGAAGGGATTCGGGCACTGTCTGCACGATCCGGCCATCGGTGAAGACGAAATAATGGCACGAAACCCGGCTTTCCTCGCGGCACAGCCAGTCGAGCGCGGCTTCTTCCGATTGCATTCCCGTGTAGTGCAAGACGAGCAGTTCGACGCGGTGCGCGCGCTCGTCGAAATTCGCCGCCGCCCGCCATTGGCACGGCACCCTCGTGTCGGGCGTCAAATGCCGCGCTCCTGGCGGATCGAGGCCCAGGCGATATTGATGTCGGCCAGACGGCCATTGGCGATGGTCACGAATTCCTCGGGCACGCCCCGCGCCAACAGCCGGTCGGGATGGTTCTCCTGCACCAGCCTTCGATAGAATGCCTTCAACGTCTCATTGTCCCAGGCGGGCGAGGCGCCGATCAGGACATAGGGATCGCCGCCCTCCGGCTGCATGTGCCGTAGCCTGATCCGGTCATAGGCGGGCCCTTCGATGCCGAATACATGCGCGACGCGGTCGATGAACTCCATCTCCTTCTCGTGCACCATCCCGTCCGACTTGGCGATGTGGAACAACCCGTCCATCACATCGACGAGGATCGCGTCATTGCCGGGAAACAGGTCGCGGATGCGCCGGGCATAAGCGCCAAAGCCGGCGACATCCTGCTTGGCGAGATTGAAAAGCCGTCCGACATTGGCCGCCTCGGGCGGGGGAATTGAAAAGATGTCGCGGAAGGCATCGACCTCGACCTTGGTCACCACGCCGTCCGCCTTCGCCATCTTGGCCGAGAGTGCGATGATGGCGATGGAGAATGCCACCTGCCGGCGGGTCTGCGGATCGCCCTCGAACACCGTTCGCACGCTTTCGATGACCGCCGAAAATGCATCGGTGGTTGCGGTGGCGACGAAATCGGAGATTCGGCTCCAGACGGTCATTGGCCACTATTAGCCAAGTACTGGAAATGAAAAAAGCCTGCTGCGGTGCAACAGGCCTTAAATATCGGAAATGGCGGCGAATCAGATGGCCGGCTGCTCGGATACGGCTTCCTCGTCTTCGATGACCGTCTCGAAGGCGGCCGAAGCGTAGAGCGCTGCACAAGCAAGGACGTAAATCAGCTTTTCCATCATTTCCCTCCGGGCCGTTTCGACCGGCCACACCCAATTTGATGATGGTTGTCTACGTGCCGTTAACGGTAAAGTTTGGACCGCTTTGTGGCCGAATTCCGACTTTTGTTACTTACGTAATTTTTTGTGATACAAAAGCGTCAGTCGGCATCGCGCTGGGCCAGTTCCATCAACACGCCGCCATCTTCGCCGCTAAGCGAAAGGCGAATCCCGTCGCGTTCGAACCGTCGAACCGCATCGAGCATTGCGAGGAACTTTGCCTCGGCGGCCATTTCCGGCTCGGGGCAAGCCATGCGGGTGGCGGCGAGCGGCCCGATCTTGATCGATCCGTCTTCGGCCGCCTCATAGCCGCCGGTGAACCGGTTGCAGCCTGAGTTTCCCGAAACGCGCCCGTCAGATCCGAACTGGATATAGGGCTTGTCCTTGCCCTCCATTCCCCATTCGCTGCCGGCGAGCCGGTCGGCGGCTAGCGCCGGGACAGAACCAAACGCAGCGATGTCGAACAGGGCGAAGGCTATGAAGGGCAAGGCAAATTTCAGCATGACGATCCTTTGCTTCCGGGCCGGATGCCCTTGCGAATGACTTTGCGGCGGTACAATAGTGCGCCGATCATGTCGGCAAAAAGGCCGGCTTTACCCTTCGGAAGGTTATCGTGACAGCAAGCGGCAAGTGGGATTTCTGGATCGATCGTGGCGGCACCTTCACCGACATTGTCGGGCGCGACCCTGATGGCGGCCTGCATGCCCACAAGCTGCTTTCCGAAAATCCCGAGGCCTGGCGCGACGCCGCCGTGCAGGGCATTCGCGATCTGCTGGGCGTAAAGGCGGGCGAACCGGTTCCCTCGCACCGCATCGGCGCGGTGAAGATGGGAACGACCGTTGCGACCAACGCGCTGCTGGAGCGCAAGGGCGAACGCACGGCGCTGCTGATAACGCGCGGTTTCGGCGATGCGCTCGCCATCGGCTATCAGGCTCGACCCGACATCTTCGCCAAGGAAATCGTCAAGCCGGAACTGCTCTATTCGCGCGTCATCGAGATCGACGAACGCGTGCTCGCGGACGGGACGGTAGAGGCGGCGGCGAACGAGGATGAAATCAACGCCGCGCTGTCAAAGCTCAAAGCGGAAGGCTACGACGCGCTGGCGATCGTCTTCCTCCATTCGTGGAAATTTCCGGCGCACGAGCAGGTCGCGGCCCGCCTTGCCCGCGCCGCCGGCTTTTCGCAGGTGTCGGTGAGCCACGAGGTTTCGCCGCTGGTCAAGATCGTCGGGCGCGGCGACACAACGGTGGTCGATGCCTATCTGTCGCCGATCCTTTCGCGCTATGTGCGGCAGGTGGCGGAGGAGTTGGGGATCCGCCAAAGCCCTTCCCGGCCAGATGGCCCCAAGCTCATGTTCATGATGTCCTCGGGCGGGCTGACCGCCGCCGATCTGTTCCAGGGCAAGGACGCCATTCTTTCCGGCCCCGCGGGCGGCGTTGTCGGCGCGGTGGAGACGGCGCGCATTGCCGGTTTCGAAAAAATCATCGGTTTCGACATGGGCGGCACGTCCACCGATGTGTGCCATTATGACGGCGAACTCGAACGCGCCTTCGAGACGGAAGTGGCGGGCGTTCGCATGCGCGCCCCGATGATGCGCATCCACACGGTCGCTGCCGGCGGCGGCTCGATCCTGCACTACAAGGACGGCCGCTTCCAGGCCGGACCCGACAGCGCCGGCGCAAACCCCGTAC
>JBGSJA010000194.1:0-5213 GCA_041742235.1 Salaquimonas sp. | reverse complement strand
GACCATCTGGTTCTGCCAGTGGTCTCGCTGGAAACGGCCCGGCGCAGGCATCTGGCGCTTGGCTTCACAGTTGCGCCGGACGCGCGGCACCCATTCGGGACGGAAAACTGCTGCGTCTTCTTCAGGGACGGCACTTATCTGGAACCGCTGGCGATCGGCCACCGCGAGACCTGCGAGGCGGCTGCGCTGGCGGGCAATGCTTTCGTCAAGCGCGATCAGGCCTGGCGTTTCCGCAATGGCAGTGACGGGTTCTCGGCAGTTGCACTTTCGACGAACGATGCGGACGCGGATCATGCCGGATTTGTCCGCCAAGGCATCGATGGCGGCGATGTACTTTCGTTTTCACGTGTTTTCGATGACGGCAAGGGAAACCGCAGCGAGGGCTCGTTCAAGCTTGCCTTTGCCGCCGACCTGCGCGCGCCGGACTGCTTTGTCTTCACCTGCCAGCGGATAAATATTGCCAAGGTCGACCGCAGCGATCTGGAGAAGCATGAAAACGGCGTGACCGGAATTGTTTCGATCGCGATCAGCGAGCAAAACCCGACCGATTTCCAGTATTTCCTGCAAGATGCAATTCGCCAGCGCGAGGTGTCGGCCCATTCCTTCGGGCTCGACATTTTCAGCGCCAATGTCCGGATTGAGGCATTCAACGCCGACGGCATGCGAGCCTGGTTCGGTATCGACGAGAGCCTGACAGAGCGCGGCCTCAAGCTTCGGGCAGTCGTTTTCTCCGCGCCCGATCTCGACCGGGTTCAAAACCTCCTGGTTGAAAACGCCATACCGTTCGAGGAGCGGTCAGGCCGCATAGTGGTTTTTCCGGCCGAGGGGCAAGGCGCCATCTACGCATTCGAGGCGGTGAAACGATGAATCCGAACGGAACGGTCGTCGCGGGCGGTGTCCGCTTTTCCAATGCCGGTCCGCTTTCGCTGATCGCTGGCCCATGCCAGCTCGAAAGCCGCCAGCACGCCTTTGACATGGCCGGCGCACTGAAGGAGATCGCCGCGCAACTGGGCATCGGCCTTGTCTACAAGACCAGTTACGACAAGGCCAACCGAACCAGTCTTTCGGGCAGGCGCGGCGCGGGCCTTGAAGCGGCCATGCCGGTATTCGACGATCTGCGCAAGGAACTCGGCCTGCCGATCCTCACCGATGTGCATACCGGGGAGCAATGCGCACTCGTTGCTCCACATGCGGACATTCTGCAGATACCGGCGTTTCTTTGCCGGCAAACCGACTTGCTCGTCGCGGCTGCCAGAACCGGCGCGATCATCAATGTGAAGAAGGGGCAGTTCCTCGCGCCCTGGGACATGAAGAACGTGCTTTCGAAAATCACCGACAGCGGCAATCCGAATGTGCTGCTGACAGAGCGCGGCGCTTCCTTCGGCTACAATACGCTCGTGTCGGACATGCGCGCATTGCCGATCATGGCGGCAACCGGGGCGCCGGTGATTTTCGACGCCACCCATTCGGTACAAAGCCCGGGAGGGCAGGGCGCCTCGACCGGCGGCGATCGCTCCATGGTGCCGCCGTTGGCCCGCGCCGCAGTGGCGGTGGGCGTCGCGGGCGTCTTCATCGAGACGCACCAGGATCCGGATAACGCACCCTCGGACGGGCCGAACATGGTGCCGCTGAAAGAGATGCGGGCGTTGCTGGCGCAATTGATTGAAATTGACGCCTTGGTGAAGCGTCAAGGTTGACGCGGATTTGTTCCCGCGATTGCGACGCTACTCGCCCGCGAAACCTTGGGGCAGCCCGCGCGTTACCAAAGGGCGGGTTATCACCAAGGAGACATGCAAATGCCAACACCTAGCGGCCATACCAACGCAATTCGTGCTTCGAGGGTCATAGGCACCAATGTCTATGACACGTCGGGCAACAAGATCGGCGAGGTCGAGGACCTCGTTCTTGAAAAAACCGCCGACAACATCCTGTTCGCGGTTATCGGCTTCGGCGGCTTGATGGGAATGGGCGAGAAGTATCATCCTGTTCCATGGGCAAAGCTCGATTACGACCCGGACACGGGGGGCTATGTCGTCCCATTTTCGCGCGAACAACTGGAATCCGCTCCGGCAGATTCCATAAGGGAATTGACCCGCGATGACGGCAAGGCCGCGCGCAGCGCGAGCTTCTCGCATTACGGCGTCGGGTTCTGATGCTCGGGCAGGCAGAAGGCAGGCGCCGTGAAGCGCCTGCTTTTTGCATGGATGGAAATTGCGCAAAGACGCCCGGAACGGTAAAGGAGCGGTCAAACTTCCTCCCGCCACAGGTGCTCCATGACCGCAATCATCGACATAACCGCCCGCGAAATCCTCGATTCCCGTGGCAACCCGACGGTTGAAGTTGACGTGATCCTGGAGGACGGCTCGATGGGCCGCGCAGCGGTTCCCTCGGGCGCATCCACCGGTGCGCATGAAGCGGTGGAGTTGCGCGATGGCGGCGCACGCTACCTCGGCAAGGGTGTGCTGAAGGCGGTCGCCAACGTCAATGGCGAGATACTGGAAGCCATTGGCGGAATGGATGCGGAAAACCAGCTCGCGATCGATCGCGCGCTGATTGACCTTGATGGCACGCCCAACAAGTCGCGTTTGGGCGCTAATGCCATTCTCGGAGTGTCGCTTGCGGTGGCCAAGGCTGCGGCGGAAGCATCGGCGCTGCCGCTCTACCGCTATGTCGGCGGCGCCGGTGCACATGTGCTCCCCGTTCCCATGATGAACATCATCAATGGCGGCGCCCATGCCGACAACCCGATCGACTTTCAGGAATTCATGATCATGCCGGTCGGCGCTTCATCCTTGGCCGAGGCGGTTCGCATGGGGGCGGAGACGTTCCATACCCTGAAGAAGGCGCTCAAGGACTCCGGGCACAACACCGGCGTCGGCGACGAAGGAGGTTTCGCGCCGAACCTGCTCAGTGCCAGGGACGCGCTCGATTTCATCCTGAAATCCATCGAGAAGGCAGGCTTCAAGCCCGGATCGGAAATTGCGATCGCGCTCGATTGCGCCGCTACGGAATTCTTCAAGGACGGTAACTACGTCTATGAAGGCGAAGGGCGCACGCTGACGCCGCTTCAGCAGGCCGAATATCTTGCCACGCTCGCCGCAGACTATCCGATCATCTCGATCGAGGACGGCATGGCCGAGGACGATTGGGACGGCTGGAAGACGCTCACCGGCATGATTGGCGATACCTGCCAGCTTGTCGGCGACGACCTGTTCGTGACCAACTCCCAAAGGCTGCGGGACGGCATCAAGATGGGGGTCGCCAACTCGATACTCGTCAAGGTCAACCAGATCGGCACGCTCTCCGAAACATTGGACGCGGTAGAGACCGCGCATCGCGCGGGCTACACCGCAGTCATGAGCCACCGCTCCGGCGAAACGGAAGATTCGACGATTGCCGACCTGGCAGTCGCTACAAATTGCTGGCAGATCAAGACCGGCTCGCTCGCTCGTTCTGACCGGCTCGCCAAATACAACCAGCTTATCCGCATCGAGGAAGAGTTGGGTCCGGTTGCCCGCTACGGCGGAAGGATGCGCGGACAAGGCTGATGGGCTTTTGTCGCATAGCGTAAACCAGCCTTTAAGCATGATGGAGGATGATGCCCGCATCAGACCTCCGTATTGCGTGAAGGCCCCGATTGAGCACCCGCCAGACCAGGAATACATCGCTGGGCCGTTTCGTTGTCCCGGTGCTGTCGATCATGTTGACCGCCTACTTCGCATATCATGCGTGGTCGGGGAGATACGGAATCGAGAGCATGGCGCGCCTCCAGGAGGAATCCGTGCGGCTCGAATTCGAACTGGCCGCGATCAAGTTGCGCCGCCAGGCCCTTGAGGCCAAGGTCATGCTCCTGCGGGACGGCTCCATCGAGCGCGACATGCTGGATGAACAGGCGCGCAGTGCGCTGAACGTTCTGCAGCCCGATGAAATGGCGATCATGCGCTGAGCAGTGCCGATTTGGTCTGCTGCATGGCACCCCAATTATTCCGCACCGCAACAATTAACCGGAATTCGGTTAATTTGTCAATTGCGTACGGGAATCAAGGCTCTCCGCGATGTCAGCCATGCGCCAAACGCAATTGCAATTCCCGGCCCATGCAATAGTCTCGCGCATGCCCGGCAAAGACCGGGACCAAGTCGAGGCAGCAGCACCACCCGGTGACCGCCTGCCCACAGGAAACGTTACCGGAGAGGGTCAAAATGGCTGCAAAGCCTAAGAATGCCGCACATTCCTCGCCCAGGACATCAAGTAAATCATCCCATCCCGGCCTTCCCACGGCCGTTGATGCGCCCGCGCCGGCAAAGTTCACCCGCGAGGAAGAGCTTTCAGCCTATCGCGAGATGCTGCTGATCCGCCGTTTCGAGGAGAAGGCCGGCCAACTTTACGGCATGGGTTTCATCGGCGGCTTTTGCCACCTCTACATAGGCCAGGAAGCAGTCGTCATCGGCATGCAGATGGCGATGAAGGAGGGCGACCAGGTTATCACCGGTTACCGCGACCACGGCCACATGCTGGCCGTCGGCATGAACCCGGACGGGGTGATGGCGGAACTCACCGGCCGGCGCGGAGGCTATTCGCGCGGCAAGGGTGGCTCCATGCACATGTTCTCCAAGGAGAAGCATTTCTATGGCGGGCACGGTATCGTCGGCGCACAGGTTTCGCTCGGTACCGGCCTCGCTTTTGCGAATTTCTATCGCGGCAATGACAATGTGGCGATCGCCTATTTCGGCGACGGGGCGGCAAACCAGGGCCAGGTCTACGAGAGTTTCAACATGGCCGAGTTGTGGAAGTTGCCGGTCATCTATGTGATCGAGAACAACCGCTATGCGATGGGCACCGCGGTCAGCCGCGCTTCAGCGCAAACCGATTTCTCCCAGCGTGGAGCATCGTTCAACATCCCCGGCATGCAGGTTGACGGGATGGATGTGCGCGCCGTCAAGGCTGCCGGCGACTACGCGGTAAAGTGGTGCCGGTCCGGCAAGGGACCGATCATTCTCGAGATGTCGACCTATCGCTATCGCGGGCATTCCATGTCCGATCCGGCGAAGTACCGTACCAAGGAAGAAGTCCAGAAGATGCGGGCCGAGCAGGATCCGATCGAGCAGGTAAAGTTGCGCCTGCTCGAAAAGAACATGGCAAGCGAGGACGACCTCAAGGCCATCGACAAGGAGATTCGCGACATCGTCGGCAAGTCCGCCGAGTTTGCGCAGGC
>JBGSJA010000193.1:0-3979 GCA_041742235.1 Salaquimonas sp. | reverse complement strand
GTCGGCTGGTTGGCGATGATGATCTGCGGACCGCCGTCCAGCGCACGGCCGAGGATCAGCTTCTGCATGTTGCCGCCGGAGAGCAGGCGAACGCGCGCCTCCGGCGAAGGGCATTTCACGTCATAGGCATTGATCAGCGAGGCGGCGAATTCGCGCGCTGCTTTCCAGTCCAGCAATCCATGGCGGCTGAAGCGGGGTGAGCGGTAGCTTTCCGATATGACGTTTTCGGTAACGTTCATGTCGCCGATCATGCCCGTTGCGTGCCGGTCCTCCGGGATGCGGCCGATGCGGTGGGCGAGCGCCTCGCGCGGCGACCATTTGCCGATAGTTGCTCCCATGACGCGCAGCGTGCCGGAGTGCGGCGCGAGCGTTCCCTCGATCAGCCCGGCAATGACGGACTGGCCGTTGCCGGAAACGCCTGCGATGCCGGTGATCTCGCCGGCGCGCAAGGCGAGGCTGGCGTCCTCCACCGCGGTGCCCGATGGTGCGGCGGCGTGAACCTTGATCATTTCCAGCAGGGTTTCGCCCGGCCTCGCGGGATCGGGATGCGCCTCTGGGATTGCCGCGCCCACCATAAGGGCGGCAAGTTCCTGCCGGTTCGTGTCTGCGGTGCGCCTTTCGCCTGCAAGCTTGCCCGCGCGAAGGACAATCACGCGGTCGCTGATCGCCATCACCTCGTTCAGCTTGTGCGAAATGAAGATGATGGAAAGCCCGCCGGCAATGAGCTTGCGCAGCGTGAAAAACAGCGCGTCGGTCTCCAGCGGCGTCAACACCGCCGTGGGTTCGTCAAGAATAAGGATGCGCGCCTGCCGGTAAAGCGCCTTGAGGATTTCCACCCTCTGGCGCTCGCCAACCGACAGATCGCTGATGCGCATTCTCGGATCGACCTCGAGGCCAAACTGCCGGGCCAGTTCGCGGATGCGCGCGGTCGCCGCCCGCCGGTCGAAGCGGGGCGAGAACATCGATGCCGTTCCAAGCGCGATGTTTTCCAGTACGCTCATCTGGTCGGCAAGCGTGAAATGCTGGTGCACCATGCCGATGCCGGCGGCAAGCGCTGCGCGGGGATCGCCCGGCGGCAGCGGCTTTCCGAAGGCTTCGATGGCGCCCTCGTCGGCGACATAATGGCCGAAGAGGATGTTCATCAAGGTTGTCTTGCCGGCGCCGTTTTCGCCAAGCAGCGCAACCGCCTCGCCGCGCTTCAGGTCGAGGGAAATGGCGTCATTGGCGACCAGCGGGCCGAAACGCTTGGTAATGGCATCGAGGCGCAGAACGATCTGCGCCCCGCCCGTGCCTGCCTTGTCCATCAGCTGGATTTCGGCTCCGCATCGTTGATCGCAACCGTGAAGGTGCCGGCTTTGATGGCGGCCTCCTTCTCGGCGACCTTGGCCATTGCCTCGGCGGGAACCTTGCCCTCGAAGGTACCAAGCGGCGCAAGCGAGCAGCCACCTTCCTTCATGTGGGAATAGATGCCGTAGTTTTCGGCCTTGAACACGCCCTCCTTGACCCGCTTGATGGCGTTGTCCAGCGTCGGCTCGAAATGCCAGAGCGCCGAGGCGACGACCGTCTCGGGATAGTCCGCCTGGGTGTCGATGACATTGCCGATGGAAAGGATCTTGCGTTCCTTGGCAGCGTCGGAAACGCCGAAACGCTCGGCATACATCACGTCCGCACCGGCATCGATCTGCGCGAAGGCGGTTTCCTTGGCCTTGGGCGGGTCGAACCAGGAGCCGATGAAGGCAACCTGGAATTTGGTGTCCGGCGCGGTTTCCTTCACGCCCGCCATGAAGGCGTGCATCAAACGGTTGACTTCCGGGATCGGGAAGCCGCCGACCATGCCGATATTCTTCGACTTGGTCATCGCCCCCGCGATGATGCCGGTGAGGTAGGACGCGTCCTGGATGTAGTTGTCGAAGACGGCGAAGTTCGGCCAGTCTTCGTTTGCCATCAGGCTCGAACCCATGAGGTAGGACGTCTCCGGATAATCCTTGGCGACCGAGCGGGCCGCGTCCTCGACGCCAAAGACCTCGCCGACGATCAGCTTGTTGCCGGCTTCGGAATATTCGCGCATAACGCGCTCATAGTCGGTGTTGGCGACCTTTTCCGAAAACACATATTCAATGTCGCCGCGTTCGACCGCCGCGTTGGCTGCCTTGTGGATCCGGCTGACCCATTGCTGTTCCACCGGGACAGTATAGATGGCGGCAACTTTCAGCTTTTCCTGTGCGCGGGCCCTGCCGATGATGCCGGGCATTGCGAGGATGCCGATACCGGCCGCGCTAGCCGCGAGCAATTTGCGCCGTGACACCAGGATGGATGTGGATTTGCGATTGTCTGCCATGTTGGCCTCCGAGGGTTGCGACAGTCTGTTCCCGCTGAATTTTTACCAGACGGTAAATTGAAACCGCCGGCCTGGCAATCGGCGGAAATGTCCGTCCACGGGGCCTTTGCATCATCCCATGCGGGATAGAACCAGTCCCGAGCCGACCAGCAGACGGCGGCGATGCGCTGCCATGAAATCGCGATAGACGGCAGGCCGAACGCTCCGGTTGCATCGATCGCCATTGCGGCAAGCAATTGTCCACAGACGAGGGCTGCGACGAGGGAAACCGCGCCGATGCGCTGGACACTCCACAGCGCCGACCAGACGTAGAAGCCGCCAAGGCACCCGGCGGTCCACATCCACCATGGCGCCGACTTCAGGACCTGCATCGCCGGGGGTCCGCCGCGAACGATCATCACTGCGGAAAGCGTGAGGAAACCGACGGCGAAGGATATGGCGCCGGCGGACACGCCATCGCCGATCTGGCGGCCCATGGCGCCATTGATAGCGGCCTGCACGGATAGGGCAATTCCGCCGGCGAAGGCGGGGACGAGCAGCAGCCAGTATGTGGACATTGGGGAGCCTCGATGGTTTGAAGGCCATCTTGCGGCAGGTGCGGGCGGAAGTGCAACCCGCTGCTCAGGCGAGCGCGATGCGAAGCCCGTCGCTTCCCACATGCAGCGGGCCGTCCCAATGCAGGCGAATGGCGTTCTCCCAATCCTTGACGGTGAAGTCTGGATCGTCCGCGGGGATGAGATGGTTGATCGCCAGCGCCCGCACGCCTGCCGCCTTCGCCATGCGCCCGACCTCCGGGGCAAGGCTGTGCGAACGCATCAGATGGCGTTTCAAGCGCCCGTCCGTGTTGCCGACGCGCGCGACCAGCGCATCGACCGCCTGTTCGAGCATCGCTTCATGCACCAGCAGGTCCGCACCGGCGGCAAACTCCACCATCTGCGGCATGGGTGCGGTATCGCCGGAAAACACGACCTTGCGGCCATTGCCGTGAAAGGCGAACGCGAAGCTGTCGGCTATCGGCGGATGGATGTTGCGCATTGCCTCGACCCGCAAACCGGCCTCGTCGAACAAAAGGCCTTCGCCGATCTCCATGACGGAGACCAGCGAGCGCAAATCGGGACGGCCTTCGTCCTCGATCCGCAGGTCGATGTCGAACTGCATGGAACGGATGAAATGACCCCAGTAGTCTTCGAGGCCCGGCGGACCGAAAACCCGGACTTTGCTTTTCAGGCCGGCTGTCCAGGCCGTGTGAAGGAGGGGTCCAAGCTCCAAATAGTGGTCGGAATGAAGATGTGTAACGAAGACGAGATCGAGTTCCGCCAGCGCCATGCCCTGCAGGGTAAGCCCGCGCGTTACGCCCAACCCGCAGTCGATCACGATCTTCCTGCCGCCGAGCACAAGCAGGCTGGCCGTGGGCATGGCCGAGGCCGGGCGGATTGCAGGGCCGCCCTTGGTGCCAAGCAAAGCCACGTGATCTGATTTCCTCATCGCCCCGCCCGCGCCCTGCCGGTGGGTGACGAACTCCGGTTTTCATTGAGAAACATGAAATGCCTGTTCTCCGTGCCGATCGAGAAGACCACCGAATGCGGCAGGATGGCAAGCGCGTCCTGAAACCCCGGACTGTCGCCCCGCGGACATGATGAA
>JBGSJA010000192.1:0-2430 GCA_041742235.1 Salaquimonas sp. | reverse complement strand
GAACTGGTGGTGACGGCGCAGCGCCTCGGACTGGCGGGGCTGGCGCTCACCGACCGCAACACCGTCGCGGGCGTGGTGCGCGCCCACATGGCGGCGAAGGAGGCAGGCCTGCGCTACCAGCCTGGCTGCCGTCTCGTTTTTGCCGACGGCACGCCGGACTGTCTTGCCTGGCCGCGCGACCTTTCCGGCTGGAACAATCTGTGCCGCCTGCTGACGCTTGGAAACCGCCGTGCACCCAAGGGCGAATGCCTGCTGACGCTCGACGACCTCCTCGCCCATGGCCATGGCATGGCGCTGGCGCTGCTGCCGGCAAGCGTGCTCGACCCGGCGGGGCACGACAATGCCGAAGCGGCCCTGGCAAGGCTCTCCGCTGCATTTGGTTCGCAAGTCCGCCTTGCCGGCGCGGGGTCGCACGGGCCGCGTTTTTCGCGCGAACTTGCCGCGCGGGCCGCGATGGCGCGACGGGCGGGCGTCGCCTTCCTCGCCACCAACGACGTGCTCTATCACCGCCCGCAGCGCCGCAGGCTGCAGGATGTGCTCACTTGCATCCGCGAGCACGTCACGCTGGCCGAGGCGGGAAGGCGGCTGGAGGCCAATGCCGAACGCCACCTCAAGGACGGCGCCGAAATGGCGCGGCTTTGGCGCGAGCACCCCGATGCGCTCGCCGAGGGCGGGCGGCTGTTTGCAAGCCTTTCCTTCTCGCTCGATGAATTGCGCTATCAATATCCCGACGAGGCGCCGGCAAGCGGGCTTTCCTGCCAGCAGGAACTGGCGCGGCTTGCCCATGAGGGCGCGGCGAAGCGCTATCCCGAGGGTCCGCCGCAGCGCGTGCTGGACCAGATCGCCCATGAATTGAAACTGATCGAGGAGCTCGGCTACGCCCCCTATTTCCTCACCGTCGAAGACATCGTCCGCTTCGCTCGCTCGAAAGGCATATTGTGCCAAGGGCGCGGCTCGGCCGCCAATTCCACCGTCTGCTATTGCATCGGCATCACCGATGTCGACCCGGCGCTGACGGATCTCCTGTTCGAGCGCTTCATCTCGCCCGAACGGCGCGAGCCGCCCGACATCGACGTCGATTTCGAGCATGAGCGGCGCGAGGAGGTCATCCAGTACATCTACGAAAAATACGGGCGCGAACATTCAGGGCTTGCCGCCACCGTCATTACCTACCGCGCCCGCTCGGCCGCGCGCGAGGTCGGCAAGGTGTTCGGCCTTTCGCAGGATGTATTGTCGGCGTTGGCCGGCACGGTCTGGGGCCATTCGGCATCGCAGCTTGGCGAGCGGGAGGCGCGCGAAAGCGGGCTCGACATGACCGATCCGGCGGTTGCGCAGGTGCTGGAACTGGCAACCGAGATCAACGGTTTCCCCCGGCATCTGTCGCAGCATGTCGGCGGCTTCGTCATCACGCGCGACCGGCTCGACGCCATCATCCCGGTGATGAACACCGCCATGGAGGGCCGCACCATGGTGGAATGGGACAAGGACGACCTCGAATCGCTCGGCATTCTCAAGATCGACATCCTGGCGCTCGGAATGCTGACCTGCCTGCGCAAGGCCTTCGACCTGATGGAACGGCACTACGGGGAAAGCCTGACGCTGGCGACAATGGAGAAGGAGGACAAGCGCACCTATGCGATGATCCAGCGTGCCGACACGGTCGGCGTCTTCCAGATCGAGAGCCGGGCGCAGATGTCGATGCTGCCGCGCCTCAAGCCGCGCGAATTCTACGACCTCGTCATCGAGGTCGCCATCGTCCGCCCTGGCCCGATCCAGGGCGACATGGTGCACCCGTATTTGCGCCGCCGGCAGGGCAAGGAGAAGGTGAGCTTTCCCAGCGCCGAACTCGAAGCCGTGCTTGGCCGCACCCTTGGCGTGCCGCTATTCCAGGAGCAGGCGATGAAAATTGCCATCGTCGCGGCCGGTTTTTCGCCGGGCGAGGCCGACAAGCTGCGTCGGGCCATGGCGACTTTCCGGCGCGTCGGCACCATCCACACCTTCCAGCGCAAGATGGTGGAAGGCATGGTGGCGCGCGGCTACGAGGCCGATTTCGCCGAGCGCTGCTTCCGCCAGATCGAGGGCTTCGGCGAGTATGGCTTTCCCGAAAGCCATGCGGCCAGTTTCGCGCTGCTCGTCTATGCCTCGTGCTGGCTGAAATGCCACTACCCCGATGTCTTCACCGCCGCGATTCTCAATGCGCAGCCCATGGGCTTTTACTCCCCGTCCCAGCTTGTGCGCGACGCGCGCGAGCATGGTGTCGAGATCCGCCCGCCGGACGTCAACCTCGCCGGCTATGACTGCACGCTGGAGGAGACTGCGCATGAGGAACTTGCCGCCCGCCTGCATCCGCGCCACCGCGAAATGGCGCGCGACATCCGCACGCTCCATGCCGTCCGCCTCGGATTGCGCCACGCCAAGGGCATCGGCGAG
>JBGSJA010000191.1:0-18476 GCA_041742235.1 Salaquimonas sp. | reverse complement strand
CAGCCGGGCTGCGCCGCCAGGGCAACTTTCACCGCCGCATCGACCTCGGCTGCCGATGCAAGCGCGACGCTGCCGCGCGTTTCGCCCGTCATTGGTTCGAAAATCTCGGCCTTGCGGCCGCTGGCGCCATCAATATGGCGGCCGTCAACGTAATGTCCGTATGCGATCATGGCTGTTTCCTCCGGCGCCGGCATCTCGCGGGCTTGAATGCCCGGTGTTTTATACCGGCAAATTTCGCGCTACAATGCCGCGAAACCCAAGTTCATTGTGAATCCCTGCACAATGGCCCAGACAAGTAGACAGCAAATGAACTGGGATGACTACCGATATTTCCTGGCCGTCGCCCGCAGCGGAAAGCTCAGCGAGGCCGGCCGGCTGCTGGCGGTGGATCATGCGACGGTGGGCCGCCGGGTCAAGGCGCTGGAGGCGGCGCTGGGCGTCAATCTGTTCGACCGCTCGCCGCAGGGCTACCAGTTGACCGATGCCGGGACACGGCTCGTCGATGTCGCTGAGGCGATGGAGACATCGGTAATCTCCGCTTCCGCTGAACTTGGCGGCGGCGGGCAGACGCTTGCCGGCACGGTTCGCATCGGCGCGCCGGAGGGAGCGGCCGCCTATTTGCTGGCCGATGCCGCGACCGAACTTTGCCGCGCGCATCCCCAACTTGAATTGCAGATCGTGGCGCTGCCGCGACAGTTCTCGCTTTCAAGGCGCGAGGCCGACATGGTGATAGCCGTGTCTGCTCCGGAAACGGGGCGGCTCAAGGTTCGCAAGATCGCCGACTACACGCTGCATCTCTACGCCACGCGGACCTATCTTTCGCGCCATCCGCGCATCGAGACCATCGCCGATCTCAAGCGTGTTCGCGGCATCGGCTATGTGCCGGAATTCATCTACGACAAGGAACTCGACTACATCCCGCTGGTGGCGCCCGACATCAAGCCGCACCTGACCTCGACCAGTGTGCATGTGCAGCTCGAAGCCACTCTGGCCGACGGAGGCGTTTGCATCCTCCACGACTTCATGGCGCGGCATTTTCCCGAGTTGGAAAGGGTGCTGCCCGACCAGGTGCGCTTCACGCGGTCATTCTGGTTCATCGTGCATGAGGATTATGCGCGGCTGGAACGCATCCGCGTGGTGGGCGAGGCGGTGGTGGAGCATATCCGGCGGCGGCTTGCGTGAGGGCTTTGCCCTCAAATCTTGCGCCGGGCCCAGGCGCGCTCGCCAGCGCATTGTTCATTCGCGAAGGCAGGCTGTAGGTAAACGGGCACCTCGGCGGTGTTGCCTTCCTCAAGGCGGCGGATCGTCGGTGCATGGGTGACGGCGAAGCTGTCGAAGCCGACGCGCAGCAGATACGGGATCTGGTCGAGGATGAAGTGGCCAGTCGCGCGAACTTCGCCCTTGAAGCCGTATTTTTCCCGCAGCAGCCGTGCGGTGGAAAAACCGCGCCCGTCGGAAAAGACGGCAAAGCGTATGAAGACCGCGTCGAATTCGTGGATGCGACTGGCGGCGGCAGCCACCTCGTCGCCCGGTTCCAGCACTAGCACGCTCAACAGGTTCGAGCCGAGCCTGCCGGTTGCCTCCTCGGGCGACATGAAGGCCGCGCCTTTTTCCGCTGTGAAGCAGTCGTCGGTGAACCCGTTGCGGGTCCAGATCCTTGGCTCGGTGATGTCGCTCATCCGAAGGTCCTGCTGGCTGCCTCATCGAGCAGGCCTTTGTCTTGTGGCAAAAGGTGAATCCCGCATTCGGTCTTTGCCTCGCCGCGCCAGCGCCCGGCGCGTTCATCCTCGCCCTCGGCTACCGGGCTGGTGCAGGGTTCGCAACCGATGGAGCGGTAGCCCTTTTCGACCAGCGGATGCTGCGGCAACAGGAAAGCCGAGCGGTAGACGTCGATGTCGCCGGACGTCCAGTTTGCCAGCGGATTGACCTTGAGGCGTTCTCCGTCAGCCTCGAACAACGGCAGGCTGGCGCGCATGCCGCCCTGGTAGCGCTTGCGGCCGGAAATCCAGATGTCGAAATCCTTGAGCGCCTCGGCGAAGGGCTCCACCTTGCGCAGCGAGCAGCACGCGGTCTTGTCGACCAGCCACAGCGCCCCGGCGGGATCGCGTTCGTACAAATGGTTCCCGGGCGCGCCGATGCTGCGCACATTGGTGAGGCCAAGCGTATTGGTCAGTTCCTCGCGATAGCGTTGCGTCGAGCCGAACAGCTTGCCGGTATCGATGAAAAGCACCGGCAAATTCCTGTCGATGCTGGCGACAAGGTGCAGCAAGACCACCGAGTTGGACCCGAAGCTGGAGACGAGCGCGATGCGCTTGCCGGCGTTTTCGGCCAGCATGGTCTCCAGCATCTTGCGGGCGCCGGAGTTGGCGAAGCGCGCGGTAAGGCTTTCCGCCTCGCGCGGCGTCCAGCCTTGCGTGATCGTGCGGTCCTTGAGGAGTTGCTCAGCCATAGAGGGCTTCCTTGAAAGGTTGCTGCCCGACCCGCCGCCAGGCCTGCAAGAAGGTTTCCTGCGGCGATTGCCGCAGGCCCAGATAGGTGTCGACGATCTTCTCGACAGCGCCCACAACTTCGTCCGTGGAAAAGCCGGGGCCGACGATCTCGCCGATGGAAGTGTGCTCGTCCGCCGAACCGCCGATCGTGATCTGGTAGAATTCCTCGCCCTTCCGGTCGACGCCCAGAATGCCGATATGGCCGACATGATGGTGCCCGCAGGCATTGATGCAGCCGGAAATCTTGATTTTCAGTTCGCCTATTTCCTGTTCGCGGCCCGAGGCCTCGAAAGCCTCGGAAATCCGCTGAGCCACCGGTATCGAGCGGGCATTGGCGAGCGCGCAGTAATCGAGGCCGGGGCAGGCGATGATGTCGGTGACGAGGCCCGCATTGGCGGCGGCCAGGCCTTCCGCTGCAAGCGCGTCGTAAACGGTCTTCAAATCGTCCTTAGCGACATGCGGCAGGATGACATTCTGCTCATGGCTGATGCGCAGTTCGTCGTGGCTGAACCTCTCGCCGAGGTCGGCCAGCACTTCCATCTGGCGCGCGGTCGCATCGCCCGGGGGCGCGCCTGCCGGCTTGAGCGAGACGGTCACGATGGCGTGGCCCGGATGAACGTGCTCGGTAACGTTGTTCCTTACCCAGCGGTCGAAATGGCGGTCTGCATTACGCCCCGCTTCCAGCGTGGCGCTCGCCTGCGGCAGGTCGCGATATGCCGGCCGGGCGAACCATGAATTGATCGCGTCGATATCGGCCTTGGGCAGGTGCAGCACGCCGTCGCGAATGCGCTCGAACTCCTTCTCGATGTCGCGGCGCAATTCGTCGATGCCGGTCTCGTGGACGAGGATCTTGATGCGGGCCTTGTACTTGTTGTCGCGCCGTCCATAGAGATTGTAGACCCGCAGGATCGCTTCCGTGTAGGCGATAAGATCACCTTCCGGCAGGAATTCGCGAACCAGCTTGGCGATCATCGGGGTGCGCCCCTGGCCGCCGCCGACATGGACGGCGAAGCCGGTTTCGCCGTTGTCGTTGCGCTTGAGCTGCAGGCCGATGTCATGCACCTGGATCGCGGCGCGGTCGTGCGCGGCGCCCGTGATGGCGATCTTGAACTTGCGCGGCAGGAAGACGAATTCGGGGTGCAGCGAAGACCATTGCCGCAGGATCTCGGCATAAACGCGCGGGTCGGCGATCTCGTCGCGCGCAACGCCGGCGAAATGGTCGGTGGTCACATTGCGTATGCAGTTGCCCGAAGTCTGGATGGCATGCATCTCGACCGAGGCGAGGTCCTCCAGGATTTGCGGAATGTCGATGAGCTTGGGCCAGTTGAACTGGATGTTCTGGCGCGTGGTGAAATGCCCGTAGCCGCGGTCGTATTTGCGCGCGATGTGGCCAAGCATGCGCATCTGGCGCGAATTCAGCGTGCCATAGGGAATAGCCACCCGCAGCATGTACGCGTGAAGCTGAAGGTATACCCCATTCATCAGCCGCAACGGCTTGAATTCGTCCTCGCTCAACTCGCCTGAAAGGCGGCGCGAAACCTGGTCGCGAAACTGCGCGACGCGGGCATTCACGAACTCATGGTCGAATTCATCGTAGCGGTACATTGGGCGATCCGTCCGTCTGGCTCAGGCAACGAGGCGTGGCAGGCCGGCTTCGCCGTAGCCGACGGTGGGGCCATAGGCGCGGATACGCTCGCGCAGCCGGATCGGAACCGGCCGGCGGTTGTCGTCAAGCGTCACGTCGATGGCGTTGACGTCGACGACCTCGCGGTTGGCGATCGCGCGCGCTGCTGCCGCAAGGCCGGCATCGATGGCGTCCGGTGCGTTGAGAACAGCAGCGGCGGCAATGCCGTCCACCCAGCCACTGCCGGTGAGGTAGACAACGACGCCGTCGGTCAGGCGGTTTGCGGTGATGATCTTCATGCGACTTGCTCCTTACGCGGCAATGCCGGACTTGGTTGAACTGAAAAGCTCAGGCGCCGAGGTTTCCCCCTCCACGCCGGGGATGATCGCGAAAGCGACGCCGGCTGCTTCAAGTGCTGCTGCGAGCACGGCGAATTGCCGGCTGGAACCGGCGGCAAGCACGACGGCGCGTTTGGCCTCGCCGAAATTGCCAGCAAGCGCCGGGGCAAGCGCCGTCAGCGCACTGTTTTCGAAAGGTACGCGCTCCGCATCGCGGCGGCCCATGGAAACGATGTCCTTTCCGAACTGCGAGTCGTGCAGCACGAGGTCGGTTTCCTGGAGTGCGCGCACGGCCCTCAGTGTCAGAAGATCGGCCTCGCCCGAACCTGCGGCGACGAGCGTTACGAAGCCTTTTTCCGGCGAGACGTTCTTGAGCAGACGCGTCGCGGCGCGGCGGGCGGCGGGCATTTCGCCGCCTTCGACCAGCCTGGCGATTTCGCCGTCGAAGAAGGCGCGCCAGAAGCGGCGGCGGGCAAGGCCGCGCGGAACCAGCCGGTCAACGGCCACACGGTAGAGCGCACCGAGGCGGGCAAGCGCACCGGTTGAGGGCGGCAGGATCGTTTCGATGCGGGCGCGGATCATCTGCGTGAGAACCGGGCCTGTTCCCTCCGAGCCGATGGCGACGGCGATCGGCGCGCGGTTGACGAGCGCGGGTGTATAGAAATCGCAAAGACAGGGCCGGTCAACCGCGTTTACGGGGATATTGCGCGCCCGTGCCGCTTCGACCACGGCGCTGTCGGCCGCCTCGTCTCCGGTCGCGGCGAAAACGAGCGCGGCGCCTTCGATCAATTCGGGCGAGAAATGTGCCGGCACATGCTCAAGATCCGCCTGGATGACGAGTGCGGCCAGTTCGTCATTGGGTTCGCGCGACACCAGGCGGATGGCGATGCGGCTTTCGCGCAGCAGGCGTGCCTTGGCGACCGCCTCGGGCCCGTCGCCGACCACGACTGCGAAACGATCTTCCACCTTCAGGAAGATCGGGAATACCGATAGCTTGTCGTCGGTGCCGCGATTGGCCATGGTCGAGGTCCACCACTGGAACATGCATCCAAGATAGGCGTGGCCGGACCGAATTTGGCGGCAGGCAAATGCGATGTTTGGCGCTAGGTTGGAAAAATCGCCTCAATTCGCAGAATTCGCGATTTCAATCTTCTCTTGCGCGAATCGAAGCAGGCTCAGTGCTGGCGCGAGACGATGAAGCCGGCTGCCTCACGCAACCATTCGGCGTCCGCGCCGAAAGGTTCGATTTCTTCCAGTGCCTGCGCCAGAAACTTACCGATCATCGCGCGGCTTTCCTCAATTCCGATCAATGAAACAAGGGTAGCCTTGCCGCGGCCTTCGTCCTTGGCTGCCTGCTTGCCCAGCGCGGTTGTCGACTGGGTGACGTCAAGAATGTCGTCGGCCAGCTGGAAGGCCCGTCCGCAGATTTCGCCGAAGCGCCGCAGCCTGCCCGTCTGATTTGCGGTGGCACTGGCGGCGATCGCGCCCATTTCGCAGGCGCATCGGATCAGCGCTCCCGTCTTCATGGATTGCATAGTCTCGATTTCATCAGCGGTCCATGACTGGTGCTCGGCGGAAAGGTCGAGCATCTGTCCGCCCGCCATGCCGCCCATGCCGGAAGCGCGGGCAAGCGACAGAACGAGGGCGGAACGGATTGCCGGATCCGGATGCGTGGCCGGATCGGCCAGGATGTCGAAAGCAAGCGTCAAGAGCGCGTCCCCGGCGAGGATCGCGGTTGCCTCGTCATATGCCTTGTGGACGGTCGGCTGACCGCGGCGCAGGTCGTCATCGTCCATCGCCGGCAGATCGTCATGGATCAGCGAATAGCAATGTACGCATTCCAGCGCGGCAGCCGCCCGCAGCGCGGTATCGTGCATGCCCCCCAGCATCAGCGACGATTCGATCAGGAGGAACGGCCGCATCCGCTTGCCGCCATTCAGCACGCCATGGCGCATGGCTGCGAGCAGCCGGTGCGGACGCGCTATCTCGCCTTCAAGCACGGCTTCGCCCAGCAACGCGTCCAGCAAGGCCGCGACTTCAACCGCCCTCTGGTGCAGGCGCGCCGGAAAATCACTCATGCGTTAAATCTCCCCGGGCAACTCGTTGCACCGCTGCCGCTGCGCGGTCAAGCGGTTCGCGGATGGTTGCGCGCACGGGTTGCTATGCTAATGGTGCGGCGATGGGAAAGGGCCGGAAAAGCACCAGGATGGAAGCTCAGGGCAGGGACCATGACCTTGCACAAGTGCGGCCGGTGCGCGGCGACACGGAAGGCTTTCCGGCCGTGCCGCGCCGGGCGCGTCGCTGGCGTGTTCCATGGCGCGGCATGGCGGTCGCGCTGATAGCCGTCGCCATGGTTCCTGCCGTGCTGGGCATCCTGTACCGCGTGGAAATTATCCGGCCTGTTTCGACCCTCATGCTCGGGCGCTGGCTGCTGCTTCAGCCGGTCGAGCGGCAATGGGTTGAAATCGAGGATGTCGCGCCCGTGGCATTGCAGTCGATCATCATGTCGGAGGACGGCCAGTTCTGCAGCCATCGCGGCGTCGACCTGCGCGAACTCAATGCGGTGATCGACGACGCCATGGAGGGCGAAAAGACGCGCGGCGCCAGCACGATAACCATGCAGCTCGCCAAGAACCTGTTCCTGTGGAACGGACGTTCCTTCCTGCGCAAGGCCGCAGAAATTCCGCTGGCGGTGTATCTCGACGTCGTCCTGCCGAAGAAGCGCATCATGGAGATTTATGTGAACATCGCCGAATGGGATACCGGCGTTTTCGGCATAGAAGCCGCGGCGCAGCACCATTTCGGGCGATCCGCCGGCAAGTTGAATGCCCGGCAGGCGGCCTTGCTGGCCGTCACCTTGCCGGCGCCCGGCGTCCGCGATCCCGCCAAACCGGGCAAGGGTTTGCAAAGGCTGGCCGGAATCATCGAACGGCGGGCGGCCCGTTCCGGCGGCTACACGGGCTGCGTCAAATAACGGCTTCTCAAACGGCCCGCCTGCATGTATAAGCCGCCCCACTCGTTCCGGCCTTGCGGGCTGGATGGCTTTCATGTCCGTTTTCCAGCCCATGTGAAGCGACGCGGTTGCGGCTCGCGTTGCGGCAGGGGATGACGGCCCCCTAGTTACCGGAGAATTGCAATGGCAGTACCCAAGCGAAAAACCTCTCCCTCGCGCCGCGGCATGCGCCGCTCGGCCGACGGCCTCAAGCAACCGTCCTATGTCGAGGACAAGAATTCCGGCGAACTGCGCCGTCCGCACCATGTCGACCTGAAGACCGGCATGTATCGCGGCCGCCAGATCCTGGAGCCCAAGGAATCCAACTGATTCCAGTCGCATTTTCTTCAAAGGGCCGGCCTCGTGCCGGCCTTTTTGTTTGTCGCACCCAAAAATCCTTGCGTTGCCGCTTTTGACGGCTATCTATCGCCGTCAACGATAACGCCCGGCCGGCCGGGGCAGCGCGGAGACCGGTTCCGATGAGCATTCTCACCAACGTTCCGCTGATGATCGTGCCGTTCATCGCCTATAATCTGGTGGCATTGGGGCTTGTCGAAAGCGGTTCACCCGATCCGTGGCTTTCGGTAGTGGCGCAATGGGGAATGCTGTCCGGCGCGACCTGGACGATGACGCTGGGCGACGTCATGATCTCGCTCGCGCTTTTCCTGCTGTTCTTCGAAATCCTCAAGGCGACGCGCGTCGGCTCCGACTCGATCATAGACCATTTGCTGTCGACCTTCGTCTTCATTGCCTATCTCATTGAATTCCTTCTTATTCGCAATGCGGCCAATTCGGTGTTCTTTATCCTGTTGGCGATCACCTTCATCGACGTGATTGCAGGTTTTTCGGTGTCGATCCGCTCAGCAACACGCGATGTCGCAGTCGGCGGACCCTACTGAAACGGGCCGTCACAAAAATCGGGCGCATGTTTTTCCGGCTCCTTAATGTTTCGGTGTTATTCCGGCTCGAGCGTGGCGATTGCCGTGCATGCCGGGGGAAATGAAATTGAGTGGTTTCGATAGCGCCGATGACATCCTTGCGCTGACGGGGCAGGCAGCCTACGAGTGGAACATCGCCGAGGACAGGCTTTCCTGGACCCGGAATTTTTGCGAAGTCGTCAGGCTGCGCAACACCGACATTGCGCATACGGGCCGCGGCTTCGAAACCATGGTCAGCGCCGAAGGCGGCCAAAGCCGGTATGGCGCGATCTTCGCCCGGGCCGGTCATGAAGAACCCGAAGGTCCCCAGCGCTACCACTGCGTCTATGCGATTGCGGGCGAGCACGTGGACGGCGGCGAGGCGGTCTGGCTGGAAGATGCCGGCGTCTGGTATCCCGGCACCGGCGGGCGCCCGGCAAAAGCCAAAGGCGTGGTGCGGATCGTCAACGAGCAAAAGAGCCGCGAAGATGCGCTGTTGCGCCGTTCGGACTTCGACGACCTTACCCTCTTGCCGAACCGGCGTTACTTGGAGGCACGGGTAGGCGAGACGATCGCGGAATGCGTGAGCGAAAATTCGCGGGCCGCGCTGCTGATCATCAGTATCGAGCGGATGGACCTCATCAACGACCTCTACGGCTACACCACCGGCGACGAGATCCTGAAACTGGCCGGGGAACGCCTCTCGGCGAAGTTGCGCTCGGAAGACACGCTCGCGCGTTTTTCGGGCGCCAAGTTCGGCATCCTGCTGAAGCAATGCCAGGCAAGCGAGGTCTACAGCGCCTCGCGCCGTTTCATCGATGTGCTGAGCCGAAACCTCATTCCGACGAGTGCCGGGCCGGTGCTTCTCAATGCAACCGTCGGCGCATGCGAATTGCCGCGGCACGCGCGCACGACGCAGGAAGCGATGGCCGCCTGCTTCTCGGCTTCGCAGATGGCGCGGCGTGACAAGAAACTTCGCTTCGCGGTGCATGATTCAAGCCCCGCCCGGCTGATCCAGACACGAAGCGACGCGCATCTGGCGACTCGCGTCATTTCCGCCATCCAGGCCGGCAACATGCGCCTCGCTTTCCAGCCTGTCGTTGCCGCCGCAACCGGGCGCGTCGAATTTCACGAGGCGCTGATCCGCATGGTGGACGGTGACGGGCGGATCGTGGAAGCAAGCGAATTCCTGTCGCTCGGCGAACGTCTCGGCTTCATGCGCATCATCGACGTCTGTGCCCTTGACCTTGCCATCGACACGATGCAGACGCACCGGCAGGCGCGCCTGTCGCTCAATGTCTCGAACGCTTCGGCAGAAGATCCCGACTGGCTTTCAAAGCTTGCCATGCGCCTGCGAGCCGCACCGGACATCGCGCCCCGCCTGACGGTCGAGATCACTGAATCCCATGCTGCTTCCGACCTCGATGAAACGCGCAAGTTCGTCGCGCTGCTCAAGGACATCGGTTGCACCGTGGCGGTCGATGATTTCGGCGCCGGCTATACATCCTTCTCGAATTTGAAGGCGCTGCCGGTGGATATCATCAAGATCGACGGATCGTTCGCCCGCGACCTTTCGAGGAACCGGCAGAACCAGGTGTTCATCCGCAGCCTGCTCGACCTTGCAGGCGCGTTCGGCGTGAAGACCGTCGTGGAATGGGTGGAAAGCGAGGAAACCGCTGCGCTTCTCACCGGTTGGGGGGTCGATTACCTGCAGGGCCACCAGTTCGGCCACGCCACCACGGCAAGTCCGTTCGTCATTGCCGAAGCGTCGCCGCGGCTTGCCGCCAACGGCTGAACTCAGCCGAGCTTGTCCAGCTTCTTCTGCATCTCGGCAAGCTGTTCCTTGAGTGTCTGGATGTCCTTCTGACCGGCCTTTTCGCCGTCAGCGCCCGGCTTTGGCGCGGACTGGCCGGAGGGGGGCGCGGCGAAAGGCATGAACATGCCGGCCGCTTTCTGGAACATTTCAAGATTTCGGCGAACCTGCTCCTCGACGGAGGGGATTCCCATGCCGCCAAAGGCCTGCGTCATCTGTTCGCGGAATTTTTCCTGCTCGCGGGCGAAAGACGCCATGGAATGTTCGAGATAGGACGGAACCATCGCCTGCATGCTGTCGCCGTAGAACTGGATAAGCTGGCGCAAAAACGCGATCGGCAGAAGGTTCTGCCCTTCCTTGCCTTCCTGGTCGAAGATGATCTGCGCAAGGACGGAACGGGTGATGTCCTCGCCCGATTTTGCATCATGAACGACGAACTCGTCGCCGGCTTTCACCATGACCGCAAGATCGTCGAGCGTGACGTAGGTACTGGACCCGGTATTGTAGAGCCGCCGGTTGGCATATTTCTTGATTATGGTTGGCCGGTCGCTGGATGCCATCATTCGTTCCTGAATACGCAAACCCCACGATGCACCATAGTTGAGCAATTGCGAAGAATCCAGCCAACTTCGCATCCGCAGCATGGAGCCGGTCCTGCCTGACCCATGGTGCGGGTTGCGCTAGCGGCACCATGCAAGGTAAATCGCCCCGGTGCCCGCCCGGTTTTCCGGAAACTTCCAGTCAGCAAGCAGAAGGGTTTCCCGTTGATCCGCAAGATTCTCGTCGCCAACCGATCCGAAATTGCCATTCGCGTCTTTCGCGCGGCGAACGAACTGGGAATCCGCACGGTGGCGGTGTGGGCGGAAGAAGACAAGCTTTCGCTGCACCGCTTCAAGGCCGACGAGGCCTACCAGATCGGCCGGGGGCCACACCTTGCAAAGGACATGGGGCCGATCGAATCCTATCTTTCGATTGCGGAGATCCTCCGGGTCGCCGAATTGTCGGGCGCGGACGCGATCCATCCCGGATACGGCCTGCTTTCGGAAAGCCCGGAATTCGCCGATGCCTGCGCGCAGGCCGGCATCATCTTCATCGGTCCGCGGCCCGACACCATGCGCCGCCTGGGCAACAAGGTGGCCGCGCGCAACCTGGCGCAAGAAGTCGGAGTGCCGGTCATCCCGGCCACCGATCCGCTTCCAGACGATGCCGCCACGATCCGCGAGATGGCGCAGGAAATCGGCCTGCCGGTGATGCTCAAGGCATCATGGGGCGGCGGTGGACGCGGCATGCGCGTCATCCGCAACATGGAGGATGTCGAGCGCGAGGTGAACGAGGCGAGGCGCGAGGCGCGGGCAGCATTCGGCAAGGACGAGGTCTATCTCGAAAAACTGATCGAGCGCGCGCGCCATGTCGAGGTGCAGGTCCTTGGCGATACGCATGGCAATTGCGTGCATCTTTACGAACGCGACTGCTCGGTGCAGCGGCGCAACCAGAAAGTGGTCGAGCGCGCGCCGGCGCCGTACCTCGACGACGCGCAGCGAAACGAGCTTTCGGGTTACGCACTGGCGATCGCCAATGCCACGAACTACGTCGGAGCGGGAACCGTCGAGTTCCTGATGGATGTCGATAGCGGCGAGTTCTATTTCATCGAGGTCAATCCGCGCATCCAGGTCGAGCATACGGTTACCGAGCAGGTTACCGGCATCGACATCGTCAAGGCGCAGATCCGCATCCTCGAAGGCAGGCGGATCGGCGATCCCGACAGCGGGGTGCCGGCGCAAAAGGACATCCGCCTCAACGGCAACGCGCTGCAGTGCCGCATCACGACCGAGGATCCGGAGCAGAATTTCATACCGGACTACGGGCGCATCACCGCCTATCGCGGAGCTACCGGCTTCGGCATCCGCCTCGATGGCGGCACGGCCTATTCGGGCGCGGTGATCACCCGCTTCTATGATCCTTTGCTGGAGAAGGTGACCGCCTGGGCGCCGACCGCCGAGGAAGCGATCGCGCGCATGGACCGCGCGCTGCGCGAGTTCCGCATTCGCGGCGTTGCGACGAACCTTACGTTTCTCGAGGCGATCATCAGCCACAAGAGCTTTCGCGACAACACCTATACGACGAAGTTCATCGACACGACGCCGGAACTCTTCGCGCAGGTGAAGCGCAAGGACCGGGCGACGAAGCTTTTGAACTACATAGCCGACGTCACGGTCAACGGCCACCCCGAAGCGCGCGGGCGTGCACGGCCCGCCCATGACGGCGCAAGGCCGCAAGTGCCGCGCTTTACGCAGTCGGCTGAGCCGGGCACGCGGCAAAAGCTCGAAGAACTGGGCGCGGAAGGTTTCAGCAAATGGGTGCGCGAACAGGGCCGCGTCCTCGTTACCGACACTACCATGCGCGATGCGCACCAGTCGCTGCTCGCGACCCGCATGCGCACCCACGACATCGTCGCCGTCGCCGACGCCTATTCGCGGGCAATGAGCGGGCTGTTCAGCCTGGAATGCTGGGGCGGGGCGACCTTCGATGTCGCGATGCGCTTCCTGACCGAGGATCCGTGGGAGCGGCTTGTGCTCATCCGCGAGCGTGCGCCGAACATATTGCTGCAGATGCTGCTGCGCGGCTCCAACGGGGTCGGCTACACCAACTACCCAGATAACGTCGTCAAGTATTTCGTCGCGCAGGCGGCCAAGGCCGGCATCGACGTGTTCCGCGTCTTCGACTGCCTCAACTGGGTCGAGAACATGCGCGTTTCGATGGACGCGGTGATCGAGAGCGGCAAGATCTGCGAAGGCGCGATCTGTTATACCGGCGACCTTCTCGATCCCGATCGGGCCAAGTACGACCTCAAATATTATGTCCGGCTGGTGCGCGAGATGGAAAAGGCCGGCGCGCACATGATCGCCATCAAGGACATGGCCGGTTTGTTGAAGCCCGCCGCCGCCGCGAAGCTGTTCAGCACGCTGCGACAGGAGACCGACCTGCCGTTGCATTTCCATACGCACGACACCTCAGGCATTTCAGCGGCGAGCGTGCTGGCGGCAGCACAAAACGGGGCCGACATCATCGACGCGGCGATGGACTCACTGTCGGGCAATACCTCGCAGCCCTGCCTCGGATCGCTTGTCGAGGCGCTGAAGGGAACCGGCCAAGACACGGGCCTCGATCCGGATGCGATCCGGCGCATTTCCTTCTACTGGGAAGCGGTGCGCGCGCAGTACGCCGCTTTCGAGAGCGACCTCAAGGGTCCGGCGTCGGAAGTCTATCTCCACGAAATGCCGGGCGGGCAGTTCACCAACCTCAAGGAGCAGGCGCGTTCGCTCGGGCTGGAATCGCGCTGGCACGAGGTGGCGCGCGCATATCATGACGCAAACCTGATGTTCGGCGACATCGTCAAGGTCACGCCATCCTCGAAGGTGGTCGGCGACATGGCGCTGATGATGGTGAGCCAGGACCTCGCCGTCGCCGATGTCGTCGACGGCACGCGCGAGATATCGTTCCCCGAATCCGTCGTCTCGATGATGCGCGGCGATCTCGGCCAACCGGAGGGCGGATGGCCGGAAAAGATCCAGAAGCGGGCGCTGAAAGGCGAAAAGCCGTTCACCGAACGTCCAGGTTCGCGCCTTGCCGAGCTTGATCTGGCAGTCGAAAAGAAGCGGGCAAGCGAAAAGACCGGCGAGCCCTTGAGCGAACAGGAGTTCGCCTCGTGGCTGATGTATCCGAAGGTGTTTTCCGATTATGTAGCGACGCGTGACCTGTACGGCCCGACCTCGGTCCTGCCGACCCCGGTCTATTTCTACGGCCTGCAGCCGGGGCAGGAAATTCACGTGGACCTTGAAAAGGGCAAGACGCTGGTGGTGCTGTGCCTGACGATCGGCGAGACCGACGACAAGGGCATGGTTACCGTCCACTACGAACTGAACGGACAGCCGCGCCGCGCCAAGGTGCCGGACCGCGCCCATGGTGCATCGGGCGGTTCCGTCCGGCGCAAGGCCGATCCGGGCAATGAGGCGCATGTCGGCGCGCCGATGCCGGGCGTGATTTCCGCAGCGCCTGTGACGGCGGGCCAGGAGGTGGCGGCAGGCGACGTACTGGTTTCCATCGAGGCCATGAAGATGGAAACCGCCATCCACGCCGAGCGCGCCGGCAAGATTGCCGAAGTGCTGGTGCGCGCCGGCGACCAGATCGACGCCAAGGACCTGCTGGTGGTCTATGGATAGTTCCGCCGTTCCCGCGGAGCACCCGGCAGGCATGCCCGCGATTCCGCTAAGGCGCGGCGCACGCACGGCCGTTTCCGCGCTCTTTCTTGCAAACGGCCTTGTCGCGGGATTGTGGTCGGTTTTCGTGCCGGCAGTGCAGGGCAATTTGGGCATTAAGGAGTCGGCCATGGGCCTGCTCATACTCTTTGGCGCGCTCGGCGGCTTCGGCGGCCTGATGCTCTCGGGGCTCCTGATCGCACGGGCCGGATCGCGCCCTGTTGCGGTGGCTGCCGGTCTGCTGATGGCTCCAGGTCTTTTGATCCTCGCGCAAGCGACAAGTTTCCTGCCGGCAGTGATGTTCTTCGTCCTGCTCTTCGTGGCGATTTCGGTGATGGACGTGGCGATGAATGCCAATGGCGCGGATGTAGAGCACAGCCTCGGCAAGTCGGTGATGTCGTCCTTCCACGGTTTCTGGAGCCTTGGCGGCATGCTGGGGGCCGCGGCAGGCGGTTTCATCCTCGCCTCGATCGGGCAGAACGGCTTCGGCATCCTCGCCATGGCGTCGGTGGCGGTTCTGGTGATTGCGGCCGCGCCCTTCCTGGCGCCAAAACGCCCCTCCGAGCCGAAGGCGCCGGGCGAAAAAAGGAGGTTCAAACTACCAGGCAACATCCGCGTCTACCTCTACGGCGTCGTGGCGCTTGCCGCATTCACTGCGGAGGGATCGGTCATCGACTGGAGCGCGATCTACCTGCGCGAGGAAATGATGGCCGACGTGGCGTTGTCGGGCTTTGCGTTTGCCGGATTTTCCTTTGCGATGATGATCGCGCGCTTTTCCGGCGACACGCTGCGCAACCGCTTTGGCGCGGTCCGGCTGCTGCAAGGCTCCGCGGTTATGGCGGTCGTCGGCTTCATCCTTGCAAGTATGGGCGGCGGATTGCCGGTGGTGGTCGCCGGCTTCCTGCTGGCGGGCCTGGGCTGCGCAAACATCGTGCCGGTGGCGTTTTCAGCCGCCTCGAAAGTGCCCGGCGTCGCCCCCGGCACCGGCATCGCCATCGCCACCATGTTCGGATATTTCGGTCTGCTCTGCGCGCCGGCGCTGCTGGGCACTGTTGGCCAGGCATATGGATTCGCGCCGGTCTATCTCGGCTTTTCGTTGGTCATGGTGCTCGTATTCTTCCTTGCCCATGTCGCGCGCGACTGGCTCAGGGCAGGCGCGTTCAGCGGTTCTTCATGACGACGCAGGCTCCGCCGCCCCTGCGAAGGGCAGAGCAAATGCCATTGGCTTCCTTCCGGTTTTCCGCACCGATTCGAACCGCGTAGATCCCTGCCCGCCCGCGCGGGTTGCGCACGCGAGAAACCACCGGTTCGTGCCCGTCGAGCACCCCGGCGAACCTTGCGCGCACGCGCTCCCACTGACGCAAGGCGGCAGCACGCCGGATGTTGCCCGCGACCTGTATGCCCCACGGCTTCACATTGACGCTTGCCATCGCGATGGTCCGCGAGAAGACTGCCGGCATGGCCTTGCAGGCATCTCCGAAGCTCTTGTCCTTGTCGAGCGGGGATACTTCCGGGCGGTAAAGCGGATCGGCGAAATTGTCCGCGGGCTCCCCAAGGATGGACGCGACGTAGTTCTCGGTCTCCAGCGGCAGGAATCCGCCCTTGTCCATCCATCGCCTTAGCCGCGCCTCGCCGGCATTGTAGCCGATGGCGGCCAATCCCAGATTTCCGTAGGTGGCCGCCATTTCAGCCAGATAACGGGCGGAAGCAGGAATCGCCTTGTACATGTCGAACGAATTGTCCAGGCCGCGCAAGGCTGCCGTGCCCGGCATGAACTGGGCGATGCCTTCGGCTCCGGCGGGGCTGACCGCGCCGGGATCGAAGCGGCTTTCCTTCCAGATCAGCCGGGCGAAAAAGGGCGCGGGCAGGGCGTTCTTCGCCGCCTCGCCCTCGATCAGGGCGCAAACATTGGCTGCATGAACGGCCGGATCGACTACTTCGGCAATGCCCGGCAGCGGTCCGTAGGGTCCGCCCGGGGGTTCGGCGCGAACCGGCGCGGCAAACACCGCCAGCAGCAATGCTGCCGCGGCAAGCCTGCCCGCTTGCGCGATCATCTACTGCGCCGCGGTGCCGACGCGGCCCTTGCCATAGCGGTTTTCGACATAGTCGAGCACGAGCTTGCGGAAATCCTCGGCGATATTGGGGCCGCGCAGCGTCATCGCCTTCTTTCCGTCGATGAATACGGGCGCGGCGGGCATTTCGCCGGTGCCGGGCAGCGATATGCCGATATCGGCAAACTTGGACTCGCCCGGGCCGTTGACGATGCAGCCCATTACCGCGACGTTGAGCGCTTCCACGCCCGGATATTTTTCCCGCCAAACCGGCATTTCGTCGCGCAGCTGGTTCTGGATCTTCTGCGCCAGTTCCTGGAACACCGTGGAGGTGGTGCGCCCGCAGCCGGGGCATGCCGCGACGATCGGCACGAAGGAGCGGAAGCCCATGGTCTGCAGCAGTTCCTGCGCGACCTTGACCTCGCGGGTGCGGTCGCCATTGGGCTCCGGAGTGAGCGAGATGCGAATCGTATCGCCGATGCCCTGCTGCAGCAGCACGCCCATCGCCGCGGAAGATGCCACGATGCCCTTGGTGTCCATTCCGGCCTCGGTGAGGCCAAGATGAAGCGCATGGTCGGATCGGCCGGCAAGATCGGTATAGACGGCGATCAGGTCCTGTACTTGGCTCACCTTGGCCGAAAGGATGATCTTCGATCGCGGCAGGCCGATATCCTCGGCCATAGCGGCCGAAATCAGCGCCGATTGCACGATGGCCTCTCGCGTCACTTCCTGCGCCGTCATGGGCGAACCGGCCGCGGCGTTCTCGTCCATCAGCCGGGTCAGCAATTCCTGGTCGAGCGAACCCCAGTTGACGCCGATGCGCACGGGCTTTTCATGGCGGATTGCCATTTCGATGATGGCCGCGAACTGCGCGTCCTTCTTGTTCTTGAAGCCGACATTGCCCGGATTGATCCGGTACTTGTCCAAGGCTTGCGCGCAGGCGGGATGATCGGCCAGCAATTTGTGGCCGATATAATGGAAATCGCCGATCAGCGGTACGTTGACCCCGCGCCCCAGCAGCTTTTCCTTGATATGCGGCACGGCGGCGGCGCTTTCGTCGCGGTCGACGGTGATGCGCACCAGTTCCGAGCCCGAACGGGCCAGCGCTGCCACCTGGCGTACGGTCGCCTCGATATCGGCCGTGTCGGTGTTGGTCATCGATTGGACGACGACCGGCGATCCGCCGCCGACCGCGACGCCGCCGACCTTGACCGCCACGGTCTGTTTTCGCGGAAGCGGCGCCCGCAGATATTCCTGTGCCATGCCTGTCGCCTGTCCGGGAAACACAGGGCAGATTTGGCCCCGCGGCGGTCCGGTGTCAACTGCGGCGTGGCGGCGGGAAAGCCCTGCATTCTGATTTTTGATTCAGGCCATTGGCGCTGGCCAGATTTTTCACATAAGTTGCAAAGGAACGTGGGGGACGTGATTTTGCCGGCGGCACGAGTCGAAAGCCGCATTGCAGACAATTCCCCGTGCAAGTATGGGCAATTCAAACGCGGACGGGTTCCCGCCCGGCGGTCAATCAGGAGGTCTAGATGAGCAGCAAGGATGCAATCGTCATTGCCGGAGCCGCGCGCACGCCGGTCGGTTCGTTCAACGGAGCCTTTGCCGAAACACCGGCGCATGTGCTGGGATCGATAGCGATCAAGGCGGCGCTGGAGCGGGCGGGCGTTTCCCCGGCCGATGTCGATGAGGTCATCATGGGCCAGATCCTGACAGCTGGCCAGGGCCAGAATCCCGCCCGCCAGGCGGCGATCGGCGCGGGCATCCCGAACGAGGCGACAGCTTGGGGGCTGAACCAGCTGTGCGGCTCCGGCTTGCGCGCCGTGGCTCTTGGCATGCAGCAGATCGCCAGTGGAGATGCCGACATCATTGTCGCAGGCGGGCAGGAATCGATGTCCATGGCACCGCATACGGCGCATCTGCGCGCCGGCACCAAGATGGGCGACATGAAGTTCGTCGATACCATGATCAAGGATGGCCTGACCGACGCCTT
>JBGSJA010000190.1:0-14371 GCA_041742235.1 Salaquimonas sp. | reverse complement strand
TGGCCTCATTCCGACCGCCGAGGTGCCGCTGACCAATCTGGTGCGCGAGGCAATCGTCGAGGAGAAGGATCTGCCGATGCGCATGACTGCCGGCACCTACTGCTTCCGCGCCGAAGCCGGGTCTGCCGGTCGCGACACGCGTGGCATGATCCGCCAGCACCAGTTCTTCAAGGTCGAGCTTGTTTCGATCACCACGCCCGAACTGGCGCTTGCCGAACATGAGCGGATGACGGCCTGCGCCGAGGGGATCCTCGAACGCCTTGGCCTTCCGTTCCGCACCGTGGTGCTTTGCACCGGCGACATGGGTTTTGGCGCGCGCAAGACGCACGACATCGAAGTCTGGCTTCCGGGGCAGGATGCCTTTCGCGAGATATCGTCCTGCTCGGTCTGCGGCGATTTCCAGGCCCGCCGCATGAATGCGCGCTACCGGCAGGCGGACGGCAAGACCATCGGCCATGTGCACACGCTCAACGGTTCCGGCGTGGCGGTCGGCCGCGCGCTGGTGGCAATCCTGGAAAACTACCAGAACGAGGATGGCTCGGTGACGGTGCCTGACGCGCTGCGTGGCTACATGGGCGGTATGCACAAGATCGTGGCGGCAAGCTGATGCGCATCCTGCTCACCAATGACGACGGAATTCACGCCGACGGCCTGGCCGTTCTGGAGCGGATCGCCGCTCAATTCACCGACGATGTGTGGATCGTGGCGCCTGAAACCGACCAGAGCGGCCTTGCCCATTCACTGACACTGAACGAACCCTTGCGCCTGCGCCGCATCGGCCCCAAGCGGTTTGCGCTCAAGGGCACGCCAACGGACTGCGCGATCATGGCGGTGCGCGAACTGATGGACAGCCCGCCGGATCTGCTGCTTTCGGGCGTCAATCACGGGCAGAATACGGGCGACGACGTGACCTATTCGGGAACCGTTGCGGGGGCCATGGAAGGGACACTTCTCGGCGTGCGCTCGATCGCGCTGTCGCAAGCCTTTTCCTATCTCGATGGAACACGGGTGATGCCCTGGGATGTCGTCGAGACGCATGCGCCGGAAATCATCAGAAAGTTGATCGAAACCGAGTTTCCGGCCAAGACGCTCGTAAACGTCAATTTTCCCAATTGCCGGGCGGACGAGGTCGAGGGCATCGAGATAACCGGGCAGGGGGCTTTCACCCACGGCCTCTTCATGGAAGAGCGGCAGGACGGCCGGGGCTTTCCCTACTACTGGCTCCGTTTCGGGCGCGAAGTGCCCGACCAGAAGGAAGGTTCCGACATCATCGCGCTGCGCGAGAAGCGCATCTCGGTTACGCCGCTCAAGCTGGATCTCACGCATGAGGGGTTCCGGACCGAACTCAAGATGATCTTCGGTCGGTAAGGGGCGGGGCTTGAAGGACAGGCGGGAGGCCATTCTCGGTTTGCTTCTGCGCCTGCGGGCGATGAATCTGACGCATGGCTTGATGGCGGCATTCGAAGCCGTGCCCCGGCAGAATTTCGCGCCGGTGATGCATCTCGACGATTCGTACGGGCGCGGCCAACTCCCCATCGAGTGCGGGCAGAACATGACGTCGCCGGATCAGATCGCCCGCATCCTGACCGCGCTCGATGTCCAAGAGGGCAATCGCGTGCTGGAGATCGGAACCGGCACGGGCTATCAGACGGCGCTGCTGGCCCACATGGCGGGAAAGGTGATTTCGCTGGAACGCTGGCGCACGCTGGTGGACAAGGCCCGGACGCGCATTGCCACGCTGGAAATCGAAAACGCGCAGATCGAACTTGCCGACGGCAAGTCGGGGCGGCCCGGCGAGTTGTTCGACCGCATCATTGCCAATTGCGCCTATGAAGAAGCGCCGCGTCACTTCGTCGACCAATTGACCGTGAACGGCATCGCCATAGCGCCCGTCGGCCCGTCGGATGGGGAACAAAAGCTGTTAAAGTTCACCAAGGTCGGCTCGCGCTTCGAAGCGGAAGAGCTTTTCGCCGTCCGCATGCAGCCCTTCGGACATGGCGTGGCGCGCGCGATCTGACGGCCGGAATTGTGTTCAATCGGATTTATCTCGTCCGCTTAACGGACGGGTAACATTAACGCGTTCTAATGCTCGCCAGTAATGCATGTGGCGCGAGTATTTGTATGCGTACCCTGGTTCAGCGTAATCGAAATAGCCTTGCTTGCCGTGTCGCCGCCATGGCGTTGATAGCTGCGCTTGGAACCGGGTGCAGCTCCGGATTCACCCGTTTCGATTCCAGCCTTTATTCCAGCGCGGCGGAACCTGCCGCCCCGGCGCAGCAATATCCCGGCGTCGATCCTGCATCGACCGGCTCGATCGGGCGCGTCCCGGTCCCGCAAGGCGACATCCAAAACGGCGGACCGGTTCCCGCTTCATCTGGCGCCTATTCGCAGCAGACTTCCGATACCCAGGTTCAGGCCTACGCGCCCGTTTCGTCTGCGCCCTCGATCGAGCGCAATTCATTGCCAAGCCCGATCGCCAACGCTTCGGCTTATGACAAGCCGCCGCTTCTGGCGCCAGCTTCCGCCGCCTCGCCACGGGCGGTGGATCCGGTAAACACCGCGTCCGTCACGCCTGCTATCTCCAGCGCGCCACCGCCGGTACAGCAGGCAGCCAAAAAGGCAAACGAGACCGCCGCGCCTGCAGTCGCCAAACCGGTGACTGCTGCCAAGGCGGCTCCTGCGGACGCTGAAACAAAGTTCATTTCTGCGCCGGTCAAGCCTGCAACGGCTGCACAGGAGCGCGGATGGACCGCCACCGGCGGTACGACAATTGCCCTTCGCGAGGGCGAGACGCTCTACAATCTCTCCAAACGCTATGGCGTGCCGGTAAACGCCATTCTTTCGGCAAACAACATCAAGGATCCGACGTCGGTCCAAAGCGGACAGAACATCGTCATACCGACCTATGTCTACTCGCGCAGCGCGCCAGTCTCCGCTCCCGACAATGATCCGGCGCAGCAATCGGCAAGCTCGGCACGCGGCCAGCTTGCAGCAGAGCCGGCGCGCTTGGCTGCCGTCGAGCCGGCGGATGCGGGAGACACAAATCAGGACCGGCGCTACCAGCCCAAGCGCCAGGCAGCGCCGCCGGCTTCTGACAACAATGCCCCGGACTACTCCGTGACAACGGGAGCGGTTAGCGGTGCGCGCGCGGTAAAGGTTGCTGCGGGCGACAGCCTCATCAAGATCGCTTCGCGCAATGGCGTATCGGTCGCCGCGCTCAAGGCAGCCAACGGCCTGACCAGCGACAACATCCGCATCGGCCAAGTGTTGAGCCTGCCGGGCGCAGCAAGCACGAACAGCGCCGCCAAGGCTGCGACCGATCCGGTCACCACTGCCGCGACCAATGCAGGCGACACCGCGCGCGCGGTTGGCGACGCTCCCAAGCCCTATGTGCAGCCGAGGACAGGCAATGCCGAAACGGCCTCCTCCGAACCGGTGGCGCCCGCGCGAACCGGCATCGAGGAATTCCGCTGGCCGGTTCGCGGCCGGGTAATTTCGAATTTCGGGGAAAAGACCGCAACGGGCCGCAATGACGGGATCGACATTTCGGTTCCGGAAGGAACGGCGGTCAAGGCCGTGGAAAACGGCGTCGTCGTCTATGCAGGCAATGAACTCGAAGGGCTCGGCAATCTCGTGCTGATCCGCCATTCCGATGGCTGGGTCTCGGCCTATGCCCACAACAAGGTAATCGACGTCAATCGTGGCGATGAGGTCAATCGCGGCCAGACGATTGCGCGATCCGGGCGTACCGGCAATGCGGACATGCCAAAGTTGCACTTCGAATTGCGGAAGAATTCGGCTCCGGTCGATCCGCTAGAGCATTTGGGCGGCGCATAAGTCCTGCCCAATAACGGAGATAATCAAGAAAATATCTCCAGCGACTGGACCCGCGGCCGAAAATGGCGCGGGTTTTTTCGCGTTCGTCAGACTGCTTTTCCAAGCCTGCCGGCAAGATCCTGGACGAACTGCCAGGCCACGCGGCCGGACCGGCTGCCGCGCGTCGTCGCCCATTCCAGCGCTTCCGCGCGAAGTTCTTCCGCCGGAACGTTGAGGCCGCAATGGTTGGCGTAGCCGTCGACCATGTCGAGATATTCTTCCTGGCTGCACTTGTGAAAGCCGAGCCACAGGCCGAAACGATCCGACAGCGACACCTTTTCCTCGACCGCCTCGGACGGGTTGATGGCGGTGGAGCGCTCATTCTCGATCATGTCGCGCGGCAGCAGATGCCGCCGGTTGGATGTCGCGTAGAAGATCACGTTTTCCGGGCGTCCCTCGACGCCGCCGTCCAACGCTGCCTTCAACGACTTGTAGGAGGTGTCGTCGCTGTCGAAGGAAAGATCGTCGCAAAACAGGATCGCCCGCTCTTTCCTGCCGCGCAGCAGGTTGAGCAGGACCGGCAACGTCGAAATATCCTCGCGGTGGATCTCGACGAGCTTTAGATTGCCGCCCGTGGCGCTGTTCACCGCCGCATGAACCGCTTTCACCAATGACGACTTGCCCATGCCCCGCGCGCCCCATAGCAGCGCATTGTTCGCCGCAAGGCCATTGGCGAAGCGCAACGTGTTGTCGTGCAGGATGTCGCGTACCCGATCGATGCCCTTGAGCAGTGGCATGTCGACGCGATTGACGCGCGCAACCGGTTGCAATAGTCCGGACGGGTGCCAGATGAAGGCTTCCGCGGTGTCCAAGCCCGGTTCAATGGCGCGCGCGGGCGCAAGCCGCTCGACGGCCTCGATCAGCCGCTCGATTTGCGTGGACAATTGTCCGATGCCGTTCGCGGCAGGGGGATCTTTGGCCAAGGGAGGTCTCCGCTCCGGGCGTTTTCAAGGCCGCGAGCGATACCATGCCAAGCGCATCATCGCCAAGTTCGCTTGGCGCTGCCTGCCGCGTTTGCAATTGGGCCGTGGATGGCTATATTCCGCGGCACCTTCAACCCCGCTGATTTGCCGGGGCCAACCGATCCAGAAAGGCGACCATGTTCGTTACACCTGCATATGCGCAGACGGCGCCCGGCGGCGGCGCCGACATGCTGATGACGTTTTTCCCGCTGATCCTGATTTTCGTCATCATGTATTTCCTTGTCATCCGCCCGCAGCGCACCGCGATGAAGCAGCGCGAAGCGATGATCGCCGCCGTGCGGCGCAACGACACGGTTGTTACCGGCGGCGGTATCGTCGGCAAGGTGACCAAGGTGCTCGACGAGGAAAAGGAAGTCGAGGTCGAGATTGCGCCCAATGTGAAGGTGCGCGTCCTGCGTTCCACCATCGCCGATGTGCGCGTGAAGGGCGAACCGGTAAAGTGAACCGGCAAGCCGGCCAGCCGGCATAACAGGAAAGCGCTGTCGCCCTCTCGCGCGGCGTGAACCGGAAAGACCGAAATGCTCTACTTTTCGCCGTGGAAGACTATCTCCATCCTCTTGGCTGTTGTGCTCGGACTGGTGTTTGCCGCGCCGAACCTGCTGTCCAAGGAAGTGCGCGAGGCGCTGCCTTCCTGGGCGCCCAGACAGGCGATGACGCTTGGACTGGATTTGCAGGGCGGCTCGCACATCCTGATGCAGGTCGACCGCAAGGCCCTGATTGCCGACAAGCAGGCGATTCTGGAAGACGACATCCGTTCCGCTTTGCGCGAGGCCAAGATCGGCTACAGGATGGCGAAGTCAGGCGACATGGCGGTCAACGTCACGCTTCGCGACGAGACGCAGCTGGAAGCCGCCCGGACCGCACTGCAGCCACTGACTACGGCCGTGGCGGGCGGCCTTTTCGGCCAGACCGCGGTTTCTCCGGCCACGATCTCCGAACCCAGCCAAGGCGTTTTGCGGGTGGAGCTGACCACCGAGGGCATCGACACCGCCGTTTCGCAGGCCGTGACACAGTCGATCGAAGTGGTGACCAACCGCATCAACGAGATGGGCACGACGGAATCGACCGTTCAACGCCAGGGCGCGGACCGGATTCTTGTGCAATATCCCGGCCTGCAGGATCCGCAACGCCTCAAGCAGATCATCGGCCAGACCGCGAAGCTGACCTTCCATCTGGTTTCGAGCGAGATGAGCGTGCAGGAAGCCATCAATGGCAGGCCGCCGGCAGGAACGGAAGTGCTCTACGAGGATTCCGATCCGCCGGAAGGCTATCTGGTCGAAAGCCGCGCCATGGTGGAGGGCGAGAACCTCGTCGATGCGCAGGCGGCATTCGACCAGCGCACCAACGAGCCGATCATCACGTTCCGCTTCGACAACAAGGGCGCGACCCGTTTCTGCCAGGTTTCCAGCGCAAATGTCGGGCGCCCATTTGCCATCGTGCTCGACAAGGAAGTGCTGTCGGCACCGGTCATTCGCGAGGCGATTTGCGGTGGCTCGGGGCAGATATCCGGCAATTTCACCGTCGAGAGCGCCAACGATCTCGCCGTGCTGTTACGCGCCGGCGCTCTGCCCGCCAAGCTCGATTTCATCGAGGAACGCACGGTCGGGCCCGGACTTGGATCGGACTCGATCGAAGCCGGCAAGCTTGCGGCTATCGTCGCGACCATCCTCGTCATGGCGTTCACCATCGTCGCCTATGGCTTCCTTGGCATCATCGCCAATATCGCGCTGCTCGCGAACCTGGTCCTGATCATCGCATTGCTTTCCATCCTCGGGGCCACGCTGACCTTGCCAGGCATCGCCGGTATCGTCCTTACCATGGGCATGGCGGTCGATTCGAACGTGCTGATCTTCGAGCGCGTCCGCGAGGAAAGCAGGGCAGGGCGCAACCTCGTGCAGTCGCTCGACAGCGGCTTCCGGCAGGCAATGGCGACGATCATCGACGCCAACCTGACGACGTTGATTGCCGCCTTCGTGTTGTTCTACATGGGTTCCGGGCCGGTGCGGGGCTTCGCCGTCACGCTGGCGATCGGCATCATCACCACCGTATTCACGGCTTTCACCTTCACGCGCCTGATGATCGCGTGGTGGCTGCGCGTGCGCCGGCCGGTAAAGATACCGCCGCCGCTGCTGAATTTCGTGCCCTACAACACGACGTTCAGTTTCATGGGCGTCAAGAATTGGGCGTTCGGCTTCTCGATCATCACTTCCGTGGTTTCGGTCGTGATGCTCGCCATCCTCGGCTTCAATCTCGGCGTCGATTTCAAGGGCGGCGCGGCGATCGAGGTCAAGGCGAAATCCGGAATCGCCGAAATCGAAGAGATCCGCGAAACGCTGAACGATCTCAATATCGGCGAAGTGCAGGTCCAGAATTTCGGTTCGCCAACCGAGGCGCTCATTCGTGTCGGCTCGCAGGGTGAAGGCGACATGGCGGACCAAAGCTCTGAATCGAGGGTTCGCGCCGCGCTCGAAGCGGATTACGACATCCGCCGCGTCGAAGTTGTGGGTCCGACAGTTTCGGCCGAACTGACGCAGGCCGGTATCATTGCCGTTGCGGTCGCGCTGCTGGCCATCGGCATCTACATCTGGTTCCGCTTCGAGTGGCAGTTCGCCATCGGCGCCATCATCGCGACCTTGCACGATCTGTTCCTGACGATCGGCATGTTCGCTATCCTGCAGTTGGAGTTTTCGCTGACCTCGATCGCCGCGGTGCTGACGATCATCGGCTATTCGATCAACGACACGGTCGTCGTCTACGACCGAATCCGCGAAAATCTGCGCAAATACAAGAAGATGCCGATCCCGGAACTAATCGACCTTTCGGTGAACCAGACGCTCTCGCGCACGATCCTGACCGGCGTTACCACGTTGCTGGCTCTCATAGCGCTCTATTTCCTGGGCGGCGAGGTGCTGGCCGGATTCTCATTCGCGATGATATTCGGCATCCTGGTCGGAACATACTCTTCCGTGTTCGTCGCCGCGCCGCTGCTGATCCTGTTCAAGCTGCGGCCGGGGCAACTCAGCGAGGAAAGGCCGGTCGTGAATCCGTTCGCCGGCGCGGAGGCCGTCACCGCCAAGAAGAAGACCTGAGGCCGGCATGGCCTCGGGCGACAAGGACGGCAGGCCGGCAGGGATCGAGATGCGCGAGGCGCATTTTCCCGGTCGCGCGCCGATCGACGCCTATGGAAATGGCGGGTTCCGTTTTGCGGACATGAGCCATCGTGGCAGCATATTGTGCCTGCCGGACGGCATTCATTCCTGGGATGTTGAAAGTGCAGGCGACTTGAACCTTGACGCTTTCGCGCCGGTGCTGGCCCAAGCGGAGAAGGTCGAAATCCTCTTGTGCGGCATGGGGCGGGAAATCTCGCCGCTGATGCCGCTTTGGCGCGAGGCTTTTCGCGAACATGGCATCAAGGCGGACCCGATGACTACCGGCGCGGCGGTGCGGACTTTCAACGTGCTGCTGTCGGAAGGACGCGCGGTTGCGGCGGCGTTGATCGCGGTAGCTTGATGGCAATGCTGGGCGGCGATCATTTCGACCGGAGTCTCCAGCTTTTGCGTGAATCGGACCGGGACCGCTACGCCGCGACGCTGTATTTGCCCGAAAAAGTCCGCCCGGCTGCCGCGGCGCTATATGCCTTCAACGCCGAAATTGCCGCCATTCCCGATCGGGTCAAGGAACCGATGGCCGGGGAGATCAGGCTGCAATGGTGGCGCGAGGTCATCGTTGGTACGCGGGAGTCCGGCAACAGCCCCTTGGCCATGGCGCTGCTTGAAACGCTTGAGCGACACGAACTTCCCAGGCAGCCATTGACGGACCTGATCGACGCCCGGGTATTCGACCTTTACCACGATCCCATGCCGGACCGCACTGCGCTCGAAGCCTATTGCGGGCAGACCGGGTCGGTTATCCTGCAACTTGTTGCCATCGCAGGCGGCGCGGCGCGCGACGCGGCTCTTGCCGATTCCTGCGGACATGCAGGCGTCGCGATCCGCATGAGCGAAATCGTTCGGCGGATGCCGCTCGACCGCGGCCACGGCAAATGCCCCTTGCCGGTCACGATGCTCGCCGCGACCGGGCTTTCCGTCGATGAGTGGTTGCGGCAGGAGCCCGGCAGCCGGCACTTCAATGCCGTAAACGCATTCATTGCGCTGGCGTTTGAACATCGCGCCAAGGCGGTCGCGGCCATGGCAGGACTGAACAAGGAAAACCTGCCGGTATTCCTGCCGCTGGCGCCGGCGGGTTCATGGCTGCGTGCCGCCGGGCGGGCGGGTACGCAACTCCTGAATGGCGGCGTGACGCTTTCCCCGTTGCGAAGGCAGGTCAGCCTTGCCAAAGCGGCGCTGTGGGGGCTTCGTTGAATATTGCATTACCTTTGACGTAAAGGTAAAAGCACCGCATGCCCCTAGAGTTTCTTGCCATCATGGTCGCCTTCGGCCTCGCGCTGGTCATTGGCGCGGTGCATTTTTCCGGCCTTTCGCGCCCTGCGCGGCTTGCGAATGCAGGGCAGGCTCGTGCGCGCTTTCTGCTGGATTACCCGGATGAAACGATTGGCGATATCGTTCTTGGCAAGGACGGCAAGGCCGCGTTCATCTCGCTTACCGGCAGGCGAATTGGATTGGTCCATGCCATTGGCGACCGCTTCGTGACACGGATACTGGAACGGCGGGTTGTCCGCGCAATCGAACACGAAGGCGGGGAGGCGCTGGTGTTGAAGCTCGACGATTTCACGCTGCCGAAGGAACGCGCGGTTTTTTCGAATGCCGCCGACGCGGCCAAGGTTTCCCACTGGTTGAGCGGAGCAGAACATGCTTGATGCCGTGCCCAATTTTCCGAAGGTCACCGAGATCGCCATTCCCTTCTTCGTGTTGGCGATCCTTGCGGAGCTTGCATGGGTCCGCTTCTTCGGCGGCAAGGGCGAGTTCGAGACGCGCGACACGGCAACGAGCCTGATGATGGGCGTCGGCAATGTCGTGGCCGGTATTGCGCTGGGCTTCATAAGCTACGGCATATTGATTTGGTTTTGGCAGTTCCGCTTCTTCGACCTTGGGTTCACGCTCTGGGCGGCGGTTGCCGCCTTCCTGCTCGATGATTTGCGCTATTACTGGTACCACCGGCTGGCGCACCGCATGCGCTGGTTCTGGGCGGAGCACATCAATCACCATTCGAGCCAGCACTACAATCTTTCGACCGCCTTGCGGCAAAGCTGGACGGGCAATGTCACCGGCGCCGTAATCCTGTCCATACCGCTGGTGCTGCTCGGCTTCCACCCTGCATTCCTGGCTTTCGTCTATGGCTTCAACCTCGTCTACCAGTTCTGGATCCATACCGAGACGATCGGCAAGATGCCGGCCTGGTTCGAGGCTGTGATGAACACGCCATCGCATCACCGGGTTCACCACGCCACGAATGCGCGCTATCTCGACGCGAACTACGCCGGAACGCTGATCATCTGGGATCGGATGTTCGGCACTTTCGTTCCGGAAGACGAGACCGACAAGCCGCGCTACGGCATCGTCAGCAATATAGGCACGTTCAATCCGGTTAAGGTCGCCTTCCACGAATGGGTTGAGATGCTGAAGGATGCGTTCCGCCCCGGCCTGACGCCGGGCCAGCGATTGGGCTACCTGTTCAAGCATCCGGGCTGGAGCCATGACGGCAGCCGCAAGGGATCGGACGATCTCAAGCGCGAATTTGTCCGCCGCAATCCGTCGGAAGCGGGCAAACCGGGACTGCCGGCGCTTTAGGCGGTGGGAGAACATGCGGGCGGGGCTGGCCCCGCCCCTCCATCATCGAGTGTAACGCTCGCGTCCCTGCGAGACAGCCATCCCGCAAACAAGGCGTGGCTCGTGCCTCAAGCCACAAGAGCTGACCATCCGCCTCGAAGCATCATTGGTAGCCGATACCAGTTCATAGATGTGCGAGGCGTTCAATGTGCTGAACACGCGAACGGTCATCATTGCGTTCACGAACTTTCCAAGTCCCTTGCCTCGCTGACTTGGGTCCACGCAAACCAGCCCGCCCCATCCATAGCTGCGCCACGGGCTGTGGCGGTTGTGGGGGAAGTATCCGAAGGCCGCCGACACAGGGCTTCCGGTCTGGTCGCCGATGGCCACGATGGTGGATGGTCCGAGTTCTCCGACCAGCATTGATCCCGAGAAAGGTACAATTCCGGATTTCGAGATGAGTTTCTGGATGCCGAGCGTGTCGTCGCCCTGGGGATCGACTGGTTCATCCAGGAGCACCATGCCTTGTGGCAGGCCGCTGGCGACGATTTCCTGCGAAGCCGGAAGCGCGCTTTCACGGTCGCCAACAAAAAGGTCCCACATGTCCAAACGGAAATTCCGTGCTTCCAACCGGTGCCTGATGGCCTCGATCTTCTCGGCAGGTATCAAACGGAAGGCAAAGGCGCCATCCCGGTCGAGGATGCGTTCCACATTCTCCCAACCCAACCGGTCCGGGTCATCGCAGCCCAAGATCCTGCCAATTTGGCAGGCGCCAGGCGTTGCATCGATGTAATCGACACTTTCCTCCGCGATCTTCTGGAGACGCTGCTGCTCCTCGGTGCCAAAGTACCCAGACATCGGAACCCCTTTCAGCGCTGATCGCGGCCGGGCTGCCGCACGCCTTCCGGAGTTCAGTATGGCACGAAACATGCAAACCGTGCAGACTAAGAGGGGCGCGTCTCGCGTCGGCCCAAGCGGAAAGCAGTGTTTGCCGGCGTATTAGCCGGCTAGCAAATCGGCGAACACGGCCTGTTTTTTCTGCATTCGGGCGGAAAGCGCGGTCATCAACTCTTCGGGCCGCAGCATGGCTGCGTTCCAGATAGCCATTTGATCAAGGCTTTCGCGCACCGAATGGTCACGGGCAAAATCGACCGCCTGCTTTATGCCGGCAATGGCGATCGGCGATTTGCCTGCGATTTCATGCGCCAGCGCCATGGTGGCGGCAATCGTCGCCTCGCGGTTTTCATGCACCGCGTTGACGAAGCCCCAGGCCTTTGCTTCGTCGGCGGTAAAGCGCCGGCCGGTATAGGCGAGTTCCTTGACGATGCCGGGCGCCATGAGTTTTGGCAGGCGCTGCAGCGTGCCGACATCGGCGGCCATGCCGATGTGGATTTCCTCGATGGCAAAACTTGCATCGGCGCTGGCAATTCGCAGGTCGCAGGCCGAAATCATGTCTATGCCCGCGCCGATGCACGCGCCATGCACGGCGGCGATGACCGGAAAGCGCGCCTCTTCCAGCGCGTTGAACGTATCCTGCAGCTTGAGAATTAGCTTGCGCAAGGCGAATGCCCCGCGTGCCGGCTCACCCTTCAGCAGATCGGCGATGCCGCTGAAAGCAGCAAGGTCCATGCCGCCGGTGAAATGGCGGCCCTCGCCTGAAATCACCAGCGCCCGTATGGCAGGGTTGGCATCCAGTTCGCGAACCAGCAGGGGCAGCTCGTCCCAGAAGGCGGGCGTCATGCCGTTGGCTTTTTCAGGCCGGTTCATCGCCAGATGCGCGACCGGACCTTCGATGGCGAGCTTGAAGAATTCGGGCAATTTCACTCCGCCGCCTGTCTTTGGCCGAAGCCGTCGTTCCACGCTTTCCAGTCGCGCAAGGCGCGTGCCGCCATGGCCTGTTTCTTCGCGAGCGTCTTTTCCTTGCCGCGCAGGCGCTTGCCGTCGGCGCCGCGATCCGTTTCGATCGGCGGCAAAAGGCCGAAATTCACGTTCATCGGCTGGAAGGACCTGCCGGCATTGCTTTGCGCATCATCGTCCCAGGACACATGGCCGGAGGTGATGTGGTGGAGAAGCGCACCGATTGTCGACGTGACCGGCGGCAGCGGGCAGGGCAGGCCCAGCATCCGCGCTGCGGCGAAGCGTCCCGCCAGCAGTCCAATCGAAGCGGATTCGACATAACCCTCGCAGCCGGTGATCTGGCCGGCAAAGCGCAGGCCGGGCCGCGACTTGAGCTGCAGCGTTTCGTCCAGAAGCTTTGGCGAGTCGATGTAGGTGTTGCGGTGCAGGCCGCCGAGCCGCGCGAACTCGGCATTCTCGAGACCCGGTATCATGCGAAAGATACGCGCCTGCTCGCCATGCTTCAGTTTGGTCTGGAAGCCGACCATGTTGTAGAGCGTGCCCAGCGCGTTGTCCTGCCGTAGCTGGACGACCGCATATGCCTTCACGTCCGGCCGGTGCGCATTTGTCAGGCCCATCGGCTTCATCGGGCCGTGGCGCAGCGTCTCGCGGCCGCGCTCGGCCATCACCTCGATCGGCAGACAACCGTCGAAATAGGGAACGTTTTCCCACTCCTTGAAGCTGGTCTTGTCGCCGGCGAGCAGCGCATCGACGAAAGCCTCATACGCGTCGCGGTCCATCGGGCAGTTGATGTAATCCTTGCCGGTGCCGCCCGGGCCGACCTTGTCATAGCGGCTCTGGAACCACGCCTTGCCGAGATCGATCGAATCGAAATGGACGATTGGCGCGATGGCATCGAAGAATGAAAGCGATTCCTGCCCGGTTTCGCGTGCAATCGCCTCCGCCAGCGCCGGTGAAGTCAGCGGGCCGGTCGCAACGATCACTTCATCCCATTCGGCGGGGGGCAGGCCCGCGACTTCATCGCGGATGATTTCGATCAGCGGGTGGGCTTCCAGTGCCGCGGTTACGGCTGCGGAAAATCCGTCGCGGTCCACCGCCAGCGCACCGCCGGCAGGCACCTGGTTGGCGTCACCCTTGGCCATGACCAGTGAACCTGCAATCCGCAGTTCGGCGTGAAGTACGCCAACCGCGTTGGACTGGGCATCGTCGGAGCGGAAGGAATTGGAGCAGACGAGCTCGGCAAGCCCGCCGGTTTTGTGCGCGGCCGTGCCTCGTACCGGCCGCATCTCGTGCAGCACGACCGGAACGCCCAGGTTTGCCGCGGCCCAGGCTGCTTCCGAGCCCGCAAGGCCGCCGCCGACGACATGAAGTCTCTGTGTCATGCAGGGGAGATAGCGCCAACCGGCGCCATCTGCAACGCCTCGCACATCAGCCGGCTATGCGTGCCAGGCCCTTCTTGCCGTCGTCGCGCTGCCATTGCAGCGTCGAACCGCCGGTCTTGCGAAGTTTGAAGCAAAGCTGCCTGCCTTCATACCAGGTGGGAAAACGCTGGCACATCTGGTTGCCCGCGACCCACCAATTGCCCGTTTCCTTCGGCGCGAAGTATTTGCCGAGGCCGGTGCCGGTACCGTCGCCGGTGACGCGGCCATTGCTGGCATATTGCATCGGAAATTCGATGCCGTAGCCAGTCGCAAGGTATACGCGCTTGCCGCCGATCACGGACTTGATCTCTTCCCCGGACAAGAATTCGGCCGAAGCCGTTCCCGCGCCAATGAGAAGCAGTGCAACGCCGATTGCCAGTCTTCGCATGGTTCATGCCTCCTTGATTTTTCCGATTGTCCTACGTTTCAACCGCAGCATCGGTTCAGTGTTTTTCTCGTCTTGTTCGCGGACGCAAAAACGCCCGCCGGGGAGGAGGATCGGCGGGCG
>JBGSJA010000189.1:0-2023 GCA_041742235.1 Salaquimonas sp. | reverse complement strand
CTGGAGGACAAGTGGCTGGACGATCATCTCGACGGGCTTGATCCGCTGGTGGTGGAGGCGGGCAGGGAGCGCGCAAAGCAGGCCGGCGCAAAGCGTTAGAGCCCGGTTTTGGGCGCAGGGCTTGCCTCCAAATGCCAAATGTGATCAAGAGACGCTCGCCCTCGAAGGGCCAATCCAGCCTTGACGGCCATCAATTACGTCATCATCAAACTTTCCGGACCGGCGGGACGCATGGCGCGCCTGACCCCTTCCCGGCTCATTTGCGGACCCGCTTCATGAAAATCAACGGCAATGAAATCAAACCGGGCAATGTGATCGAACACGAAGGCGGCCTGTGGGTCGCGGTCAAGACCATGGCCGTGAAGCCCGGCAAGGGCGGCGCCTTCAACCAGGTCGAGTTGAAGAACCTGATCAACGGCACCAAGCTCAACGAGCGCTTCCGTTCTTCCGAAACCGTGGAGCGCGTGCGGCTCGAGCAGAAGGACTTCCAGTTCCTCTATGCCGAGGGCGACTCGCTGGTCTTCATGGATACGGAAAGCTATGAGCAGCTCCAGCTGGAAAAGGATTTCGTCGGCGAACGCGCCGCATTCCTGCAGGACGGCATGACCGTCACGGTCGAAATGCATGAGGAACGCCCCATCGGCATCAAGTTGCCGGAATATGTGACGCTGACGATCACCGAGGCCGATCCGGTCGTGAAGGGCCAGACGGCGGCCTCCTCCTACAAGCCGGCGGTCCTGGAAAACGGCGTTCGCGTGCTGGTGCCGCCTTTCATCGAGGCGGGAGAGCGCATCATCGTCGACACGACCGAAGTCACTTACCTGCGCCGCGCAGACTGAGTTCGACATGGCACGTTCCGCACTCCTTACCGTCATGGTCAATGCCGCCCTCAAGGCCGGCAAGGCCTTGTCGCGCGACTTCGGGGAGGTGCAGAACCTTCAGGTCTCGGTAAAGGGTCCGGGCGACTTCGTCTCCAATGCGGACCGCAATGCGGAAAAGATCATCCGCAGCGAACTGGAAAAGGCGCGCCCCGGCTATTCCTTCCTGATGGAGGAGTCGGGCAGCTTCGAGGGCCGCGACAAGGCGCATCGCTGGATCGTCGATCCGCTCGACGGCACGACGAATTTCCTGCACGGCATCCCGATGTTCTGCGTGTCGATCGCGCTGGAGCGCGAAGGCCAGATCATCGCCGGCGTCATCTACAACCCGGCGATGGATGAACTTTATGTCGCCGAGCGCGGCGGCGGCGCCTTCATGAACGACAGGCGGCTTCGCGTTGCCGGACGGCGCGAGCTTGCCGACTGCGTGTTTGCCACCGGCATTCCGCATCTGGGCCGCAAGAACCATTCGGTATTCCTCGAGCAGCAGCGCCGCGTCATGCTGCAGGTGTCGGGCGTGCGTCGCATGGGCGCTGCGGCGCTCGACCTGGCCTATGTGGCTTCCGGCCGTTTCGACGCTTTCTGGGAAAGCGGGATCCAGGCCTGGGACATGGCGGCGGGCATCATCCTGATCCGCGAGGCCGGCGGCTTCGTCACCGATCTCGACGGTGGCCCTGACATGCTCGACAGCGGCAATATTGCAGCGGGCAACGAAATCATTCACGGCAAGCTGCTCGAGACCATACGCGCCGCTTGATCGCAGGCCGCATTTTCTGCTGTTTTTCACTCAATGGTGTTCCGCATTGCTGCGAGGCAATGTAACGTCGCGCGCGTTTGCGATATCGAAGACCGACCGGAGAAAAATCCTTGGCCAAGTCATACGACCCGCACCGGCTGTCCAGCCCAAGCGTGCATCTGCTGACCATGGCGATCTTCCTGATCATCGTCGGTTTTCTGGCGGCCATCCTCTACCGGCAGATTTCGAGCGCATTTGCGAACAATCCCGGTCTCAACGGCCTGATCTTCGGTGTTCTGGCCGTCGGCATGCTGCTCATCTTCATCCAGGTTTTCGGGCTGATGCGCGAGGTCGCCTGGGTGAATTCCTTCCGGCAGGGCAACGCAGAACTCGATGCTGTCCGCGAACC
>JBGSJA010000188.1:0-1715 GCA_041742235.1 Salaquimonas sp. | reverse complement strand
GCCGGGCTTGCGGCCGAAGCGGCAATCGCCGCAAGAAAAATCAGTGCACGGTTCATGGGTTCACCTGATCCAAAAAACGCGCCTCCGGGATGGAGGGGCTTGTTGTTTGCCAATCGCAATTCAATTCCGAAGAGGAGTCAGCAAGCTTCATGCCAGCCGGCATTCGCCTGATTTGCCCCTGCGGCAGGCGTTGATATGGATCAGCCTGCGCAAATTTCATCACGGTCTGTGCCGCCTTTGCCTAACGGATGGGCAGTGCCAAATCTTCACCCCTCGACGGCTTTCCACAAGGATTGCATCGCATTAACGTGGCCGCCCGAGGAAGCAATGACGGATGTTAGCGGAAAAAATGAATCGTGAACTGCACCCGCGCGGCATTCGCGCGCCGTTTTCGAACTACAGCCACGGCGTGGAAGTACCGGCCGGGTCTCGGCTGGTCTTCTGCTCGGGTCAACTCGGCATCGGCCGCGATGACGTCATACCGCCTGATACGCAAGCCCAGGCGCGCCTTTGCTTTTCCAACATCGAGGCGGTATTGCGGGAGGCTGGAATGGGGCTTGGCGATATCGTGCGGATCAATGCCTATGTGACGGGGCGCGAGCACCTCAAGCCCTACATGGAAGTGCGCAACGCGCTGTTTTCCGGATGCCTGCCGGCCTCGACGCTGATGATCGTGTCGGGCTTTGCCCGGCCGGAATTCACGGTCGAGGTCGAGGCCGTCGCGGCGGCGCAATGAGGCGCAGGAGATTTCAATGAAGCGCAGGTTCTGGTGGGGCGATTTCACCGCCCGCGAGTTCGAGACGATCGATCCGCAAAAAACCATCGCCGTGCTGCCGATCGCCGCAATCGAGCAACACGGGCCGCATCTGCCGGTTTCCACCGATTTCACGATCATGAACGGCATGCTGGAGACGGCATTTCCGCTCATTGGCGATGATATCGACGCGCGCTTCCTGCCGGTGCAGGCCGTCGGCAAGTCGAACGAGCATCTCTACCAGCCGGGAACGCTGACGGTGCCGGCGCAGACGCTGATCGAGCACTGGATGGAACTGGGGGCTTCGGTGGCGCGGGCGGGCGTGCGCAAGATCGTGTTCGTCAATTCGCATGGCGGCAACGAGGAAATCATGGGCATCGTGGCGCGGGAGTTGCGTGTACGCCACTCGCTGATGGCGGTGAAAACCTCGTGGACGCGTTTCGGCCTGCCCGAGGGCATGTATGGCGAACAGGAGCGGCTTTTCGGCATTCATGGCGGCGACGTGGAAACGTCGCTGATGCTGCATTTCAGCCCGGAAACGGTGGACATGCGCCGCGCCGACAATTTCGTCTCGCGAGTCGAGGCGGCGCGCAAGGAGTTCAAGCACCTTGCCCATACCGGCACGCACTCTTTCGCCTGGGTCGCATCGGACCTTAATCCGGAGGGCGTGGTGGGCGAGGCAAAGCGGGCGACGGCGCAAAAGGGCATGGCCACCGCCCTGCACCAGGCAACGGGATTTGCGGAGCTTCTCAAGGACGTTTCGAAGGCGCGGCTAGAGGATTGGATTTCCGGCGCCTACGCCCGCTGATGCCGGCTTCCTTGTCACAGGGTTGGGCGGCGAAGCCGGCGGGAGCGTTCCGCTCGTCCCGCCGGCCTCTTCGGCAATGGCCCGGCCATTGGCTGGGGTAACCAGCCGCACCATTGCCATCTCACTCCTGATTGGGCGTGCGGGCGGGTTCTC
>JBGSJA010000187.1:0-19976 GCA_041742235.1 Salaquimonas sp. | reverse complement strand
AATGGTGTAGTCGAGGTTGTAGGGATTGCCGCCGTTCAGCCTGCCATAGCTGCCAAAGGGAAATTTGTAGCAGGTCAGGCCCGTGTTCGAGTATCCTGGCTTGCACTCCTTGAGGCATTGTCCGACCGGTTGGTCGTCGCCGGCCAGGCATTCGGATTGGTAGCATCCGGCGGTTTTCTCCAGCGAGGAAAGTGCGCTTCCCTTGCAGGCCTTTAGGTTGTCAACCGGCGGATCGAGCCGTGGATTGGTGCTGATCGCGCTGTCGTACCGACCGGTTTCCGGCCCCGGACCCCACATGAACTTTGCGTCGCCGATCGCGGCGTTCCAGGCTTCCTTGTCGGTGCCAAGATCGACCAGCGCGGAAGTATGTGTCGGGAAGTAGTCGGCATCGCCTGCCGGATTGCGATAGTCCTCGAAGTAGAGGCACTTGGCGCCGGTCACATTGCCCAGTCCCGACGACTTGTCGTAGTGGAACGATCCGTGCGCGACCTTGCCGACATAGACGACCGGCCGCTCGCCGTTCCTGCGAAAGCCGCTGAAACCCTCGCACCGCCCCACCGCCGTGCAAGGTGCATCGCGCGGTCCGGCAATGCGCGTGTACCATCCCGCGTGCTGGTAGAAAGTGACGGAGGCAACCGCATCCTGGCCTTCGGTCAAGGTCACCATGACCTGTTCCCAGTCGCCATAGTGCGCGCCCTTGATGACGTCGCCAGTCCAATCCGCGATAGCCCCGCCCACCAACTTCCCGGCTGCCGCACCGCCCGCTACCCCAACGGGTCCGGCACCGTGGCCTGCCACTGCGCCGGCCGCGGTTCCGATGTCTTCTGCATCGATATCGAGGCAGGGATCCTGGTAGCCGTAGAACCACCAGTACTTGATACGCACCTGGTTGCCGAACTTAGCGTACTGGAAATAGGTGGGAATGGTCCGGTTCTTCAGCGAAGCCTTGTCGAGGTTCTCCACCTTGGTAGTGACGTTACGATTGTTGAGGTCCGACAGGATCGTGGGTATCTTGTCGTAATATTGCTGCGCCGACATCGGGTAGCCTTTCGCCGCCCGGTCGAACCTCAGCTCCGGCGCGAAACGGTACACGACATGGGGCGTGGTGCCGATCGAGGCGATTTCATAGAGATTGATGATTTCGCAGTAGGGCGCCCAGGACAACTTGATGCTTTTGTCGGCAATGTTGAGATAGAGCTTCTTGTTGACCCCGTCGAAAAGCGTCAGCGTATCTTCGGTGCTGCTCTCCTCCTTGAAGGTGGAATGCGTCTGGCCGGTGGCTGTTTCCTCGATCCAGTCCTTCGGCCCGACCTTCCTGAAGCGGCCGCCGCTGAACGCGACTTCCGTGACATAGTAGATGTCGACCGTCGCGGAGCTCACCGCGGCCATGAAGTTCAACTGCTTCGGGTTTGAGATCGGGAACCAAGACGCCTGCTTTGATGCCACGTCGATCAGGACACCCAGGCTACGGGCCTTGTCGATCATCGACACTGTGTTGGCCGTGCGGAACTTCTCTTCGAAATTGTGCAATGGCGCCCCGCCGGACACCGACTTTTCCGCCCACTTTCCAGGCTCCACCTGCTCCAGCAGGCTTTGCCCGAAGACAAGCCTTGAAACGGTGTAGCCGTTGACAAAGGCGGGATTGGCAGGCGCTGCAAAGGCGCTTGTCGAAAAAGGCGCTTGCCCGAGAAGGCACATAGCAAGCAAAAAGATTGATAATGTATGCTTAAATACAATAACGTTTTTCATAACCCCTCCAAAATGTTCGCCGATCTGACAGATCAAGCTTTCACTTGGAGACGTTTTATTCAACTCACGAAAAAATGCATAAAATGGATGGCCGTACTATTGCGTGAAATGGAGTCTATTATATTACAAAAGCGTCGCGTTGTCCGGGTACCGATCTTGCCGGTACCCGGGAAGCGCTTCTTGATCAGCCGAGCTTGCCGCTGACATTAGTGAAGGTGTTGTTGACACCGCCACCCAGCGCGGTCGCGCCGCCAATGATCGCTACCGAAATGAGTGCGGCAATCAGGCCGTACTCGATTGCTGTTGCGCCCGATTCGTTTTTCAGAAAACTTGCGAAAAGCTTCATCTTATTTCTCCTGTTGCTCTTGTCCACGGCTGGCCGCTTTGGGCTTGTTGCCATTGGTATGATATCTCACTCATATTATTGTCGGCTTACCCTGGCGCTTAAAATTGTTTGTATTTGAAAGATGTCTACCCGGGGTCCGCTTCCCATTCGTCCAGGGTTTCCCCGGTTTCGGCGTCGATATCGGCCAGGCTGACATCATAGCCCCACAACCGGCGGATATGCGTAAGCACGAGATCGCGCGTCTCCTCATCCAGCAATCTTCCTTCATGGACCATGTGGTTGAGGCGCAACTGGCGGTCTCCCATCATGTCCGCATCGACCGCCTGGATATCGGGCCGGGCGGCGATGTCATAGCTGGCGGCAAGCACGGTGCGGATGTTTTCATAACCCCGCTCGTTGTGGATGCTTGCAACCTCGTATTGCGTCTCGTCGGCATCGTCCGAAAGCACGAACAGGCGCAGCTTTCGGATCAGCGACGGGCTTAGAAATTGCAGAATGAAGGATTCATCGCGGTAGTTCGCCCAGGCATCCAGCAGAGCCGCACGCCAGTCGCCGCTGCCCGCCAGCGCGGGAAACCAGTCACGGTCTTCATTCGTCGGCTTCTCGCAGATGCGCTTGATGTCCTGCATCATTTCAAAACCCAGCGCATATGGGTTGATCCCCTGCGAACGCGGATCGTCGAAGGCCGGTTGCAGTACCACATTGGTATGGTTCTGCAGGATCTCCAGCATGGCCCCCTCGGGAACAAGGCCGCGATCGAACAGCGCGTTCATCATGTGGTAGTGCACGAAGGTGGCGCAGCCCTCGTTCATCACCTTGGTCTGGCGCTGCGGATAAAAATACTGCGCTATCACCCGCACGATCCGCAGGATCTCGCGCTGCCATTCCTCCAGAACGGGACTGTTCTTTTCAAGGAAATAGAGGAGGTTCTCCTCCGGCAGTTTTATTTCTGCCTGCGCAGGCCACTCAGGAACGGGTTCGTTCTCCTGCGCGGTTTTCCTTGGGCGCGGAACGGTCCTGTCAAGTTCGCGAAAGCTGCGTTCCTCATGCTCGCGCCGTGCCCGCTCCCGCCGCCTTAGCGCCTCCTGCGAGGGGCGCGGCGGCCGGCGATAGCGGAAAATTCCCTGTTCCATCAGGGCATGGGCAGAATCAAGCACCCGCTCCACTGCGGCAGGTCCATGGCGCTCCTCGCATTGCGCGATGAACCGCTTGGCGAATTCGAGATAGCCAAGAATGGCGCTGGCATCCGTCCATTGCCGGAAGAGATAGTTGTTCTTGAAAAAATGGTTGTGGCCGAAGGCTGCATGCGCGATCACCAGCGCCTGCAGCGCCATGGTGTTTTCCTCCATCAGATAGGTGATGCAGGGGTTCGAATTGATGACGAGTTCGTAGGCAAGCCCGCGGCGCCCTTTGCGGTAGCGATATTCCTCGCGCAGGAAGTGCTTGCCGAAGGACCAGTGCTGGTACATCAGCGGCATGCCCACCGATGAATAGGCGTCGAGCATCTGCTCCGACGAGATCACCTCGATCTGGTTGGGATAGATGTCGAGGCGCAAATCATCGAGCGCGACCGGCGCCATCGCGTCATATGCGGCAGCTATCTTGTCGAATGTCCAGTCCGGCCCCTCGAACAGATGGCTCATGTCAGGCACCCGCACGGATTGCTGCGCGCCTAGCAAACAGGCTGCGGAACACGGTGTAGATGTCGGCGGGCCGCGCCACCCGCGCCATCTGGAAGTTCGTCCACGTGTCGGCCACCATGCGGTAGGCCTGCCACAGCGCCGTGCCATTGTCGGTATTGGCGAAGATGGAGCTTTCGCGCGCGTCGATGATTTCCACATAGGCGTAGTACTGGCACAACTGCATCACCCTCTCTTGCAGGAGCGCTATGCAGCGCGCGCAGTCATTGGGCATGTTGTCGCCATCCGATGCCTGCGCGGCGTAGATGTTCCACTCATTGGCGGGATAGCGCGCCTTGATGATCCGGAGCATCTCGTCGAGCGCGGTCGAAACCACTGTGCCGCCGCTCTCCGTGCTGTAGAAGAACGTGTTCTCGTCTACCTCCTTCGCCTCGTGGGTATGTCGGATGAACACGATCTCGGTCCGGTGGTATCGGCGCTTGAGGAACAGGTGCAGGAGCATGAAGAAGCGCTTTGCCAGATCCTTCTCCCGCTCGCCCATCGAACCGGACACGTCCATCAGGCAGAACATGACGGCGGATGCGTTCGGCACCGGAGTCTGCTCGAACCGATTGTAGCGGACGTCGATCGGATCGACGAAGGAGACAAGCTTGCGCCTTCGCTTCAAGGCCTCGCAGCGCGTCCGCAAATCCTCCTGCAGGGCAAGGTTCGCCGGGCTCGGCTTCGCCATGGCCTCAAGCGCGGCTATCTCATTTTCAAGCGCCTCGATTTCGGAAAGCCTGGGCCGCCGCAGCGCGATGCGCCGTCCAAGGCTGCCGCGCATGGTGCGCCCGACATTGATGTTCGCAGGCGAACCGGCTGTGGAAAATCCGGCGCGCCTCGGCTTCTTCGCCGCGTTTTCCTTGAGGTACAGCTTGACCATGTCGGGCAGTTCCAGATCCTCGAAGAAGAGGTCCAGCACCTCCTCGCGCGTCAGCACGAAGTTGAAATCATCCTCGCTCTCGCCGCTGTCGGAAGCATTCCCGCCCCTGCCGCCCTGCCCTCCCCCGCCAGGAGGCTTGGGGATTCGGTCGCCGGGTACGAATTCGCGATTCCCGGGCAGCACGCCCTGCCGCCTTCCCTCATCCGGGGTGTGGCGGAATGACGGTTCCCCGGTACCGTCGAGCGGGATCGGCACGACATGTTCGCCGTCGACATCGGCAATCTTTCCGGTCCGGATCTGGCGGTCGATGCTGCGCTTGAGTTCAGCTCGCGCCCGCTTCAGGAAGCGCTGCCGGTTCGACAGGCTCTTGGACCCTGGGTTGAGGCGGCGATCGATGAAGCTGGGCACCGTCACCCCGCCTTGTTGACACGCATGTACCAATCGACGAGCCTGCGCACCTGCCGTTCCGTGTAGCCGCGGGCAGTCATGCGCTGCACGAATTCGGTGTGCTGCTTCTCGGTGGCGCTGTCCTTCTTGGTCCCGAAGCTGATCACCGGCAGCAGGTTTTCAACCTGGCCGAACATACGCTTCTCGATGACGTCGCGCAGTTTTTCATAGCTGGTCCATGAAGGATTGCGGCCATTGTTCCTGGCCCGCGCCCGCAGGGTGAACTTCACGACCTCGTTGCGGAAATCCTTCGGATTGGCGATCCCGGCAGGTTTTTCGATCTGCGAAAGCTCGCGGTCGAGCACCTCGCGGCTGAGCAATTGGCCGGTATCGGGATCCTTGTGGTCCTGGTCCTCCACCCAGGCATCGGCATAGGCGATGTAGCGGTCAAAGAGGTTCTGGCCATACTCGCTATACGATTCCAGGTATGCCTTCTGGATCTCGTGTCCGATGAACTCGGCGTAGCGCGCGGCAAGTTCGGTCTTGATGAAGTCGAGATAGGCCGCTTCCTGTTCCTTGGGGAACTGCTCGCGCCGGATTGCCTGTTCGAGCACGAACATGAGATGCACCGGATCAGCCGCCACTTCGGTGGTGTCGTAGTTGAACGTTTCCGACAGCACCTTGAAGGCAAAGCGCGTCGACACGCCGGTCATGCCCTCATCGACGCCGGCTGCCTGTCGGTATTCCTCCACCGACTTGGCCTTTGGATCGACATCCTTGAGGTTCTCGCCGTCATAAACGCGCATTTTAGTATAAAGCGGCGAGTTCTCGTGCGGGGTCAGGCGCGTCGAAATGGTGAATCGGCTGAGGATTTCCAGCACCTCGGGCGCACAGATGCTTCCTGAAAGATCGCTCTCGCGCAGCAGCTTCTCGTAGATCTTGCGCTCCTCCGTGGTGCGCAGGCAGTAGGGCACCTTGACGACGAGAATGCGGTCGAGAAAAGCCTCGTTGTTCTTGTTGTTCTTGAACTGCTGCCACTCGGATTCGTTCGAGTGCGCCAGCACGATGCCCTGGTAGGGAAACGAACCGAAATTTTCCGTGCCGTTGTAGCTGCCTTCCTGCGTGGCGGTCAGCAGCGGATGCAGCACCTTGATCGGCGCCTTGAACATCTCGACGAATTCCAACATGCCCTGAGTCGTGCGGTTGAGCCCGCCGCTATGGGAATAGGCGTCCGGATCGGCCTGGCTGAAATGCTCGAGCTGGCGGATGTCCACCTTGCCGACCAGTGATGAGACGTCCTGGTTGTTTTCGTCTCCCGGCTCGGTCTTGGCGATTGCGATCTGGCGAAGGCGCGAAGGCATCAACCGAACGACGGAGAATTTCGAGATGTCGCCCCTGAATTCGTCCAGCCGCTTGGCTGCCCAGGGCGAGATGAGACCGTTCAGCCTGCGGCGCGAAATTCCGTATTTGTCTTCGAGAAGATCGGCCATGCGTTCCCGGTCGAACAGGCCGAGCGGGGATTCAAAGACCGGGCTCAACTGGTCCCCGGCCTTGAGCGTGTAGATCGGGCGTTCCTCCATCAGCCGCTTCAGCCGCTCGGCGAGGGAAGATTTGCCGCCGCCGACTGGGCCTAGAAGATAGAGGATCTGTTTGCGCTCCTCGAGGCCCTGCGCCGCGTAGCGGAAATAGCCGACGATCCGTTCAATCGTCTGCTCCATGCCGTAGAAATCCGAGAAAGTCGGATAGATCTTGATGGTCCGGTTGGAGAAGATGCGGCCAAGCCGCTCGTCCTTGCTCGTGTCGACGAGTTCGGGCACACCGATAGCATCGACCATCCGCTCGGCGGCGGAGGCGTACATCATCGGGTCGTCCCGACAGGAAAGCAGATATTGCTGGAGGCTCAACTCCTCCTGCGCCGAGGCAGAGTAGATCCTCGAATAAACATCAAAGACGTCGTTGTCGTCGCCTGTCATCATGGCCTCTCGTGAGTGGTGAAAGGGTGATGCCCTCGCTTTGCGTCAACGCCCTGCGCGTTTTCAGGTTCCGGAATTCATGCGCGGCGTCGGATAGTTCACGCTATCCCGACCATGAGGGGCGCGCAACGGTTATGGTCCCGGATGCGCTACTGCGTCGCAAATGCCACTTTCCGGTCACGGGTTGACCATGCTGAGGTCATCAATGAAGCTTTGGTGGCGTCGCGTGAACTTGTCAGGGAACGAAGGATGACGCGCATCTTGTTGCTCTTGGCGGCCTTGACTGCCGCGTTGACCGCAGGCGCTTTGCGCCCCGGAACGGCAGCAGCTGCGCAATTGTCGTATTGCGAGACCTGGGCGGACCGGGTGGCCGGGCATTCGCCTGCTTCGCGCATCGATGAGGAGAGCCGCGTCGCCATCCGCGACAAGGCGTTTTACGAGTGCCTCAACATGGACGAGGAGCCGCCATTGCCGGACAATGCGCTGGGCCTGTTCATCGATCCCTCGGGTTCGCCCTTCAAGCCGCTGGAATCGCCGCCGGTCGTGACCCCGCCGCAGGCCCAGCCGGCCGCGCCGGCTACCGAACCCGACCCGGTTGCGCAAGGCGATGTCGATGAAACGCAGATCACCGGCTCGGTTGCGCAAGGAGCGGTCGAGGACGATGGCCAGGGCCGCGGCAGCGGCAAACCGCGCGGTTCGCAGGAATGGTCGGACTTCTGCGTGAAATATTATCCCAAAAGCTTCGATCCCGAGACGGGCACTGTCATCCCGGTCAAGATCGGGCGCCGCGTTCCCTGCCGCTGATCGAACGCAGCGCGCCTGCCTGCTATTCGACCGGTTCGATATCGCCAGGCTTCCAGCTCTTGTCGAACCAGGGCTCGAGCGGGCCATAGAGCCGCAGCAACACGTTCCAACCCTTGCCGGGCGTGGTCTGCACCCAGTTCGCTTCCTCGCCCTCGGGCGCCTTCGGACCGAACCAGACAGTCGCCGATCCGTCTGCCTCGATCTTCTGCGCCTTGTCGGTGCTGTCGACGCCGGCAAGCTTCTGGTCGGTTTCCAGGAGCGACCGGGTCTGGTTGTCATAGACAACGAAGGACCAGAAGGCCTTGGCCGGCACAGGCCCGGGTAGCGTGATCTTGTAGGACTTGCCGCCATCCAGATACTCACCTTTCGCGTCCTTGAACGCTGCGGCATAGGCCGAACCCGCACCCACCTTGGCCATCGACATGGCCGGCGTGATTCCGGTTGCGTAGTAGAAGAACATCGTGCGCGCATCCAGCAACCGTTCGGCGCCGGAAAGGAATTGATAGCTGCCGCCGACGAATGGCGTCAGCCATTGGCGGTCCGGATAGAACTTCGTCCTCGGGTCGCGGCTTTCGAACAGGATCGTGCGCGCGGTGGCATTGCCGACGGCAACTGCATCCGTGAGGATTTCCTTCATGCGCTCGTCTGGGGCGAAGGGCTGTCCTTTCCGGATGCCGATCGAGGCGTAGAGCCCCACAGTATCGGGATCGACGAAATCGGCCGGTTCCCGCTGCACCACCTCGTTCAACTCCTCGTAGAAGCTGAAATCATTGGCGCTGATCGTGTTGAACTTCATGCCCGACGTGTTCACGAACGAGGTTTCAGGCGGCTCGCCCTTTTCGGTCGTTGCATGCAGCGGGTGAAGCTTCGCGCCAGTTTTCACATGCTGCACGGCGCCGGCAATGTCGCCGCCCTTCACGAAGGCGCGGAAGAAGATCAACAGCGTGTTGGTGCGGGGCTTTGCCTGGAAATATCCCTCGGTTGGCAGCACATCCGTGTAGCCCGGCGGTACGAAAAGGTATTTGCCGCCCTTGCCGGCATCCGGCCCGGTCAGGCCGATATCGGTGACCCATCGGAAATCGCCGTCGTCCACCGGTCCCAAAACGCCGGTGGGCACCTCCATCACCATCGGCCCGTCGGAAAGGTCGACGCAGGCAAAGGCATAAACCGTCGTCGTATTGGGGGTCAGGAAGAGCGTGCGCGCATCCATCAGGTCTTCAGTGATGCCGAAGGCGCGGTTTGGCTTTATGCCGGCATTCTCCAAACCATTGCACGCCGCGCGCACCGATGTGGCTGAAATGCCCCTCAGGAAAGCCTGCACGCCCCGCATGTGGTCGAGGTTGTCATAGACGAGTGCCGACGTTGCGGCATCCGGCGCACCATTCTTGAAATTGAGCGTGCCAATTCGCGTCTCGATGCTCTCGGGCGTGGTGATCTTTGCAGGTACATCCGCCGAAAATTTCGGCGAAGTCTGCGCCGGCGATTGGCCGGCAAAAAGCGTCACCGAGCCAAGAATTGCAGCAAACACCGCAGCGCGTTTCATTCGCAAACTCCCCATTGCACCGGATTCCCCAATCAAGCAGCGCGACAGCCGCCGTTGTTTACTATTATACTCTTTGGTACCGTAGCGTTACATTTTTGTGATCGGCTGTCGGTCCACAGCCCATGGCGCTTTGTCGTTTTTCATAACACTATGGTTGCGCAAGGGGGCTCGCATGGAAAAATTTTCAACGTGGGGCGCGAGGCTTGTAGCGGTCGCCGCAGTCGCCGGCCTTGGCGTGTCGGCCGCCAACTATCTGAACCCGCAAAGCGGAATTGCCGGGGAACCGGGAACCGTGTTGGTGATTGCCTCGACCGCGCTGCTTGCCCTTTTTGCGCTGCTGATGGGTAGAGGGCGCGATAGCTTTTTTCGCATCTTCATTTTGGTCTCGTCGCTGCTCAACATCGCGGGCACTGCTTTTGCCGGCTACCTGCTGCACAGCACGACGCTGGTGGCACTGATGATTGCCGCACTGCTTGGCTGGCTTTTCCACGTTTCCGGCCGGCGCACGCCCCCTGTCACCGCAAGCTTGTCGAGGTGAACATGGTGAAGCTGACTGGAACTATCGCGCTTCTTGCCGGCCTGCTGGGAGGCGGCGACGCCCTTGCCCAAACGGCGGACTGGAGCACTTTCAACGGCGACCTGAAGGCGCAGAAATATTCGCCCCTTGCGCAGATCACGCCGGAGAACGTCTCCCGCCTGACCGTTGCCTGGCGCACGCATACGGGCGACGTATCGCCCGGTGGGTCGCCGCCATCGGGCACGCACATGCGAAGCGGCGCCGCTTCCACACTGCCGCCGACGGTCTGGTCCGCCACCCCGCTTTTCGTCAACGACACCCTTTATCTGGGAACGCCGTTCTATCGCATCTTCGCGCTCGAGCCCGACACCGGCAAGGTGAAGTGGACCTATGACAGCAATGCCGTGCTTGAGGCGCTGACCCAGCCGGACCTGAAGAACCGCGGCGTCGCCTATTGGGGCGAAGAGGCCCCGGTCGCGGGGCAGCCTTGCCAGAAGCGCGTCTATATCGGCACCATGGATGCCAAGCTGCATTCGGTCGATGCCGACACCGGCAAGCCCTGCACCGATTTCGGCGGGTCGGGCGTGGTCGACATCAACCAGTGGAACGACGAAAATGCCAAATGGCCGCTGTCGATCCTGCAGCCGCCCACAGTCTTCAAGGATTTCCTGTTCTTGGGTTGGGCCGGCAAGGACTGGGCCGAAGCCGAGGCGCCCCCCGGCACCGTCTTCGCGCTGGACGCGCGTACCGGCGCCTTGCGCTGGACCTTCCACGCGCTGAACGCCGCCGACGCGGCACGCAGCGGCACGGGCAATGTGTGGGCCAGCATGTCGGTCGATGAAGAGCGCAATTTGCTTTTCCTGCCTGTCAGTTCGCCCAGCCCGAATTTCTTCGGCGGCAACCGCCTCGATCCGTTGGCGCTGGCGACATCGGTAACCGCGCTCGACATCGCGACCGGCAACATCGTGTGGACGCGGCAGCTCGTGCACCACGATTTGTGGGATCTCGACACCAATTCGGCGCCGACGCTGATCGACCTTGAGAAGGACGGCAAGGTCATTCCCGCGCTGGTGCAGACGTCGAAACAGGGCTTTCTCTACGTCCTCAACCGCGATACCGGCGAACCCGTTTATCCGATCGAGGAGCGCCCCGTTCCGGCATCCACGGTACCGGGCGAAGTGGCGGCCCCGACGCAGCCCTTTGTGGCGTTGCCAAAGTCGGTGGTCGAGGATAAATGGCCCGGCGTGTTCTGGCTCGCCGACGCGGCGAGTTTCGGCTATTGCAGCAGGACGGCGGCAAGCCTGCGCGACGAGGGCCGCTTCACCCCGCCAAGCCTCGAAGGCTCGCTGGTCTATCCCGGCACCATCGGCGGGGTCGAATGGGGCGGTGGCGCGGTCGACCCAAAAAGCGGCATTTTCGTCGTCAACTATTCAAGCGCCGTCCAGATCTACAAGCTCATCCCCCGCGCCGACTACGATGCGGCGGCTTCCGCCGGTTCGGAAACCGGCGGTTTCTTCCCGATGCGGGGCGCGCCCTACGGCATACAATTGACGACATTCCTCAATCCGCTGGGGATGCCATGCTGGAACCCGCCCTATGGCTCGATCGCCGCCTACGACCTCAAGACCGGCGAACAATTGTGGGACGTGCCTTTCGGTCAGGTCCAGAAATACGGCTTCTACATGCCGCCATCCTGGGGCTCCATCACGATCGGCGGGCCGGTGATCACGGCGAGCGGCCTCGTCTTCATCGGCGCCTCAATGGATTCCTACGTCCGCGCGCTTGACCTCAAGACCGGTAGGGAACTTTGGAAGGGACTTGTGTCCGCCCCCGCGGTCGCACTGCCCGCCAGCTATGAATACAAGGGCAAGCAATACGTGGTTTTCGCCGCTGGCGGCAACTCGATCCTGACGCCGAGGGTCAGCGACGAGATCGTGGCTTTCGCGCTTGGGAATTGAAACACAAGGCGACAGGAAGACCAGGCAGCCGAGTCCGCCGGCGGACCGGTGTGGAACCGTTGCCTGAAAAAAAGCCTCTGAGGGCGTCCACAGGCGTGGTCAAACTCTCGATTTCAGGGCAGTATCAAAACAGACATTGGCGTCTGTCGCCAAGCGCTGAACTGCGGTTACTGCGGGAGGACACAAGATGGCAAGACTTTCACGATTGCTGATGGGAGCGGCGTTCTTGTCGGGACTAGCCAATCCGGTCTTTGCGCAGGAGACAACAGACATCGGCACCCTCGACCAGGGAAAAGCCGAAAGCGTATATTCCAGCAAGCCGCCCTACTCGCCCTATGCAGGCCGAAATTTTCCGTCGAGGCCGCTTTTTGGCGACACCCATCTGCACACGGGCGCCTCGTTCGATGCCGGCGCCTTCGGAGCGCGATTGACGCCGCGCGACGCCTACCGTTTCGCACGTGGAGAGGAAATTACCGCGTCCAGCGGCCAGCCCGCCAAGCTGTCGCGGCCGCTGGATTTCCTGGTCGTCGCCGACCATTCGGACAATATGGGGGTGTTTCCCGACTTGTTCGCGGGCAAACCCGAGCTTCTGGCCGATCCCCAGGGGCGGGTGTGGTACGACATGATCAGGTCGGGAAGGGGCGCCGAGGCGGCATTGGAAATGATCATGTCATTCTCGCAAGGCACGTTTCCGCCGGCCCTCGTGTATCAGCCTGGCGCGCCAGGCTACAAATCGGCCTGGCAAAGCACCATCGAGGCCGCCGAGGAGTTCAACGATCCGGGAAATTTCACCGCCTTCATCGGCTATGAATGGACCTCCAACACAGGCGGCAACAACCTCCATCGCAACGTTATCTTCCGCGACAATGCCGACAAGGCTTCGCAGGTTCTGCCCTATACGACGATGAAACCGGTCGGCAGCGACGATCCGCGCGATTTGTGGAAGTGGATGGAAGCCTACGAGGACAAGACCGGTGGCGACGTTCTGGCGATTGCCCATAACGGCAATCTTTCAAACGGCATCATGTTCCCGGTCATCGAAAGCTTCACCGGCAAACCTGTCGACAAGGAATATGCCGACCAGCGCGCCAAGTGGGAACCCCTCTATGAAGTGACGCAAACGAAAGGCGACGGCGAAGCCCATCCGGTCCTTTCGCCCAATGACGAGTTTGCAAATTTTGAACGCTGGGATTTTGGCAATCTGGACGCCAGCGTCGCCAAGAAGCCGGAAATGCTGCAGTACGAATATGCACGAGAGGCGCTGAAGACAGGGTTGAAAATCGAGGCGGAACTGGGCACGAACCCCTACAAGTTCGGCATGATCGGCAGTTCCGACGCCCATACCGGGCTGGCTGCGATGGAGGAGGAAAACTTCTTCGGAAAGACCACGCCGCAGGAACCCGGCCCCGAACGCGCGAAGGCAACTTTCGTCAGCAATCCTGCGACGGGCATCAAGATCATGGACTGGCAGGTGAGTTCTTCCGGATATGCCGCGGTCTGGGCAGCAGAAAACACGCGCGCTGCAATCTGGGACGCGATGCAGCGCAAGGAAACCTACGCCACCACCGGTCCCAGGATGGTTGTGCGCTTCTTTGGCGGATGGGACTTCACGCAGCAGGATGCGCAAACGCGCAGCCCGGCGGTAGCGGGTTATTCCAAAGGCGTTCCCATGGGCGGCACCTTGGGCAAGGCCCCCGATGGCAAGGCGCCGACTTTCCTCTTCGCCGCGTTGCGCGACCCCATTGGCGCGAACCTCGACCGTATCCAGATCATCAAGGGCTGGCGCGACGCCAATGGCGAAACGCAGGAGAAGATCTATGACGTTGCGTGGGGCGGCGAACGCGAGCCGGGCGCCGATGGCAAGCTGCCGCCGGTCGGCGATACGGTCGATGTGGCCAATGCCATCTGGACCAATACGATCGGCGCGCCGGAACTGATCGGCGTATGGACCGATCCGCAGTTCGATCCCTCGCAGCAGGCATTTTACTACGCCCGCGTGATTGAAATTCCGACGCCGCGCTGGACCGCCTATGACGCCAAGCGCTTCGGGATCGAATTGCTGGAAGGCACGCAGACCAAGGTGACGGAGCGCGCTTATACATCGCCAATCTGGTATTCGCCGGAATAGGGTGCGCGCGCTGACCCGTCCCTTTCCGGCCGCAATGACGGGCAGTTGATGCACCTTGCCAAGGAACCGCTGGTACATTTCGCCGTGGCCGCATTCATCATTTTTGCGGCATGGAGCCTGGTCGCGCCTGGTGAGGACCGGCCACAGGAAATCGTCGTCTCTGCCCGTTCCGTGCAGCAACTCGCCCTTGTTTTCGAACGAACATGGCAGCGGCCGCCTTCGCAAGAGGAACTGAAGGCGCTTGTTGACGACCATGTGAAGGAAGAAATCTTCTATCGGGAGGCGCTGAAACTGGGGCTCGACGTTGATGATACGGTCATACGGCGCCGGCTCCGCAGCAAGATGGAATTCATCGACGAAAGCGAAGCCGTGCTTGCGCCGCCAAGTGATGCCGAGCTTGAGGCGTATCTGTCTCGCAACGCAGACCGTTTCGGGGTCGATCCGAGGATGGAAATCCGCCATGTTTTTCTCAATCGGCACAAACGCGGCGAGGCGATCGCCAGTGACGCGATCCTGATGCTGGAGTCATTGCAAAGCCGGCCTTCGAGCGACATTTCGGAGCTGGGCGACACGACGCTGTTGCCGCAAGAAATGCCCTTGGCGGATCGGCGGCAAATAGAAGCGGTATTCGGCGCAGAACTCGCCGAGGCGGTTTCGCAGATGCCGCCAGGGGTGTGGACAGGCCCGATCGAGTCGCCTTTCGGCCTGCACCTTTTCTATGTTCGCCAGCGTGTTGCTGGAAGAGCTCCCAGGCTGGATGAAGTTCGCGAGCCCGTGCTGCAAGCGTGGTTGCAGGACAAGCGCGAGCAAGTCCGTGAAGAACGTTTTGCCGAACTTCTCGCGCGTTACACTGTGTCCATTGAAAAGTCGGCTTTGCCGGGACAATGAAATTCGCCGCCTGGTTTTTCTTCCTGCTATTTGCCACCGGTCCGGCTGCGGCCCACGAGGTTCGCCCCGGTTATCTGGACATCCGTGAAACGGCCCCAACCGAATATTCCGTGCTTTGGAAAGTTCCGGCGATCGGCGACCGGAGGCTGGCCATCTATGCGCGGTTGCCGAGGGAGTGCCGTGAGAAATCCGCTCCAATTTCTTCGTTCCTGGGAGGCGCACATGTCGAACGCCGGGCTGTCGCGTGCGACAACGGAATTGCCGGCCGCGAAATCTTGATCGAAGGATTGGGAGCAACGGCAACAGACGTGCTCGTTCGGGTCGAACATGCAGGGGGTGTATACGAACTAGCGCGTTTGACGCCCGCGGCGCCGGCATACATCGTCGCGGGAGTGCAATCCAGCCGCGAAATTGCACGGACATATTTCCTGCTTGGCTTAGAACATATTCTGGCGGGAATCGACCATCTACTGTTTGTATTGGCCTTGCTGCTGCTGATCCGCGACCCGTGGGCGCTGGTAAAAGCGGTTACCGCCTTCACCGTCGCCCACAGCATAACGCTCGCGATGGCCTCGCTCGGTCTTTTCGATTTGCCGGGAAAGCCGGTCGAGGCGGTGATTGCCCTGAGCATCGTGTTCCTGGCGGTTGAGATCGTCAAATCACGGCCCGATGAAAAGCGACTTTCCGAGCGATTCCCTTGGCTCATTGCCTTCGCCTTCGGCTTGCTGCACGGCTTCGGCTTCGCAGGGGCCCTGAGCGAGATCGGCTTGCCGCAATCGGATGTGCCTCTGGCATTGCTGACCTTCAATCTGGGTGTCGAGGCCGGCCAGCTGCTGTTCATTGCAGTGATGCTTTCAGGTATCCGGATTTTTCGTGACTTTTCACCATTCGCACCCGCCGCTGTTCGCACTGTCTTAGCCTATGCCATTGGCATTACAGCAACATTCTGGCTTTACGAACGGCTGGCCGGATTCGTAGCCTAGCCAAGGTTCGCCGACTTGGGCATTCTGAGGCGGTGGATTGGCAGCGCCGGGGTACACCCTATTGCAGACATGCGAGTGCTGCCGCGCCACCTGGCCGTTGCGACACCAATCGGCTGCCGGCGAAACGGAAACACGATCGGTATTTTCAGGTTGTAGTGGCGGAGGAGCGCTACGGCTGTGAAGGGCCGAAAGCGGAAAATTTCACGTTGCCCGGAAGTCGTTTGGTGTAGCGTGGGGTTGCCGAATGCCTCGCTTGACAAGCGGCGCGGACTTGCCTTGTATTGGCCGGTTGGTCGGGCCAATTTTTCGTCGAGGAGGCCGGCACACCCGATAAGCGGAGGACCGGCGAATGCCGTTCGAGACAATTGCGCCGCCCAATCGGTTGTACCGCAAGTTCGCCTGCCAGCTTCGCCATATGTTCGACGCCTTGCGCTTGCCGGGAATCGCGCATTTCGCGCCGCGATCGCGGGAGGCAATCCGGAGCGCGTGCACTGCCATGGGCGATCATCTGCGCAACTCGCAAGAACGCTTCTCCAGGAGCATCTCGACGCCCGGCATCCGACAGGGCGTTGCCAAGGAGGTTGCCGGCGCGAGATAGGCGTCTTGTCTGTCAACATGAAAACCAACTGGGAGGAAATGATGAAGGCACTAATAACATTGCTCGGCACGGTCGCCGCGCTCGCGCTCACCATACCGGGTGCGCTCGCGCAGGAGGTGCTCAAATGGGCGCATGTCTACGAGACTTCAGAGCCGTTCCACACCGAATCCGTCTGGGCCGCCGAGGAAATCGCCAAGCGCACCGAGGGACGCTACAAGATCGACGTCTTCCCTGCCTCGCAGCTGGGCAAGGAAAGCGACATCAACCAGGGCCTGACGCTGGGCACGGTCGATATCATCATCTCCGGCTCGAGCTTCGCGGCCCGGTCCTATGCGCCGATCGGCGTGACCTATTTCCCATTCATCTTCCGCGATGGCGACCATCTGCTGAAATACGCCAAGAGCGACACCTACAAGAAGTTGACGGCGGGCTATGAGGAGGCGACCGGCAACCACATCACCGCGACCACCTATTACGGAACGCGCCACACGACCTCGAACAAGCCGATCGCGAAATGCGCCGACATGGCGGGCCTCAAGATCCGCGTCCCGGACGTGCCGGCCTATCTTGCCATGCCGCGCGCCTGCGGTGCCAACACGACGCCGATCGCATTTGCCGAGGTTTATCTCGCGCTGCAAAACGGCACCGTCGAGGCGCAGGAAAACCCGCTGACCACGATCGAGGCGAAGAAGTTCTACGAGGTGCAGAAACACATCGTGCTCACCGGCCATATCGTCGACCATTTGAACACGATCATTTCCAAGACGCGCTGGGCCTCGCTGTCCGACGCGGACAAGCAGATCTTCACCGACGTCCTGCAGGAGGCGGCCGCACGCGCCACCGCGAAGATCGTGTCGCGCGAGAAGGAACTCGTCCAGGAGTTCAAGGACAAGGGCCTGTCGGTGACCGAGGTCGACCGCGCCGATTTCGAGAAGACCGTGATGGAGAAGGTCACGTTCGAGGAATTCGGCTACGACAAGGCCGACTGGGAGGCCATCCGCGCGATCCAGTAACCGCCGCACGCGTCCGGCGCGCTAGAGCGCCGGACGCTTCTTGCCCAGATCCGACAGTCCCCGGAGATCGCGCCGATGGCCGAGTTGCCGCGCACGCCCGTCACCGCCGAGGAGATCGCGCACGCCTTCGAGGAGGAGGTGGTGCCGGTCGACCTGTCGATGCACGCCGCCGAGGACTGGGTGACGTTGGTCGCCTTCTGGGGCATGTCGGTCGCCGTCATCCTGCAGTTCTTCACCCGCTATGTGCTCAACAACAGCCTCGCCTGGACCGAGGAGATCGCGATCAACTGCCTGATCGTGACGGTATTTCTCGGCTCCGCGATGTGTGTGCGCATGTCTCGCCATATCCGCGTCGATTTCATCTACCGTGTCGTGCCGGTGGCGATCGGTCGGTGGCTGGGGCTGGCGGTCGACCTCATCACTATCGGTTTTTACGGATATGCGACCTGGCTGTTCTGGCGCTATGTCGCCATCGTCGGCAGCGAGCGCATGGTGACGGTCAACCTGCCGCGCGGCATCGTCTTCTATTCCGTGCTCGCCGCCTTCGCTCTCATGTTCATCCGCGCCATTCAGGTCTTCGTGGGCGATATCCGCCGCGGCGGCCCGCGTCTCGAAGGTGACGACGTACCGGTCAAGGGAGTCTGAACATGCTGCTTCTCATCGGCTCGTTCCTTGTCCTGATGCTGGTCGGCGCGCCTGTCGCGGTGTCGTTGGCTACCTCGTCACTGCTCTACCTGGCTTTCTACGGCGTGGCACCCGACATCATTGCCGCGCAACGCATGATCGCCGGCGTCGAGAGCTTTCCTCTGCTGGCGGTGCCTTTCTTCGTGCTGGCGGGCAACCTGATGAACATCGCCGGCGTGACGGGGCGCATCTATGCGTTCGCGCTGGCGCTCGTCGGTTGGATGCGGGGCGGGCTGGCGCAGGTCAACATCATCGGCTCGGTCGTGTTCTCCGGCATGTCCGGGACCGCGCTGGCGGACGCGGCAGGTATCGGCACGATCGAGATCAAGGCAATGCGCGACCACGGCTATCCGATCGAGGCCGCGGTCGGGGTGACGGCGGCGTCGGCGACGCTCGGGCCGATCTTCCCGCCGTCGCTGCCCTTCGTCATCTACGGCATGATGGCCAACGTCTCGATCGGCGCGCTGTTCATGGCCGGCATCCTGCCCGGGATCGTGATGACGGCGCTGATGATGGTGACGGTCGCAGTCTTCGCGCATCGCAACGGCTGGGGGTCCGATACGCCGTTCGAACTGCGCCGGCTGGCCGCGGCGACTCTCGAGATTGTCATAGTGTTCGCCTTTCCCGTCGCCGTCTACTTGTTGCACGCCGCCGGCCTGTCGATCAACGTCTCGGTGCTGCTGGCGCTGGCGGCGCTGGTCGCGCTCGACTGGTATTACGGTTTCTCCGCCGTCATGGCGCTGATGACGCCGATCATCCTGATCGGCGGCATGACCATGGGCTGGTTTACGCCAACGGAAGCGGCCGTCGCGGCCGTCATCTGGTCGCTGTTCCTGGGTCTCGTGCGCTACCGTACGATGACGCTTAGGACACTGGTCAAGGCGAGTTTCGAGACGATCGAGACGACGGCCTCGGTGCTCTTCATCGTCACCGCGGCGTCGATCTTCGCATGGCTCCTGACGGTGAGCCAGGCCGCTGCGGTCTTCTCCAACTTCATGTTCGCGCTGACCGACAACTGGTGGACCTTCCTGATTATCGTCAACATCCTGCTGCTGGTCGTTGGCTGTTTCCTCGACACGATCGCGGCGATCACCATCCTGGTGCCGATCCTGATGCCGGTTGCGGCGCGCTACGGCATCGACCCGGTCCATCTCGGGCTTGTCATCACGCTCAACCTGATGATCGGGTTGCTGACGCCGCCGGTGGGAATGATCCTGTTCGTGCTGTCGCGAATATCGAAGCTCTCGATCGAACGAACAACGATGGCGATCCTGCCCTGGATGGTGCCGCTGTTCATCGCGCTCGCCATCATCACTTTCGTGCCGGCCGTATCGCTGTGGCTGCCGACCCAACTTGGGCTGATAAGATGACCGCGCTCGCCGCCACCCTGTTCGGCCCCGAGGACCTGCGGATGGTCGAGCGCGACCCCGGACCACTCACGCCCGGCATGGTGCGTATCCGCTTCGGCGCGGGCGGCATCTGTGGCTCGGACATGCACTATTTCCGCCATGCGCGCACCGGCGACTTCGTGGTGACCTCGCCTCTGGTGCTGGGGCACGAGGTGGCGGGGATCGTGGAGGAGGTCGGCGAGGGCGTGGACAGGCTGGCGCGCGGCGACCGTGTGGCAGTTAACCCGTCGCGCTGGTGTGGACATTGCAGGGCCTGCCGGGAAGGCCGGCCGAACCTGTGCGAGAACATCTACTTCATGGGCTCGGCGTCGAAGACCCCGCACATGCAGGGAGGTTTCGCCAGCCTGTTCGACGCGGTACCCGAGCAGTGCATCAAGGTGCCGGCTACCTTGCCGCTCGCCGCAGCTGCGCTGTCCGAGCCGCTCGCGGTCGCG
>JBGSJA010000186.1:0-8090 GCA_041742235.1 Salaquimonas sp. | reverse complement strand
ACCATCTGCGTGGCGATGCCGGCATGGTCCATGCCCGGTTGCCACAGAACGTCCTTGCCGCGCATCCGCTCGAACCGGACGAGGATGTCCTGGATCGTGTTGTTGAGCGCGTGGCCCATGTGCAGCGAGCCGGTGACGTTCGGCGGCGGAATGACGATCGTGTACGGCTCCGCGCCGGGCCTTGCGCCCGCACCGGCGGCAAAGGCATTGGCCGCGTCCCACTTTTGCGCAATCCGCGGTTCGACAGCCGCGGCGTCGTAATTCTTTTCAAGCATTTCGGGCCACTCGGGTTTGTGCCTTGCCGGCGCCTTCGCGACGCCTTCGCTTCGGCGTGTAAAGCGAATGGCCGCGGGCAAGTCAACAATTCAGCCGATTTGCTGGCGCGCGGAGTGTTCTGGCGGCTATAAAGCCCTCCAAAAAGGAAGGTCCGCATGCGAATCCTGATCGTCGAGGGCAATACCGAAGCGTTGATGACGCGCAACGAACAAGCCGGCCGCCCGCTCGCCTGGCAGACTTGGGAGACGGCGATCCGCCTTCACGCGCCCGATGCGACAATAGAGGTCACGTTTCCCTATTCCGATGAACGTGCCGGAAAACATGCGCCCATAGAAGATTTCGACGCCTATGTGCTGACCGGTTCCGGGGTCGCTTGGAACGCGATGGACGAACGCGCCGTGCCCTTTTTGCGGCGGATCGAACCAATGCTTGCCAGCGGCAAGCCCGTACTAGGCGCATGCTGGGGCCTGCAGACCGCCGCCGTCGCACTTGGCGGCAAGGTCGGCGCGAACCCGAAGGGCAGCGAGGTCGGATTGGCCCGCCTGGAATTGACGCCAGCGGGAATGTCGCACCCGGTCTATACCGGAACACCCCGCAACTTTGCATCGCCAACCTGGCACCGCGACCATGTCACTCAACTGCCTGATGGCTCGGTCGTCCTGGCCCACAGCCAGATAAGCCCGGTGCAGGCGATCGCGTTTCAGACCGGCGGCGTCGATTTCACGGGCTTCCAGTACCATCCGGAAGCGGAACTGGAAGATTTCCGAAAGGGCTTCCTGGCCAACGGCGCGCAGCCGGATTCGGTCGACGTGATCGCAGACTTTCCCGATGAGCCGCCGGCAGACGTCGCCAATCCGGTGCTTCGAACGCTGGCAGTGGGAAACTGGCTGCGGATGGTGAAATCAGGCGTGCGGTGACGAACCGGCGTCAGCGCCGGACGAGGCGTTCGATCTCTTCGCGCACGAGGCGCTCGACCAATTCCGGCAGGTTGTTGTCGAGCCAATCGCGCAGCATGGGACGCAGCACCGTTTCGATCTTCGCCGAAGCGTTGTCCGCAAGGGCAGCCTTTAGCCGGTCGATGGAATCGGTGACGGCCTTGCCGGTCGATGGCGAAACCAAAGCGTCCCGAAACGCGGTGACCTCGGCACTGCTCGATGGCGAAACCGCAGGCGCTTGCTGTTGCGCGGTCGGGTTTGCCGACCGGGAAGCGGGCATTGGCGCTGCCTGCTGGCGGATCGTTGGCTGCGGCGAAGGTTGCGGTGACGGTGAAGATGCCGGATCGGTGGCAAAGGCGCCGGAATTGCGCGGCATTTCCTGCCGCACCTGGTTGGCCAGCGCCGCCAGCGTCGTGGCCGATGCAGGCCTTGGCGCGGTCTGTGCGCGATATGCGGGTTGGCCGTTCGGAGCGGCGGGATACGGCGCTGCCGTTTGAGTTTGCCTTGCCGCAGACGGCATGGCTCTTTCCGCCGGCATCACGCTTTCAGCCGGCATGGCCCGTTCGGCATGCCTTGCCTCCGGCACTGGCGACGGAGCGGGTTCAGGCTTGGCGCGCGGGTCGTCTTGGGCGATGATCTTGCGAATGGAAGCCAGAATGTCTTCCATGCTAGGTTCCTTGGCTACCGCTTCCGCCATTGTTTGCCGCTCCTGAATTCCTGCCCCCGCGGGCCGAGCCCACTGCGAATCGTTTTCAGGATAAAGCAAAGGCAACCGTCGGGTAAGCGCAGTGCCGCGCTAAGCGATTGCTTTCTTGTAGATATGCCATGTGGCATGGCCCAAAATCGGCATGATGACCGGAAGTCCGAGGAAAAGCGGGAGCATCGCGGCAATTGCAAGCACCGTCACGATGACGCCGAAGCCGATCATCGCAACCGGATTTTCGGCAACGGCTTTCACGCTGGTCACGATCGCTGTCACGAAATCTACTTCCCTTTCCATCAGGAGCGGGATGGCGATGACGGTGAGTGAAAACAGCGCCAGTGCAAGAAAACCGCCGACGACGGTTCCGGTTGCAAGGAATGCAAGCCCCTCCGATGAGCCCGTCACGACCTCGTAAAACGATTTCAGCGTCGAGATCGGTTTGAAGCCGAGGAACAGCGCAGTCAGCAGCCGCACCTGATAAACCCAGACCCAGAACACGAAAAGGACGACGAAGGCCATCCACGACAGTTCCCGCTCGCGCTGGCGGAAAACCACGCCGAGGATCGCCTTCCACTGCAGCGGTTCGCCCTCCGCGATGCGCCGGCTGGTCTCATAAATGCCGACTGCCGCGAATGGGCCGATGAGCGGGAAGCCGATGGCCAGAGGCACGATCATCCATACCGCATGATATCGCTGCAGCAGCGCGAACATCAAAATTCCGCCGAGAGCGAATATCCCTCCGAAGAACAGGCCGTGCAGCGGGGCACGCAGAAAATCCGATACCCCGTTTGCCAGACAGGCAATTACATCCCGCGGCGTGATCTTGTTGATGACGAGCGCGGCACGGCGCTGTGCGACTTGTTCCGGCACGATTTTCCTCCCCGCAGATTCTCCCGAATGCACCATGGCATTGGTGCGGGGAAATGAAATTGACCGGGATCAACCTGCAGCCGGGAAAATGCACCGTCGGGCCGGCACCGGGCCCGGCCTTACTGGGTCGTAACCGCTCGCAATCCCTGCCAGTCGCGGGGCGCACGCACGGGAACCGGAACGCTGGCCGGCCATTCCAGCGCCGCGAAACGTGCAGGGTCCGACGTGGATGCTTCCTCGGTCAAACCCGCCTCAGGCGTCACGGACGCGGGCGTCGATCCTGTCAGTGCGGTATCGACTTGCGCGATCACATCTTCACCCTGTGTCGCTTCGGGCGAATAGGCCTGCATCGTGCCTTCGGCGCCACGGGCGCGCGAAACGAAGCTCAACGCCGCCGAATGCACGACCTTGGACTTGTCCATGGTGATGTGGACCTGTCCCCAAACCAGTTCGTTCTTCACGGTTCCGGCGTGGCCGCGCGGTGTGGCGAGCTGACCGAAAACCGGAAAGGCATGGTAGTAGTTCTCCGCGACTTCCGCGTTCGCCGGCGTGATTGCGGTCGGCCCGGGAATGTCGATGGTGCCGATATAGGCGACGCGGATACCGGAACCCTTGAGCTTGTTGGCAAGCGTTATCGTCGCCAGCGCACCCATCGAATGGCCCATGATCATCACCGCCTGCGGGCGGCTTTTCATGATATCGCGGTATGCCCATTCCACCGCTTCCCAGCGATAGACCTTTGCCGGAACGCCCGCCGATTCAAGCTTTTCGCCAAGCCTGTCCATGCCGTTGGAGAAGGTGAGGCCCTTGCCGATGAAGGAAAAATCCCCGGCCCCGCGGAACAGGTAGGCTTCAAGCGCTGCGGCGGAAGCGGGAAGTGCTGAGGCTATCGTGAGGAAGAGCGCGGCCAGCGGGGCCGCGAATGCGGGTGCAACTCGGTACAAATGACCCTCCATGCGCTGACAATGAAAGCGTCCCCCGTAGGCCGCGCTCCGTTGCAGCAGCGTTGTCGCCGGTCATCGGGACTAAACAATGTCCGCGCGGCGACCGGAATAGGTCATGATTATGGTTGCCGCCCCATTAAGAAACCGTTGCGCAATTGAGGCATTCCAGGGGCGGAAACGATATCCTGCCGGCTTTGGGAGGTTCAGCCGGCCGCCCCGCGTTCGGCACGGATGGCCGCGAAGGCCTTCATCACCGCCTCGTCGCGTCCGTATATGTCGGCAAAATACTCGACCCTGCCGTCATCGGTTGGCCAGGCGGTAAAATACGCCACATAGACCGGGAAATTCTGGGGTACCTCGTCCTGTCCGTGGCCGCCCGCCAGCATCTGCTCGATGTGGGAAATGGGCTTGCCCAGAACTGCGGCGGCCATCGCCCTTGGTTCGGCAAGGCGGACGCAGCCATGGCTGTATGCACGGAAATCCTTGTTGAAGAGGTCGCGCGCCGGCGTGTCATGCATGTAGATGGCATGGGAATTGGGGAACAGGATCTTCAATTCGCCCAGCGCATTGGCTTCGCCCGGCGACTGGCGCACGTCGAACGGAACGCTGGAGCCATAGGACCACCAGTCGATCGCTGACGAGGCTATCCGGTTGCCCTTGCCATCCGTGACCTCGTAGCCGCGCTCGTCGAGATAGGCCGGGTTCTGGCGCAGCTTCGGCAGGAATTCGTTGACGAGGATCGACTGCGGCACGCCCCAATAGGGATTGTATTCAACGGTTTCGACGGTGTCGTGGAAGAAATAGGTCTGGTTGGCCTTGGTTCCGACGACCACGCGCATGTCCAGCTTCGTCACGCCGCCCTCGACATAGCGGGCGCGGAACGCAGGCTGGTTGATGAACACATGCCGGCTGCCGAGATCCCGCGGGTGCCAGCGCAGCTGTTCCATGGCGATGACGACACGCTCACGCTTCGATGCGACGCTGACGCCACTGAGCCGCGATGCCGTGTTGCGCCCGATAACGCCATCGGGGCTGAGGCCCGCTTCCTTCTGGTAGGCTTTGACGAGGTCGACCAGTTCGGGCGAATAGAGCGTCGGCCAGTTCCTAGGGGCGGAGACCGGCTTTGCACCAACAATCCCTCCAGTCGTCTCGGACGACGCCGCCGCCGGCACAGTGGCCGAAGAGGCAGCGGCCGGCGCTTCCATGCTGAAATCGACTTCGGACGGCTGGTTGACCGGCAATGCCGGCGCCTCGGTAGAAGTTACTTCACCGGCAGGAATGGCCTTTGGATCGAAGAACGCCGGAAACTGCGCCCGTAGTTCCGGCGAGGCGCGTTTTTCGAGTGCCGCCAGCACCACCGGCAGGTCGGCACTGTCCTGGCCCGGCTTTATCAGCACGGTTTGCGGCACCACGATGCTGTCGTCGGATTCACCGTCGAGGCGTTCAAGCTCGGTAACGACAGCGCGGAACGGCGCATTGTCCGGGTGAAAGGCTGGCAGCACCTGCACCGGATCGCCGGCAGCGATCTTCGCAACAGCTTCTTCCGCGCTCACGTATTTTCCGTTGAAATCATGATAGCCGGAAAGCCGGTTCGCGATGACGAGACCGCCCGCCGCATCGAGCGCATAGCGCATCGCGCGCGCCGTAAGGGCGATCTCAAAACGGGCGGCAGCGTCGATTTCGTCTTCCTCGGGGCCCGGAATTGGCTGCGCAACCGCATAGTCCTGCGGCTCCAGTCCGAATTTTCCGGCTTCGGCGAAAACTTCGAGCGCCGCCTTGGCACGGTCATTGGACTGCAAATGCGCATCGAGCCAAAGCAGCTTCGGATTCACCGCGTAATGAGCCGCCAGCGCCTTGGCGACCTGCGGTTCCGCCATGATGGAAACATCCGCAAAGCGCCCGGCGACCTTGGCATAGGTCTCGGCTTCCGTCGGAATGGCCTGCGGCTGGGTGGAGGCAGGCGCGGCAGTCTCGGATGGATCCAGCAGCAGTTCGGCTACCTGGCCTGACGCTACGGTTTCAGCAGCGTTTGCCGCGGCCGGTACTTTCACGCCGGAAAGATCGATCCTGACCAACCGGTCAACCTTGTAGGTGTAATATTGCGGAGCGCTGATCTTGGCGACCGGCGGCGCTTGTCGCACCTGCTCCTGGCGAAATGCGTCTTCCCGGCGCTGGCGTTCCTGGATGAGGCCGGGGAAAATCGCCTCGAAAATGTTCTGTGGCCGTGCGGCTGTCCGGTTAGGCTGTTCAGCCAAGGCAGCAGGTGCGCCTGAAAGCGCGCCAGTCAGCAGAAGCGACGTGACCACCGAGCAACGCAATAGATGTGTAATCATGAAATGCTCCTGCTACCGCTTATTCGATTAGGGGATCGCGCTTGCCGTTTCAACATCCTGTTCGATCTGGAAGAAGTTAACGCAAGATTCCTTTCATTTTCTTAAACGTTCCGTTAACGCGATTTGTCCATTCACGATCTGGCGAACAGGAGGCCACCCGCTGCCGATTCAGGCCAAAGCCTGTCGCGTTTGTCGCTTCGAGTTGCGCTTTACGGAACGATAGTTCGCCAAACTGAAGCATCCTGCCCCACAAGATCGGTTTTCCATGGTCAAGGCCGCTGTCTGCCGCCAATTCGGCGCTCCCCTCCAGATCGAAGAAATAAAGCTCAAGAAACCCGGCCCCGGCGAAGTGCTTGTGGACGTCAAGGCTTGCGCGATCTGCCATTCCGACATCTCGTTTGCCGAAGGCGCTTGGGGCGGCACGCTCCCGGCGGTCTACGGGCACGAGGCGGCTGGCATCGTCGAAAAGGTCGGACGAGGCGTCAAGAATGTCAAACCGGGCGACCATGTCGTGGTCACGCTGATCCGCTCCTGCGGCGATTGCCATTATTGCAGCCAGGGCAGCCAGGTCATGTGCGAGGAAGTCTTCCCGCTAGACAAGGCAGGGCCGATCCACTCGGCTGCCGGGGAGGAACTGCACCAGGCCATGCGTACCGGCGCATTCGCCGAAAAGATCGTCGTCCATCACAGCCAGATGGTGAAGATCCCCTCGAAGATTCCCTTTGCCAGCGCTTCGCTTTTAGCATGCGGCGTGATCACCGGCTTCGGCGCTGTGGTCAACACGGCCCATGTCAAGCCCGGCCAGACGGTGGCGGTCGTCGGGTGCGGCGGCGTCGGCCTCAACGCCATCCAGGGCGCGGCGCATGCGGGGGCCTCGAAGGTCATCGCAATCGACCTTTCGCCAGCCAAGCTGAAGGCCGCGAAGAAATTCGGGGCGACCCATTCCCTCGACCCGTCCCAGCCCGACATCGCGGAGAAGATCAAAAAGCTGACCGCCGGGCGCGGCGTCGACTACGTCTTCGTGACGGTCGGCGCCAAGGCTGCCTTCGACAAGGCGTTCGACTACATCACCAAGAACGGCATGGTGGTGGTGGTCGGCATGCCGCCGACAGGCATCTATGCCCAGTACGACCCCGGAACGGTCGCCGCTTGGAACCAGAAGATCGTCGGCTCCAAAATGGGCGAGGCAATCGTTTCGCGCGATATCCCCAAGCTTGCCAAGGCGTACAAGAAGGGCGAACTCAAGCTCGACGAACTGGTCAGCAAGACCTATCGTCTGGATGAGATCAACGAGGCCATTGCCGAAGTGAAGTCGGGCAATGTGATGCGGAATGTGATTGTTTTCTGACGCGGTACGCAGTTCGTGGTTCGAGTCAATCCACCATGCAACGAACTACGAACAATGAGCTTCGAGGCGCCCCATGCACATCCAGACCGTCGAGACTTTCGTCGTGGGGAACCCGCCGCCGCAGATCGGCGGGCGCTATTTCATCTTCATCAAGCTCGTCACCAATACCGGCGTCGTCGGCTATGGCGAGGCATACAACGCCACGTTCGATCCGCATGTGACGGCGGCGATGATCGAGGATGCAGCGGCGCGCTACCTCGTCGGCCGCGACCCGCACGATGTCGAGACCTTCTTCCGGCTGTGCTATTCCTCCGGCTTCACCCAACGCCCGGATGTTTCCATGATGGGCTGCTATTCGGCGCTCGAGATGGCCTGCTGGGACATCATCGGCAAGGAAGCCGGAAAGCCGGTCTACAAGCTGATCGGCGGCCAGGTTCACAAGCGCCTTCGCTCCTACACCTATCTTTATCCCAAGACCGGCAGCGTTTATCCGTCGGAAACAGACAATCCCAGGAACGTCTACAACGATCCGGATCTGGCGGCGGAAGCCGCGATCGAGGCGGTCGAGCAGGGCTTCACCGCCGTCAAGTTCGACCCCGCCGGTCCCTACACCATCCATGACGGCCACCAGCCGCGCCTCATCGACATCGACCTGTCGGTGCGCATGGTCAAGGCGGTGCG
>JBGSJA010000185.1:0-27045 GCA_041742235.1 Salaquimonas sp. | reverse complement strand
ACCCGCTGGCGCTTTGCGACCTCAACGATGTCCACTTGAACATTGTTGATCAACTCGGACCGGGCGGCCGCCAGTCGTGCTGCGCGGACACCACGTTGGATCGCGAGGTCACGGCCTTCTTTCGTCGCTCCGATGGCAAGCGAAATCAGGTCATAGACATGGTTTGCAACGAGCCTGCCTACCTGCGGGTCGGCCAGTTGTTCGGGAAGGCTGCCGACATATGCCTTCAACAGCGAAAGTGCCTCGCCGGAAACACAAGACCCTGCGGCGTCGCCGATCCTGGCAAGCGGAGCCACTGCACCAAAGGGCACCCTTATCGAGAGATAAGTTGCCTCATCGAAGTTTACCACGGCAGGTTCCCGATACACCAGAAGTACGCCGTCACCGCGTTGCGGCACTCCTTCGCGTCTGCCTTGGGCAACACTCATCTCACCGGCCATTTTGATCATCAGGCAGATGGTGTCTTCGCCGTCGACAAGCATTCTTGCCGGACGCGTTACCCGGGCAGTGAAAGGTGACAACATCCTCGCCCGTCGCAGCCCGGGTGTCAGGACCATCTCCATTTCGATCGGCGCATCACCTGTGGCTTCGATGTTGAGTTGGATCGAACGGTCGAAGAGCTCGCGCAGTGCCTGAACGCGATGTGATGGCGCGAGCCCGCCCGTGGAAAAACGCAGCGAAGTTGCTCCCGATACCAGGGACATGTTCGTGCTTCCCGATTTGTGCCGCAGTCAAACATGCAAGCATCTGGCTTGTCCATACGCCCGCAAGTTCGCATCAGGTACAAAGGCTGTTCGCCCCAATCCAAGACCCGCCATTACTGAAAGGATACCGATTTCCATCTCACCAAGGAGGAACCCATGTCCAAATACATCTGGCTATTGTGCGGAATGATTGCGGCTGCAGCTTGTGCCGGTCCGGTCGCAGCCGAAGAGAGCAAACCGGCTCCGGCAGCGAAGAGCGAAGGTATCAAACGAATACCCCTGCAACGGTTTGAGGTTCCGGGCACGAACTATGAGACCATAATTGGCCTCGCCGAAATTCAACCCAACGTCTCCATTGGCCGGCACACGCATCCTGGACCGGAGTCCGGTTATGTGACGGAAGGAAGCTTCGAACTGATCATCGACGGAGAAACGCCTCGACGCCTCCAGGCCGGGGATTCCTATGTCGTCACTGCAAAAACGGTGCACGATGCGAAGGCAGGTCCAGAGGGCGCAAAAGTGATTGCCACATACGTGATCGAGAAAGGGCAACCACTGGCCTCGCCGACAAACTGACACTCCGCGCGACCCATTGCTTGCGGCCTTGGGGCGCGAAGTGACCACGTCGCGGTGGAATGCCGCTGCCGCAATCATCGCCGCAGACCTTGCCGTGCTGGGAACGCGGCCTGAACGCCCGGGAAACCCAGCTGGGTCCGTACTGTGCTTCGCACGGTTCCCTACCGTGAAAAGAGAGGGACAGCGCCGGGGGTGCTCGGAAGCGCTGGCCCTCTCTAACCGGCAAGCTTCTGGTCGGTTTCCCTGGCTGGCCGAGCCAGACATTCAGGAAATGACCAGAAAGCGTGACGCCGCAATTCTTATGCTTGCAGCATCACAGTCATGTAACAGACGGGAAGCCGGCGCCAAATGCAGCTACCAAACTGCAATGAAACGGCCCTTGGCAGTTCGCACGCAACAATATCCACACCTGACAGCAATACGAATGTTTGGCGAACTGTCGGTCAGCATCGCGCTGCGGCATCATGTTGCGCGTCTACTTCTGTTTTTGCCACCGGTTTAACGACCGTCAACTTTTCCATTTGATGTGGCGCCAAGTGCGGCGCGGGCGGTTTCATGTTGCCTGTTTCACCGCAAGGGCGCAATATTTGCGTGCAAAGGGATGATGCTTCCGATGGCCGATAACAACTCCCTGTTCGATCTTCTGCGAGAATGCGCCGATCTTTCCTTTGCCGATGCGTTGGAAAGCGAAGTCGCCAACGCTCCTGATCGAAAGCTCAACAACATCAATCCGCTTGCCTTCGCCGCCACCGCCGGCCTCGATGAAGAGCGCACCATTGCCGGCTTTCTGCACGCTACGAGGCTGGGCCTGTTCGACTTGTCATGGAACGTCCTGTGTCCCAGCTGCGGCGGCATTCTCGATGCGAATACCTCCTTGAGAACCGTCGAGAGCGAAGCCTATACCTGCGCGCTTTGCGCTGCAGGCTATGAGCCGACGCTGGACGAGATGATCGACGTTACCTTCACGGTCAGCCCGCGCATCCGGCGCATCGTGGCACACAACCCGCATCAGCTTCCGCCGCTGGAGTATTTCCGTCAGATCTACTGGGGATCGGGAATCGACCTGCCGGAGGATGACTACGAGGAGCGGGTCGACGACTTCGTGCTGGAAGCACTGGAACTGCCGCCGGACGAGAAGGCGGTAATTTCTCTGCAGTTGCCAGAAGGGTTCATCATCGTCTTTGAGCCCGTCACGCATGCGGCCCAGTTCATCGACGTCAAGGGCGAGCCGACGCGGGAGCGGCAATCGTTGACGCTCGTAATCGATCGCGGACACCGCCACCATGAAACACTGGTGATGCGGCCAGGTCCGGTGCGAATATCGATCGAAAACCAGATCGATGTTCGGGCACTGCCCTCGGTGTGCATTGCCAACGATGCCCTTCACCATTTGCTGGGCAAACGCCGCCCCTTCGTCACGGCCAAGCGCGTGTTGTCAAACCAGACGTTCCGGGAGATTTATCACACCGGCACCTTGGGCTTGGACCAGAGGTTGAAGATCACCAGCCTGACCTTCCTGTTCACCGATCTTCGCGGTTTGACGGCTCTGTACGAAAGAATTGGCGATCTTGCGGCGTATGACCTTGTGAGGGCGCATTTCGGCGTACTCACGGAAATCGTGGCGGCTGAAGGCGGGGCTGTCGTCAAGACCATCGGCAACGCCGTGATGGCGACCTTTCCCGCGCCGCGGCAGGCGCTCAGCGCGGCAATACGGATGCGCGAAGGGATAGACAAGTTGAACGCCCGCAACGGCAATTCCGATCTCGTCCTGAAGATCGGCATCCATGAAGGTCCCTGCATTGCTGTCAGCATGAACGACCGCCAGGATTATTTCGGACAGGCCGTGAACGTTGCTGCCAGGGTTCAGCACATCGCCACGCCAAGCCACATCTTTGCTACGGACGGCGTGCTGTCCGCTGCGCAGGATCTGCTCAAGGTCGCCGGGCTGACGGCCTCGCCACGGACGACATCGCTGCGCGGTATCGGCAAGCCGGTCCAGATTCATTCGATCGGTTGAGCGAGTGCCTTTTGCGCGGATCGGCGGCCGCGTTTCAGTCAACTGCCAGTTCGACCTTGTCGGCGGCGAACCTTGTGTTCGCGAACAGAACCGGCTTGCCGGACTGGTCGACATCCACCAGACGGGTCACAAGGACGATGGCGCCGGGCGAGACCTTGAGCGACTTGCAGTCTTCATCGCTGGCATGAACGGCTTCGATGACTGTCGACTTGCGGGTGTAGTCGCTCACGCCCAGCGCAGCCAAAGCCAGCGTCATCGATTCGCGCTCGACGAGAAATTTCGCGATCGCGCCGAACCTTGCTGCATCCAGCCAAGCCGAGGAACGGGAAACCGGAACGCCGTCCGCTGCACCCAGGGTTTCAAGCCGGATCACCGGATCGCCTGAGGACAGGCCCAGCGCCTCGGCCACTTTCAAGCCCGCCGGTTCCGTTGCATGCGACAAAAGTGCGGTTTTCAAATTCTGAGCCTGTCCCTCCAACCCGGAAGAAAAGCGGGTGCGCCGCCGGATCGGATAGCGCAGCCGGGCGCGGCCGGTGACGAAAGTTCCCCGTCCCTGCTCCGAACGCAGTACTCCCTCCGAAACAAGCGCCGCAATGGCGGAACGAACCGTGTGCCGGTTGACGCCGAAGCGTTCCGCCAGAACCGTTTCGGCCGGCATCTTGGTCTCGACTTGCGTATCGGCGATCTCCATGCGAATCTGGTCCGCGATCTGGCGCCACAACGAAACGCCGATGCGGCGCTGCAAAGTTTCGCGCTGCTTGCCTGCCTTCAAGTTCACAGCTCCTGTCACATGAACGTCACTGCAAGCAGATAATCTCTTTTTTGTGTAGTTGTCTATATGAATAGACAAGTTTGGAAGATCATGATGGAAGTCACGGCACGTTCAGGTGAGATGGACGGTAATTCCGCGCCCGGCTTCACGTCGCGCCGCCGGGAGCGGATGGCGGTGCTTGCCAGCGCGGATGCGGGCGGGCTACGCGAACTTTGGGCTGCCTTCGGCCCTGAGCCGGAACATTCCATGCTGCGCGGTCCCGAAAGCGGCGCCATCACCTTGCGCGGACGGACGGGCGGTGGCGGCGCGCCGTTCAATGTCGGCGAGGCAACGGTGACGCGGGCTACGGTGCGCCTTTCAAACGGCGCGATTGGCCATGGAGCGATGCTAGGCCGCGACCGCGAGAAGACAAGAATTGCGGCACTGATCGACGCGCTGTGCGCCGACCCGCACGATGAGGGGCGGATCGAGACCGCCATCATCGCGCCGCTGCGCGAGCGGATTGCAGCGGCCGATGAGCAGGTCCGGCGCGAAACCGCAGCCACCAAGGTGAACTTCTTCACCATGACTCGGGGAGAAGACTGATGCTGGCGCAAGACCTTGCCGGCGGCTTCGCCGATCCTGTGCTCGACGCCCAGTCGGTATTTCGCACATTGCTCGCAGCGATGGCCAATCCGGCGATGATCCACCCGTTGCAGCCGCTCACGGCCCCGCCCACGCCGCTATCGCGCGAAGCGGCCGCGGTGGCGCTGGCGCTGTGTGACGTCGACACGCCGCTGTGGTTTGATCAAACGCTTGCAGCGCATGCGGGCGTGCGGTCATGGATCGAATTTCACACCGGCGCGCTGCAGGCAAGCGGACCGGAAAGCGCGGCCTTCGCCTTCATCCCGGCAGGGCGGCCCGCGCCGGCCTTCGATATTTTCTCGCAAGGTACGCAGGAGTATCCCGACCGCTCAACCACGATCGTGCTGGAAGTGGCGGAACTCGGCGCTGGCGAATCCCTCCGTTTCGAAGGGCCCGGAATTCGCAGTCACGCCGTGTTGGCTGCAAAGGGCCTGCCCGGCAATTTCGCCGCGCAGTGGAAGTCGAACCGGTCCCGCTTTCCGCGCGGCGTCGATCTTGTGCTCGTGGCGCCGGGGAAAATCGCATGCCTGCCGCGAACGGCGCGGCTCACGGAAGCGGAGGCCTGATCCATGTATGTAGCGGCAAAAGGCGGCGAGGCCGCCATCGGAAACGCGCACGCGCTTCTCGACAACCGCCGGCGCGGCGACACCGCCGTAGCGGAACTGACGCTCAAGCAGATCAGTGAGCAGCTGTCGCTGGCGGTAAACCGCGTGATGAGCGAGGGCTCGCTTTACGACCCCGAGCTTGCCGCCCTTGCCATCAAGCAGGCGCGAGGCGATCTCATCGAGGCGATCTTCCTGGTGCGCGCCTACCGAACCACGCTTGCGCGCTTTGGCTACAGCAAGCCGGTCGATACCGGCGCAATGTTGGCCGAGCGGCGCGTTTCGGCCTGCTTCAAGGATCTGCCGGGCGGGCAATTGCTTGGACCGACATTCGACTACACACACCGGCTGCTCGATCCGGCTCTTGCGGGTGAAACTGCTCCGCCGCCGCCGGACCTGCGTGAGCCGGATGACGTCCAGCTGACGCGCGTTTCCGACCTGCTGGCCGGCGACGGGCTGATCGAGGGAGACGGCGCCGCCGAATCGGACGAAGTGGGCGATATCACCCGAAACCCGATGGAATTCCCGATGAACCGCGACGAGCGGCTGCAATCGCTGTCGCGGGGCGATGAGGGATTTCTCCTGTCGCTCGCCTATTCGACGCAACGCGGCTACGGGCGTACGCATCCTTTCGTGGGCGAGATCCGGATCGGCGAAGTCGAGATCGAGCTTGAAATTCCCGAGCTCGATTTTCCCGTTCCGCTCGGACGCATCCGCCTGACCGAGTGCCAGATGGTCAACCAGTTCAAGGGCTCGGCCAAGGCGCCGCCGCAGTTCACGCGCGGCTACGGCCTCGTCTTCGGCCAGTCGGAGCGCAAGGCCATGTCGATGGCGCTGTGCGACCGGGCGCTGCGGGCGCGCGAATTCGGCGAGGATGTCGTCGCGCCGGCGCAAGACGAGGAATTCGTGATCTCGCATCTCGACAACGTCCAGGCGACCGGCTTCGTCGAGCACCTGAAATTGCCGCATTACGTGGATTTCCAGGCCGAACTCGGCCTCGTGCGCCAGATGCGCGCCGAGCATGAGCGCAACACCGGCGCCAACGTCAAGAAGAAGGAGGCAGCGGAATGAACGCCCCTGCGCCAAGCCCGATCGCCGGATACAATTTTGCCTATCTCGACGAACAGACGAAGCGGATGATTCGCCGCGCGATCCTCAAGGCCGTGGCAATTCCGGGCTACCAGGTTCCCTTCGCCAGCCGCGAGATGCCCATGCCCTATGGCTGGGGCACGGGCGGCGTGCAGGTGACGGCTTCCATCATCGGCCCGTCGGACACACTGAAGGTGATCGACCAGGGGGCCGACGACACGACCAACGCCGTGTCGATCCGCAAGTTCTTCGAAAAGACCGCCGGCATCGCGACGACAACGCGGACCTCGCAGGCGACGATCATCCAGACGCGCCACCGGATCCCGGAAACGAGGCTCGGCGAGGGGCAGATCCTCGTCTACCAGGTACCGATACCCGAACCGCTTCGCTTTTTGGAACCGCGCGAGACCGAGACGCGCAAGATGCACGCCCTGCAGGAATACGGGCTGATGCATGTGAAGCTCTACGAGGACATCACCCGGCACGGGCACATCGCCACTACCTATGCCTATCCTGTCATGATCGAGGGCCGCTACGTGATGGATCCCTCGCCAACGCCCAAATTCGACAATCCGAAGATGCACATGAGCGAGGCGCTGCAATTGTTCGGAGCCGGGCGCGAGAAGCGCATCTACGCCATTCCGCCGCACACGCGGGTGGTCAGCCTCGATTTCGAGGATCATCCCTTCGAGGTGCAAAAGTTCGGCAAGCCGTGCGGTCTGTGCGCCGCGGAGGGCGTCTACCTCGACGAGATCATCCTCGACGACAAAGGCGGGCGGATGTTCGTCTGCTCCGACACCGACCATTGCGAGGAGCGGCGCGACGCCGGACACCGGGGCGCCGACCTCGGCGAAACGGCGGGGGCGCGGCCATGAACATCAGCGTTTCGGACGGCGGCACGCTGGCGCTTGACCAGCCGCTTCTTACGGTGCGCTCGCTGTCTAAGTTTTTCGGCGCCCGCAAGGGCTGTGCCAATGTCGAATTCGACCTGTGGCCGGGCGAGGTGCTGGCCATTGTCGGCGAATCCGGTTCGGGCAAGACGACGCTGCTCAATTGCGTTTCGGCGCGGATCATGCCGACCACGGGCTCGGTGCAATACAAGATGCGCAACGGTGTCATGCGAGACCTCTACGGCCTGCCCGAGGCCGAGCGGCGCCACCTGATGCGCACCGACTGGGGCTTCGTGCACCAGAACCCGGCGGATGGCCTGCGCATGCCGGTTTCGGCCGGCGCCAATGTCGGCGAGCGGCTGATGGCGGTGGGCAACCGCCACTATGGAAACATCCGCGCGACGGCGCTCGACTGGCTCTCGCGCGTCGAGATCGGCGCCGATCGCATCGACGACGAGCCGCGGTCGTTCTCCGGCGGAATGCGCCAGCGCCTGCAGATCGCGCGCAACCTCGTGACGGGGCCGCGGTTGGTCTTCATGGACGAGCCGACGGGCGGCCTCGACGTTTCGGTGCAGGCAAGGCTCCTCGACCTGTTGAGAAACCTGGTCGATGAACTGGGCCTGTCGGTGATCATCGTCACCCACGACCTCGCGGTCGCACGGCTATTGTCGCACCGCATGATCGTGATGAAGGACGGCGAGATCGTCGAAACCGGACTTACGGATCGCATCCTCGACGATCCGCAGGCTCCCTATACGCAGCTCCTCGTTTCGTCCATTCTGCAGGTTTGACCCCGACATGCCGGTAAAACTCCTCGTTTCGGACCTTTCGAAAAGCTTCACGATGCATCTGCGCGGCGGCAGCATCCTGCCGGTGCTGTCGGGCGCCGATTTCACGCTCGAGGCAGGACAGTGCAGCGTGCTGGGGGGCCCGTCCGGCGTCGGCAAAAGCTCCATCCTGAAAATGCTTTACGGCAACTATGCCGTGGATGGGGGGCAGATCCTCGTGATGCACCGCGGCAAGATGATCGACCTTGCCCATGCCAGTCCGCGCGACGTGCTGCAGGTGCGGCGCGAAACGATCGGTTATGTCAGCCAGTTCCTTTCGGTCGTCCCGCGTGTGTCGACGCTCGACATCGTGGCCGGGCCGCTGGTCGAACGGGGCGCGGAGCGGGATGTTGCGCGTGCGCGCGCCGCGCAGATGCTGGAAAGGGTCAACCTGCCGCGGCAGCTTTGGGATCTTCCCCCGGCCACCTTCTCGGGCGGCGAACGCCAGCGCGTCAACATCGCCCGCGGCTTCATCACCGATCATCCGATATTGCTGCTGGACGAGCCCACGGCCTCGCTCGACGCGGCCAACCGCGAGGTGGTCATCGGCCTCATCGATGCAAAGAAGCAGGAAGGCGTGGCGCTGCTGGGCATTTTTCATGACGAGGAGGTTCGTGGCAGGGTCGCCGACGAGATCATCGACGTCACCCGCTTCACGCCGAAGCCAAGGGCCGCATGATGACCAAGCTATCGGACAAACCGCTGATCCATCCCACCGCGCAGGTGACCAATACGACGCTCGGGCGCTACACCGAGATCGACGAGGGCTGCCTCGTCTCCGAATGCGCCATCGGCGACTACTCCTACCTGATCCGGCAGACGGAAGCCTGGTGCGCCAACATCGGCAAGTTCGCCAACATCGCCAGCCATGTGCGGATCAATGCGACGAACCATCCGACATGGCGCGCGACGCAGCACCATTTTGTCTACCGCGCCTCGAACTATTTCGAAGGCGAGAGCGACGAGGCGGAATTTTTCGACTGGCGCCGCGCCAATGCGGTGAACATCGGCAATGATGTGTGGATCGGCCATGGCGCGGTGCTGTTGCCCGGCGTCACCGTCGGCGACGGGGCGGTTGTCGGCGCCGGCGGGGTCGTTTCCAAGGACATCGCTCCGTTCACGATCGTGGGCGGCGTGCCGGCGCGGCCTATCCGCGAGCGCTTTCCCAAGCCGGTAGCCGATCGCATGCGCGCGCTGGCCTGGTGGGACTGGGATCATGCCCGGCTTCACGCGGCGCTCGACGATTTCCGCGCGCTCGATGCCGAAGCTTTTCTGGAAAAACACGCCTCCTGAGCATGGTTCTGCCAGCATTCCGACAGGCGCTGTGGACTGTCATTGAACTGTCACCCAATCGACAAGCGCAGGTCATGTGGAAGCTGTAGCGACTATGCCGGATGGTCTGCGGACCGCTAAATCAGGATCAGCAATGCTCGAGATCAGCAAAGTCACGCGCCGTTTTGCCGCGAATGTCGCAGTGAGCGACGTCTCGCTCCGGATTCCCCACGGACAGATGGTCGGGATCATCGGACGCTCGGGAGCAGGCAAGTCGACGCTGTTGCGCATGATCAACCGCCTCATCGATCCGTCGGAAGGCACGATTGTCTTCGATGGGGTCGAGGTGTCGACGATCAGGGGCAAGGCGCTGCGCGACTGGCGCCGCGACTGTTCCATGATCTTCCAGCAATTCAACCTCGTTCCGCGCCTCGACGTGGTCGCGAACGTGCTTCACGGCACGTTGAACGGCCGTTCAACCATGTCAACCATGTTCAACCTCTTTCCGAAGGCTGACATCCTGCGCGCCATCGACATCCTCGAGCGGCTCGGCGTGGCCGAGAATGCGCACAAGCGCGCCGAGGCGCTTTCCGGTGGCCAGCAACAGCGCGTCGCCATTGCCCGCGCACTGATGCAAAGCCCGAAGATGCTGCTCGCAGACGAGCCGATCGCCTCGCTCGATCCGCTAAACGCCAAGATCGTGATGGACGCGCTGAAAGACATCAACGAGCGCGATGGCATCACGGTCATCACGAATTTGCACACGCTCGATACCGCCCGCGCATACTGCGAGCGCATCATCGGCATGGCGCAGGGCAAGATTGTCTTCGACGGCACGCCGCAAGAACTCACGGCGGCGGCCGTCAATGCGATTTACGGCGCCGACGCGGCCGGAAACGAAGTGTCGGAGAGCATGACCTCGACTGCCATTCGTACGCAGCCGGAGTCTGCGGACGCCATCCAATCCCCGGCCAGGCGCGTTGCCGCGGCAAGCGCCTGACCGAGCGATACTGCGCCCTCGCGGGCGCGGCCGACATCCCGGTCAAACGACCACATATCCAGGAGAAACAAAATGTTCAGGAAGATGTTTCTGGCGGCAACTGCCGTCATCGCGCTTGCTACCGGCGCAACAGCACAGGAAATCAAGGAATTCCGCATCGGCATTCTCGGCGGCGAAAACGCCCAGGACCGCCTGACCTCCAACGAATGCGTCCGCGCCTATGTGCAGGAACTTCTCGGCGTCGAAACCAAGCTGTTCACCCCGGCCGACTATGACGGCGTGATCCAGGGCCTGCTCGGCGGCACCATCGACATGGCATGGCTCGGTGCTTCGGCCTATGCAAAGGCGTACCTGACAAACCCGGATGCAGTCGATGTCGTTCTCGTCAAGACCAACCTCGACGGCTCCGTTGGCTATCACTCGATCGGTTTTGCCCGCAAGGACCGGAACATCAAGTCGCTCGCGGACCTGAAGGGCAAGGTGTTCGCTTTCGGCGATCCGAACTCGACATCGGGCTACCTCATTCCTTCGGTTGAAATTCCGGCGGAAATCGGTGCGACCATGGAGAGCGGCGACTATTTCGGCGAAGTGAAGTTCGTCGGTGGCCATGAGCAGACGATTGTTGCGGTCAAGAACGGCGAAGTTGACGCTGGCGTGACCTGGGCCGATGGCCAGGGCAATTGGGAAGATGGCTACAACTCGGGCGCACTGCGCAAGGCCGTGGATTCCGGTCTCATTGACATGAACGACCTGGTCGAGATCTGGAAGTCGAAGGAAATCCCGGAAGGACCGATCGTCCTTCGCCGCGGACTGCCGGAAGACGTCAAGGCCAAGGTTGTCGACTTCCTCAAGAACCTGCATTCCAAGGACAAGCAGTGCGCCTACAACATGGCGGCTGGCGATACGGCGGGATTCACCCCGATCACCCACGAAGCCTATGAGTCGATCATAGCCGTGCGCAAGGCCAAGGGTTCCTGATCCGATTTGTTTGATGGCGCGCCGGGCAGAAAGAAGCTGCCCGGCGCTCTTTTCCTTTGTTGGCCCGGTTGGGCTTAGATGGTGAGAATACTCATGACCGGTGTCGCCCCAACGTCCTCACTCGACACAATCCGCGACGCCTATCTGCAGAATGCCCGCAAGAAACAACTCTACAACGGCATCCTTTTCCTGCTGTTCGCGCTGTTGATGATTTCGGGTTTCCAACTCGCCGACAGCCGCAATGCCGGCGGCTTCTGGGACGGCATTCTCAATTTCTTCGAGTTTCCGTCCGAGGTGGTGGCCGAGGCGGCCAAGAATGCGGCAAACCTTCCCGGCCTGATGTGGGAGTTTCTGCCTTCCCTTGTCGAAACACTTAACATTGCGGCAGTTTCAACGCTCCTGGGTGCGCTGGCCGCCGTCGCGCTATCGCTGCTTTCGACGCGAGGCCTGGCGCGGTATCCAAGGCTCATCCCTGTTTTTCGCAGGTTGATGGATACCACGCGCGCATTTCCGGAAATCGTGATCGCGCTGATCCTCATCTTCATCCTCGGCGGCGGGCCGATCCCTGCCATGATAGCCATCGCGGTTCATACCGCGGGCGCGCTGGGCAAGCTGTTTTCCGAAGTCAACGAGAACGTGGACCTGAAGCCGGTCGAAGGGCTGCAGTCCGTCGGTTCCACCTGGTTCCAGCAGATGTGGCTGGGGGTAATTCCCCAGGTTGCGCCGAACTGGCTGTCATATGGCTTGCTTCGATTCGAGATCAATGTCCGCGCATCGGCGATCCTCGGCTTCGTCGGATCCGGCGGCATCGGCCACGACCTGAAGCTGGCCATGCAATGGGGCACGGGCCGCTACGATGCGGTGGTGGCGATCTTCCTGCTTCTGTTTGCCGCCATAGTCGCCATCGACCAGTTGTCGAGTTACTACCGCAATCTTCTCGTCAAGGGGGCCGAGAGCCATGTCTGACACTGTAGCCGGCATGCCCACGGCCAATCACGATCTGCGTAATTCGGTGCTCAGTTCGTTCAACGCACGCAAGAGGCTCGCATTGGCAGTGCCCGTCGTGCTGCTCCTCTATTTGGCCTATATTGCCATTGCCTTCGATGTGGCGGGACTGGCGCAGCGCGCGCGCCTCGACAATGTTTCCATCCTTCTTTCGGACTTCATTTCCTACAAGACCCATGTGGCGAGGGACAACCGTTCCGGCAAGGTAACCATTGCGATCGAAGGCGAGGCGAAGGGCACCTATCCGGAAGGAATGAGGCCGGCTTGGGTAACGGTGGATGGCGCCGAAACCCGCATGGATCTGGGCAAGGGACACAAGGTCGTTTATCTGGATGGCGCCGCCACCTACATGCATCCGCAATTCGGAGACATAACGTTGGCGCTGAAGGATGGAAAGGTCGCGGCCGGCCTTCCGGAGGGGGACCTTTCCAGCATAGTCAATCTATCGGATACCAGGGCTACCATAACCACGGAACAGGGCCGGCTCTCGTTCACGAGAAACCGGATCGAAACCTTCAAGTACGACTATGGCTGGGAATTGTTCTTCTTTACCCTCGACAGCCCCTTCTCCGGGAAGGGCCCGGCCGAGTTGCTTTCGCTGGCGCTGTGGCAAGACCGTATCGATCCTTCCCGCACGAATGTCGCCCACATGGTTTCCGACTTCTGGAACAATGCGATGTGGCGCCATGGGGATGTCTTGTGGGCCTTGTTCGAGACCGTGTTGATGGCTTTCCTCGGCACCATGAGTGCGGCGCTGATTGCGCTGCCGGTTGCCTTCCTTGCTGCCTCCAACTTCACCCCGTCGCGGTATTTGCGCATGGGTTTCAGGCGTTTCTTCGATTTCGTGCGCGGCGTCGACGGGCTGATATGGACCATCATTCTCAGCCGGGCCTTCGGGCCGGGCCCGCTCACCGGGGCGCTGGCCATCATGATCACCGACACGGGTTCCTTCGGGAAGATGTTTTCCGAGGCGCTCGAGAATGTCGACAACAAGCAGATCGAAGGCGTGAAATCGACGGGCGCCAACGACTTGCAACAGGCGCGCTTTGCCGTTATGCCGCAGGTCGTGCCGGTTTTCCTCAGCCAGGTTCTCTACTATTTCGAATCGAACACACGCAGCGCAACCGTGATCGGCGCGATTGTCGGGGGCGGAATTGGCCTGTTGCTTACCCAGGCAATCACCACCCAGAAGGATTGGGAGGAAGTCAGCTACTATATCGTGCTGATCATCCTCATGGTGTTTGCCATGGATTCGGTGTCGGGTTGGTTGCGCGGCAAGCTGATCGGAAGACAATCCTGACCAGTCCGGTCAAGCATTGGACGTCACCGTTATCAGCTTGTCATCCGATGGGGACATAGGCCGCGCCTGTCATTGGAAAAAACCATGCGTCACGCAATCTATTTCGCCCCAGGTTCGGGCACGGAGCTTGCGAGCCTGGCCGCTGCGTGGCTCGGGAGAGATGCGCTGGACGGCACCTCGACAAAGCAGGCCGTTCCGGCAGGATTTTCTGCCGACACGTTTGCCGATCTGACGGCCGATGCGCGCCGCTACGGATTTCACGCCACCATAGTCGCCCCGTTCAGGCTGGCGCAGGACGCCAGCGAAACCGGGTTGCTGGACGCGCTCGACGCCTTCACCGCGACGCATGCGGCGTTCGAAATCGCGAAGCTGGTTTTCGGTCGGCTCGGACCTTATTTCGCGCTGGTGCCTGATGTTGCGCCGCAAGCGCTTGAAAGGCTCGAAAGCGACTGCGTCGAGCACTTCCAGCCGTTCAGGGCGCCGCTGAGCGCGAACGAAATTGCCCGTCGAAAACCCGACACGCTGACGCTTGCGCAACGGCGAAATCTTGAGCGCTGGGGCTATCCCTATGTGCGGGATGAGTTCCGCTTCCACATGACCCTCACCAATGCCGTACCGCAGGATCGGCGCGATGGCGTGCAGGCCGCGATAGAGGCGCATTTTGCACCGGTCATCGGAAAGCCGTTGTTGATCGACAGGCTGGCGGTATTCTCAGAGCCGGAAACGGGCGCGCCGTTCCGCTGCATCCACACATCCTTGCTGGGTACTCATTGATGGCGAACCAGACTGTCTTGACCAATGCGAAGATCGTCCTTGAGGACGCGGTGATCGACGGCACGCTCGTACTGGAGGACGGACTCATCGCCCGGTACGAGACCGGCAACGCGACGCATGGCGAGGACATGGAGGGCGACTATCTCGTTCCCGGCCTGATCGAATTGCACACCGACCATCTTGAGGCGCACTACTCGCCGCGGCCGGGCGTCAAGTGGAACGCAATCAGCGCCGTCCAGTCGCACGACGCGCAGGTCGCCACCTCTGGCATCACCACCGTGTTCGATTGCCTGCGGCTCGGGAGCGATGATTCGGGCGGCTTTGAAGTGGGTGAGATGCGGCAGATCGCCGACACCATCGAACGCGCCCAGGAGGAAGGGCGGCTGCGCGCCGATCACATGATCCACCTTCGCTGCGAGCTCCCATCGGCCGACCTGATGGAGCATTTCAGCGATTTCGAGACCGATCCGCGCGTGCGCATCGTCTCGCTGATGGATCATTCGCCGGGCCAGCGTCAGTTCCAGACGATGGGCCAGTACATCAAGTACTACAAGCAGAAGCGCGGGCTGAGCGACGAGGAGTTTGCGCGTTTCGTCGATGAACGGAAGGCGGCGTCGGAGCGGTACGCCGCCATGCATCGAAAGGCGCTTGCCGAAAACTGCCTTGCGCGCGGCATCACGATAGCAAGCCATGATGATGCAACCATCGACCATGTGCGCGAAGCGCTCGACCACGGGGTGAAGCTCGCGGAGTTTCCAACGTCGGTGGAGGCCGCCCGCGAATCGCACAAATCCGGCATGAGCGTGCTGATGGGCGCACCCAATGTCGTGCGCGGCCTTTCGCATTCGGGAAACATCGCGGCCCGCGACCTCGCCTCCATCGGCGTTCTCGACGTGCTGTCGTCCGACTACGTGCCGATGAGCCTGATCCACGCCCCCTTCGTGCTGGCCGACGAGATCGAGGCAATCGACCTGCCGCAGGCGATGCGGCTGGTGACCGCAACGCCGGCATGCACGGTCGGCCTTCATGATCGCGGACGGATCGTGGAAGGTCTGCGCGCCGACATCGTGCGGGTGCGGCGCGACAACGACGTTCCGGTTGTCCGCTCCGTCTGGAGCGCGGGAAAGCGTGTTGCCTGACGAAATGGAACGGGCCGGAACATTCGTCGCGGTGGTTGGTCCGAGCGGGGCAGGCAAGGACAGCGTTATCCGTCATGCCCAAAAGTCTTTCGCAGGCGATGATCGCCTGATGTTCGTGCGGCGCACCGTGACGCGGCCGGCCGACCCCGGCGCGGAAGACCATGACAGCATGTCTGCAGCCGAATTCGAGACAGCCGAGGCGGCAGGCGAATTTGCCGCGACGTGGCGGGCGCATGGACTGGCTTACGGAATACCGGCGTCGGCGCTCGGCCATGTACAGGAAGGCGGCATCGCCATCGCCAATTGTTCGCGCAGCGCATTGCCGGCGATACGCGACACATTCGGCCGGTTGACCGTCATCCATGTCACGGCGCCGCCCGAAGTCCTTGCGCGGCGGATCGCAGCGCGCGGGCGCGAGCCGGCAGCCGAGATTGAAGCGCGCATCAGGCGGGAAGCAACCGGTCTCGATGCCATCGGCGAGGTGGTGACCATCGACAATGGCGGCGAACTGGACAAGGCATGCGACCGGTTCAACGAATGCCTGATGCAGATCGCCGCGCAGTCGAAGCGGTGAATGTGCGGAAGGCGGGGCTAGTTCACCGTCCGGTTCCATCCTGCGGAGGTGCTGTGGACAATTGCGCCGCCGCAGATGGTCATGACCGCGCCGGGGCCGTGCGCACCAGCCGGATCGACGATCACGATGTCTGCCCGCAATTCATTGCCGATCGCTCCCCGGTCGGCGAGGCCAAGCGCGCGCGCGGGACCTGCCGAAACCAGTTCCCAACCTCTCTCCAGCGGCGCGATGCCGAGCCGATCGAGCATGTAGGGGGCATGCAGCAGTGAAGGATAGTAGTAGTCGGAGGCGAGCACGGTGCACAGATTGCGCGCCACCATTTCCCTCGCCGAAGGGCAGCCCGTGTGCGACCCGCCGCGCAGCACATTGGGCGCGCCGAAGACGATGTGATCGGACGCCGCTGCGGCCGACTGAGCCGTGGCCTCGTCGATTGGGAACTCGGCAATTTCCGCCCCCATGGCACGAAAGCCGTCCCGCATGGCCGGGCTCATGTCGTCATGCGACAAAAGCGGAATGCACTTGCCAACCGCTTCTGCCGCGAGCCTTTCGAGCGAAGGCATGACCTCGTCCTTGCGGGATGCCACGCGCTCGACGAGCGCCATGAAATCCTCGCCTGACAGACCGGTGCGCTCGGCCATCTTGCGCACCTTCTCGGGGCGGTGGCGCACCAGGATCGTGCCGGTCGTGTGGTCGTTGAAGGCGAGGCAGCCGACGCGTCCCTGACCAATCCATTCGGCCACCTGCGCTTCCGCGTCGAGGTGGAATGTCTCGTGCCGCAAATGGATGCGCGTGTCGATGGCGAGCGTGGCGCGCAAGGCCTCGACCGCCTCGATGATCGCCAGTGCCGACTGCGTGCTGCGCAAGCCCGGCTCCCATGATACGGTAACGCCATGAAAAGCCGTGGTTATTCCGTTCGCGGCTAGTTGCCGGTCGGTGTCCGTGAGTGCGATGGCATGGTCGAACGCAACGCCCGGACGGGGCATGATCTGGCGCTCGAAGGCATCGCCATGAATGTCGACAATGCCCGGCAGGACATGCAGTCCACCGGCCTGGATGCGCGGTCCGGGCGCGGCCAGCGCCGGATCGACGATCAGGCCGTCCCGGACGCCGAGATCGCGACGGACGAACCCGCCGTCCGTCATGACCAGACCGCCTTCGATGAGCATGCCGTATGTCCCTGTTTTTCTCCCCGGCGCGCTTAGCCATGTCGCGTGACAGCTTCATGAATAGCATTGGCGCATTGGCTGGGGATTATCATGAAACCGACTCAAACCTGTCACGGGCCTGTTATCGACGCCTCCTATCCAGACCGGACGCTTCACAACGAGGGCTTCGTTATGCTGATCTCCCGCCGCACTTTCATTGCATGTGCCAGCGCCGTGCTGGTTTCGCTCTCCACCCCGGCCCTGGCGATGGACACCATTCGCCTCGCCATCACCGACGTTGACGGCCTTGAGTCGCTCCAGCGCGAATTCGGCCCGTTCAAGGATGCTTTCGAAAAGCTCTCGGGCTTGAAAATGGAATTCTTCCCCGTATCGGGCCGCACTGCCGCGGTTGAGGCAATGGCCGCCAAGCAGGTCGATTTCGTGCTGACCGGCCCGGCGGAATACGTCGTCTTCCAGTCGCGCATCAAGGCCGAGCCGGTCGTGACCTGGAAGCGCCCCGACTATCATTCCTACCTCATCACGGTCGAGGGATCGGGCGTCAATTCACTTGCCGACCTCAAGGGCAAGAAGGTTTCGTTCCATGAGATCGGCTCGACGTCGCGCCACCTCGGACCCGGCTATCTGCTCAAGCAGGCCGGCCTTGTCTACGGCAAGGACTACGAGCCGATGTTCGTCAAGGTGAATGTCGGCGTCGAGGCGCTGCAGCGTGGCGACCTCGCAGCCATCGGCGTCAACGGCACCGATATCGCCCGCCTCAAGGAAAAGATGCCCGACTTCAAGATCGTCGAACTGGCCAAGAGCGATCCGCTTCCCGATGACGTGATGATCGCCTCGGCCGATGTTCCGGCAGACGTGGTTGCAAAAGTTCGCGACGTTTTCGCAAACAACAGCGATGCGCTCTGGGCCGCCGTGACCGCCACCGATGCCAACCGGAAATATATCGGCGGCAAGTTCATGGCCGACGTCAAGGATGCCAATTACGAGGTCGTGCGCGAAATGTACCGTGCAGTCGGCATCGAATCCTTCAACGAGTTCGCCGGCAACTGATGTTGACCGCCTCGCCAAACATGGACTGCGCGGGTACCACCCGCGCAGTTTCCGTATCCGGCCTGCGCAAGAGTTTCGGCTCGGGGCCGGCCGTTTTTGACGGGCTGGATTTTTCCGCCGGCCATGGCGAGGCCGTCGCCGTCATCGGCGCCAACGGCACCGGCAAGTCCACCTTGATGCGATCGCTGGTGCGCCTGACCGAAGTCGAGGACGGCCGCATCGACGTGCTGGGCGAAATGGTCCGCACGCTTTCAGGCGGCAGGCTTCGCCGGCTTCGTTCGCGCGTCGGCTTCGTCTTCCAGAAGCACAATCTCGTCCTGCGCTTGTCGGCGCTTTCCAATGTCATTCATGGCGCGCAAGCCCGCCATTCCGGCCCGCAGGCGTGGGCGCAATGGTGCGCGCCGGCCAGCCTTCGCGAAGAGGCGATGCATTGCCTTTCGAAGGTCGGCCTGGCCGACCGCGCCAGCCAGCGTGTCGACAGCCTGTCCGGCGGCCAGTCGCAGCGCGTGGCAATTGCCCGCATGTTGATGCAGCGCCCCGAACTCGTCATTGCCGACGAGCCTGTCGCGAGCCTTGATCCGAAGGCCGGCTCCGAGGTCATGGAGCTGCTGTTCCAGCTTACGCGAGAGGCGGGCCTGACGCTGCTTTTCGTCTCGCATCACATGGAACATGCCCAGACCTATGCGGACCGCATCGTCGGCCTTGGAAACGGCAAGGTGATGATGGATGTCCCGAGCCGAAATGCACAGGTCCACGAGCTCAAGGATTTTTTCCTGGAACCGGCGGCCGCATGACACCCGGGAGCCAGCCCGCACCGCCGCGCTTTGCCTATCCCGGCGCCCTGTCCTTCGCGGCGGGCGTGGCGGCGCTGGCCTTCATCATCTGGTCGTTCCAGTCCTCGGGGATGTCGCTTGCGCAGTTCGAGCGCGGCTTGCCGGCGCTCGCCCGTGTCTTCGGCCAGATGTTTCCGCCGGACATCTCGGATTTGCCGCGCATTCTCAAATCGCTGCTGACCACGTTCCAAATGGCCGTGGCCGGAGTGGTGCTGGGCCTCATTCTTTCGCTGCCGATCGCGATCCTTGCCGCGGAAGGCCTTTCCCCGCACCCTTTGCTGCGTCACGCCGCCCGCGCACTGATCGCGCTTTTCCGCACCGTGCCGGATCTTGTCTGGGCGTTGATCTTCGTCATCACGGTTGGACTTGGTTCGCCCGCGGGAATCCTGACGATCATGGTGGACACGATCGGATTTGCCGGCCGCTTCTTCGCCTCTGCCATGGAAGAGACCGACAAGGGACCGCGCGAGGCGCTGACGGCGATCGGCGCGCGCCCGTTCGGCATCGTCTTTTCCGCGGTGCTGCCCGATGCTTTTCCGAGCTTCATCGCGACGTCGCTGTTCTGCCTTGAAAAGGCGGTGCGGGCATCCGTCGTGCTGGGGCTGGTCGGCGCAGGCGGCATCGGCGTCGAATTGAAGGTGGCGTTCGACCTCTTCGAATATGACGTGGCCGCGACCATCATCATTCTCATCTTCCTGCTGGTGCTATGCGTCGAGCAGACCGGGGCTTGGCTGCGCCGGCGCATCCTTTGACAGGCGCGCCGGATTGCCGGTGGAAATACCCGCCTTGCCCCTGCCTCACATTCCCCAGCGAAGGGCGGCGGTATGGACCGGCGCGTCCCACAAGGCCAGCGCCTCGTCGTCCAGCGCCGTCAGCGTGACCGAGCAACCGGCCATGTCGAGCGACGTTACGTAGTCGCCGACTAGGGACCGCGCGATCTTCACGCCATGGGCCGCGAACACCTTTTGCGACGCGTGGTACATGGCATAGAGTTCGAGCAAGGGCGTGCCGCCGAACCCGTTGACGAAAAGCAGGGCAGGCATCTTGGTGGCATCGCCCAGATCCTTGACGATGGCGGCGCAGATCTCCTGTGCGATCTCGTCGGCCTTGCGCAGCTTCTCGCGCCGCCGTCCAGGTTCGCCATGGATGCCGACGCCGAACTCCATCTCGTCCGGCCCGATCTCGAAGGTCGGCTTGCCGGCGGCGGGCACGGTGCAGCTCGACAAGGCGACGCCCATGGAGCGCGTGCGCGAATTCACCTTCTCGCCCAACGACACCAGCGCTGAAAGGTCGGCGCCCTTCTCCGCTGCCGCACCGACGATCTTCTCGACTGCCAACGTGCCCGCCACGCCGCGCCGGCCGGTCGTATAGAGCGAGTCGGTCACCGCGATATCGTCATTGGTGATGATGCGCGTCGACTTGCCGCCGATCATCTCGGCGGCCATCTCGAAATTCATGATGTCGCCGTCGTAGTTCTTGACGATGAAGATCACGCCGGCGCCGGTGTCCACCGCTTCGGCCGCCGCCAGCATCTGGTCGGGCGTCGGCGCGGTAAAGACCTGGCCCGGACAGGCCGCATCCAGCATGCCGTGTCCGACAAAACCGGCATGCAGCGGCTCGTGTCCCGATCCACCCCCGGAAATGAGCGCCACCTTGCCCTGCTTCAACGTCTTGCGGCGCACGAACTTGTCGGATTCGTCCACCGAAAGGATGTCGGCATGCGCCGATCCCAGTCCTGCAAGACTTTCGTGAAGGAGCGTCGAGGCATCATTCATCAGTTTCTTCATGATTCCCTCCCTGGAAAGAGTTTGGTTCAGTCGCTGTCATCGGTAAGGAGCGCGCTGACCTTGCGCGCGAATTCCGAGATCGCCTCGTCGAGCCGGCGGTTTTTCGCCTCATCGCCAAGGTCCACGACGGAAAGCGAAACATGGCGCAGGCGCACCCCCTGCATGTCGCTGCCCGCGCGCTCGGGGTGGGCGGCACGGTATTCCTCAAGGAACTGGCTGCGTTCGTCGGGGCTGAAGTGGCAAACCGTGAAGATCGTCGCCAGATGTTTTTCGGGCACCGGGGTCGAATAAAGATTGCTGGTGATCTGCGTGACAAAGCTGCGGTGCTTGCCGAGCGCATCGGCGAGGCGCTGGCGGGTACCGGAAGGGCGGCGGTCGATGATATCGCAGAGCCTCCGCTTGTAGGCGTGGATCAAGTCTTCGTTCTGTTCGCGCCGCGCCGCCTTTGCCATTGCCTATCTTGCAACGCCATGATGCCAGCGCGCAATCTCTGCCTTGACTTCGCCAATGGCACTGGCCGCCACGGACAAGGTGCGCAGGCCCGCGGAAAGCAGATGGGCAGTCATGGCAGGATCGCTCGCCGCATCGCCGCAAAGGCTCACTTCGCGGCCTGATTCCACGCCATGGCGGGCGACGCGCCCGATCAGTTCGAGGACCGCCGGATCGCCCGCACGCGCCAGTCCGGCAAGCTTCCAGTTGTCGCGCGACGCCGCCAGCACGTATTGGACAAGGTCGTTGGATCCGATGGAGAAAAAATCGGCGGCGGAAAAACGTTCCGGCGTGATCGCCGCGGACGGAACCTCGACCATGATGCCGACCGGCGGGACCGAATGCGCGATCCCCGCCTTCTCCAGCCTGGCGGCCTCAACGGCAAAGATCGCGCGTGCATCGTCGATTTCACGCGGCACCGATACCATGGGCAGCATGACCTTCAGGTTTCCGTGGACCGCCGCGCGCAACAAGGCGCGAACCTGCACGGCAAAGATCTCCGGTTTTGCAAGGCTGAGCCGGATGCCGCGCATGCCCAAGAAGGGATTGGTCTCGTCCTCGGTCAGTCCGGGTACGGGCTTGTCGCCACCCGCGTCGATGGTGCGAATGGTGACGGGCCGGCCATCCGCCCATGCCAGCACCTTGCGGTAGGCGGCAAGTTGCTCGTCCTCGCCCGGCAAGCCCTTGTTGAACAAGAACTCCGTGCGCATCAGCCCGACGCCGTCGACATGACCGGCGTCGATACCCTGCGTTTCGGCGGGATCGGCAATGTTGACCAGAACCGATACGCGTTCGCCGGATGCCGTCACGGCGGGTTTTGGCGAAAAGAGGCTGGCAGCCTCAAGACGGCGTAGATGCGCCTGCCGCGCCGATTCGTGCTGCGTTCTTTCGGCTTCGCCGGGATCGAGGATAACCTCGCCCCTGATTGCGTCGAGCAGCGCAAAGCCGCCCTCGCCAACTTCGTTGTCGCCGATGCCGACCACGACCGGAATGCCGCGCTGGCGCGCAAGGATGGTCACATGCCCCGTGACGCTGCCATGCAGCAGGGCAAGACCGCCGCCCTCCCAGTCATGCGCGAGGAAAGCGCTCGGTGCGATGTCGTCGGCGATGTAGATTGCCCCGGCAGGTATTTGCGGACGGGTATATCCAGTCAGCGCCGCCAGCACCCGTTCGCGAATGTCGGCGAGATCGGTGGCGCGGGCACGGAAATATTCATCTTCCGCCACGGCATAGCCGGCGATTTCTTCATCCAGCGTCGCTATCCAGGCCTTGTCGGCAGCAACCCCTTCGTCAATCCGTGCAGCCGAGGCTGAGCGGAAATTGTCGTCCTCCAGCATGGCAAGCTGAAACTCGAGAATTTCCGCAGCCTCGCCATTGGCTGCAGCGACGAGACTTGCCGTCTCGGCGATGGCGGCGTCGATTGCCGCACCAAGCGCGTCGATCTCTTCCTGCCGCGATGGCCTTGGCTTGTACACAGCCGCGCCGGAAAGCGGCGGCCGCCAGAGGCGGCCGGCGGCATAGCCTGCGCTCGCGGCTATCCCCTTAAGCCTGCGCGGCTTGGGCATGGCTTTCGCCCTCGTCGAAATCGCGCTCCACCAGCGCGCGCAAGGCTTCGACCGCCCTTGCAGCGCCGTCGCCGCTGGCCCGTATCTGCAGCCGCGTGCCTGCAGGCGCCTTCAGCGCCATGATCTTGACGATGCCCTTCGCGTCGATCCATGGCCCTTGCGGCGCGACGGCGACCTCGATGGCGCAGTCGAAACTCTTGGCAAGCTTGGTGAACTTGACCGAGGGACGCGCGTGCAGCCCCACCTGGTGGGTGATGACGATTTCGGTCTGGGCTGTTTCACTGGTCATGCAATTTCCTTCTCCGCTCAATGCGGCGACAATTCCTCGGCGGTTGCCACAACGGCCGAAAGCGGCGCCCCGCCCGAAGCCTCGGTCGCTGCCATCACCGCGCCCTCGACAATAGGCGCGTTGCAGATGCGAATCCTGTTCATCCGCGGCTCGCCGATGAACTCGATCGCCATTTCCGAATTGGTCTCGGCGCCGCCGAGGTCAACGAGGATGGCTACACCGGCGTCGGACCAGGCTTTCTCGATTGCCTCGACAATCTTCTCGACGCTGGTACCCAGCCCGCCCGACGGGTCGCCGCCGCACCAGGCCAGCGGCACCTCGTCGCCGACCATCTGGCGAACCATGTCGGCGGTGCCCTGCGCCACCAGTGGCGAGTGCGAAACGATGACGATGCCGACATTGCTCATGTGTCGTTCTCCAGCCAGTCCACCACCACGCCGGCAAGCAGCACGCAGGTCCGCGAGCCCGGGTCCATGTGTCCCTTCGAACGCTCGCCAAGGAACGATGCCCTGCCGCGGGTCGCCATCAGCGGCACGGTGGCATCGGCGGCCGTGCTTGCGACAACGACCAGTTCCGGCAGCGGCCTGCCGGCGGAGATCGCTTCCGATAGCGGATAAAGCACATCGAGAAGCGTCTTCTGGCCGCGTTCGGACTTGCCGCGCGCGGCCACTGAATCCACCGCGCGCGCAAAGGCTGCGGGGAAGGGCGCTGCATCGATCTCCTTGCCAAGTGTCATCAGGAAGGTTCCAAACAACGGGCCCGATGCCCCGCCAACCGTCATCACGAGTTTCATGCCGGAAGCCTTCAGCGCCTCGCCGAATGGCTTGGAGGAAAGCACGCCTGCATCTGCGGCGAGCGCCTCGAATCCGCGCTTCATGTTGATGCCGTGATCGGCGTCGCCGATGGCACTGTCAAGCGCCGTCAGTTCCTCGGCATTCGCCGCAATGACCGCATTTGCCCGCTTGACCAGGGCCTCGATCTGCAAGGGCTTGAAGTTCACTTCCCCACCTGCCTCCATGTCACCCGATCCTCGCACCGGTCTGGTCGAAGAAGAGCGGCGCGTCGAGTTCCACCTTCACTTCGTCACCGGGGCCAAAACCGCTGCCGGGTTCGGTGAGCGAAACGATCTTGCGCCCGCCAAGCTCGACATGCAGATGGTTCTGGTCGCCAAGGTGCTCGACCCAGCCGATGCGCCCGTTTGCTTCGCCATTCCTGGCGGCCTTGATGCGAAGATGCTCGGTCCTCGCGCCGATGACGACGGTACCTTCCGGCATCGGGCATTCGATCAGGCCGGCCGGCAGGATGTTCATCTGCGGCTGGCCAAGCCTTGCGGCCACGTAGAGATCTGCCGGCGTCTCGTAGATCTCGCGCGGCGACCCGATCTGGACCAGCTCGCCCTCCGACAGGATGCCGATTCTGTCGGCCATCGTCATCGCCTCGATCTGGTCGTGCGTGACATAGAGCATGGTCGCGCCGATATCATTCTGGATGCGCTTGAGTTCGAGGCGCAGGTCGGCCCGCAGCTTGGCGTCGAGCGAGGAAAGCGGCTCGTCCATGAGAAAGATGGAAGGATTGCGAACCAGTGCCCGGCCGATCGCGACGCGCTGCATCTCGCCGCCGGAAAGTTTCGTAGAGCGGTTCTCCAGCTTGTGGTCGATGCGCACCATCGCCGCGACTTCGCGCACCCGCCGGTCGACATCGGCCGTCGCCATCTTGCGCTGCGGCGAGCGCAGCGGAAAGGCAAGGTTTTCGAACACCGACAGATGCGGATAGAGCGAGTACTGCTGGAACACGAAGGCGACGTCGCGGGCAGCGGGTGGCAGCGCGTTGACCGCCTCGCCTCCGATGGCGATCGTCCCCGCATCGGCCGTCTCGAGGCCTGCGACGAGGCGCAGCAGCGTCGTCTTGCCCGCGCCCGTAGGTCCCAGCAGCACGACGAACTCGCCATTGGCGATGTCGATGCTGACGGAACGCACGGCCCTTGCTGCGCCGAACGACTTCGAGACCTCCCGCAATGAAACATCAGCCATTGCGTGCCTCCGACGCGAGGGTTGCGACCGACTTTCCGGTTGCTGCTGAAAACAGCGACAGCCGGGGAGTGTCGAAGGCAAGGCCTACCGGCTCACCCACCTTCAGGCTGATGTTCGCGGGAATCCGCGCCTTGAGGATGGTGCCTCCCGCTTCGACCGCCACAATCTGCGTCGTGCCGAGATATTCGCTTTCGTAGACCGCGCCGCGGAATTTCGACCTGTCGTCGAAGCGTATGTGCTCGGGCCGCACGCCCAATACCATTTCGCCCGGCGCGTGGTCTTCGCCTATGGCGGGAACGCCGATGCCAACGCCGCCGATTTCGACTTCCTTCGCGCCCTTCGCCAGGCCGGACTGGAAGCGCAGGAAATTCATCGGCGGCGAGCCGATGAAATCGGCGACGAAGAGCGTCGCGGGCCGGTTGTAGATTTCCTGCGGCGTGCCGTATTGCTCGATCACGCCACGGTTCATCACGGCGATCTTGTCCGCCATGGCCATGGCTTCGAGCTGGTCATGCGTCACGTAGACCGTCGTGGCGCTGATGCGATTGTGCAATTCGCGCAGTTCGCGAACCATGAAGTCGCGGAACTCGGTATCGAGCGTGCCGAGCGGCTCGTCCATCAGGAAGCATTTGGGTCGCCGCACAATGGCCCGCCCGAGCGCAACACGCTGGCGGTCGCCGCCGGCCAGCCCCGAAACCGGCTTGTCGATGATGTGGTCGATCTGGAGAAGCTTCGCCGTCTCCTCGACGCGGCGGCGGATCTCGGCCTTCTGTACGCCTTGCGCAAGCAGCGGAAAGCCGATGTTCCGGCGCACGTTCATGTGCGGGTAAAGCGCAAAGAGCTGGAAGACGAAGGCAATGTCGCGATCGCGGGCACGGCGGAAGGTGACGTCCTCGCCGTCCAGCAGGATACGGCCTTGCGTCGGCAACTCGAGGCCGGCGATCATGCGCAGCGTCGTGGTCTTGCCGCAGCCCGAGGGGCCGAGCAGGGCCAGGAACTCGCCATCGGCCACGGTGAAGGACGAGTCCTTCACGGCGACGAAGTCGGCGAATGCCTTGTGTAGGTTCTCTACCCGGATTTCCGCCATCGCCTACTCCGGGAACTTCGACACGATGACGAACATCAAGGTGCCCGCCAGCATGGTCAAGAAGGACCAGCTGTAGAGCGGCAGGGCGAAAGGCTGGAACATCATCAGGAAGCCGGCTGCGATCAGCGCGGTCGCAAGGTTCTCCATCGGTCCGCGCCGCAGGAAGATCGGCCGGACGGGTCCGGACTGCCCCGCCACGTCGATTTTTGCATGCCGTGTATTCTGCGCAATCAACCGTTCGGCTGCCTCCAGATCGGCAGGTGAGAGGGCTGAACCGGTAGAGGAGGCTTTGAGCGATGGTTTTTCCGCCGGCTTCTTCATTTGCGCACCGCTCCGAAAGTGATGCCGCGCAGCAGCTGCTTGCGTAGCAATACCGTGAAGATGAGGATCGGCACGAGGAAGATGGTCGTCCCGGCGCCGACCGCGGGCCAGTCCAGACCGCCTTCGCCAATGATGGTGGGAATGAATGGCGGCGCCGTCTGTGCCGAGCCGGAAGTCAGCAGCACCGCGAAGGCATATTCGTTCCACGCGAAGATCAGGCAGAAGATTGCGGTCGCGGCTATGCCGGTGGTTGCCTGCGGCAGAACCACTTTCACGAAGGCCTGCAGC
>JBGSJA010000184.1:0-1646 GCA_041742235.1 Salaquimonas sp. | reverse complement strand
CACCTGGTCGACCTGCTTGGGATCGACAAACATGCCCTTGACCTTGGTGCGCTGGTCGGCGCGCCCCATCCACCCCTTGATGCGCAGATTGGTGCGCCCGCATGGCGATGGTTCGTCCAGCAGCGCGGACAGATCGCCGGTGCCGAAGCGGATCAGCGGGTAGGCGGTGTTGAAATTGGTGACCACGATCTCGCCGACTTCGCCCGGCGGAACAGGATCATCCGTACCGGGTCGGACGATTTCGAGGATGATGTTCTCGCTGACCACCATGCCCGGCAGCGGACTTGCGTCTTTCATGGTCTCGTAGGCGATCACGCCGAGATCGGCAGTCGCGTAGCATTGCATGACGGAAATGCCGCGCGACCGGTATTCCTCGCGCAGCGAGGGGAAGAGCGCGCCGCCGGACACCAGCGCCTTGCGGATCGACGAAAGATCCCGGCCCGTTTCGCCGGCCTTTTCCAGCATGGTCTTTAGGAAGTCAGGCGTTCCGGCATAGGCGGTCGGCTTCAGCACATGCGCGGCCTCGACCTGCTGCTCTGTATTGCCGACGCCGCCCGGAAACACCCTTGCACCAACAGCCCGCGCGCCCTCGTCGAGGATGAATCCGCCGGGAGTCATGTGATAGGAAAGCGCATTGTGGACGATGTCGCCCGGGCCAATTCCGGCGGCGTGGAAGGCGCGGGCGGAGTTCCACGTATCTGCTCCAGCGGCCTGCGGTTCCCACACCGGTCCTGGCGACATGAAATACCGCGCGCCTGCCAGTTGCGCCATGTCCGCGAAGCCGCCAAAGGGCGGGTGGGCCGCTTGCGCCTCCATCAGTTCAGGCTTTCGCAGGACCGGGATGAGGGCGAGAGCCGCACGCGAATTCACCAATCGCGTTTCGATGCCCTCAAGGCGGTGCGCCCAGCCCGGCGCGGCTGCGATTGCCTTGCCGAGGAAGGCGGGCAGCCGGGCAAAAAGTTCGCTTTCGCGCTGCGAATGCTCCTGCGTTTCCAGCGCGTCGAAATAGTCGCTCATCGGGTGATTCCCTCGTTCAATGCGGCTGCCGTCACGACAGCCAGCGCTTGCGGCGCTTGTAGTGCTTCACGTCCCTGAAGGAGCGCCGCCCTTCGCCGCCGACGCCAAGGTAGAACTCCTTGACGTCCTCGTTCTCGCGCAACTCCCTGGCCGAGCCGTCCATGACCACGCGGCCCGACTCGAGGATGTAGCCATGGGTGGCGTGCCGCAGCGCAATGTTCGTGTTCTGCTCGGCCAGCAGGAAAGACACGCCTTCTTTGGCATTCAATTCCGATACGATCGTGAAGATTTCCTCGACCAGTTGCGGCGCAAGCCCCATCGACGGCTCGTCCAGCAGGATCATCGAAGGCTTGGACATCAAGGCGCGGCCGATCGCGCACATCTGCTGCTCGCCGCCGGAGGTGTATCCGGCCTGCGCCTTGCGCCGCTGCTTGAGGCGCGGAAAATAGGTGTAGACCTTCTCGAGGTCCGCCGCGATCGCAGCGCGGGAATCGCGGCGGGTATAGGCGCCCGTCATCAGGTTCTCCTCGATCGACAGATGCCCGAAGCAGTGGCGGCCTTCCATGACCTGGATGCAGCCGCGCCTGACAAGTTCGGATGGCGAAAGGTTCTCGATCCGCACGCCGTTG
>JBGSJA010000183.1:0-4042 GCA_041742235.1 Salaquimonas sp. | reverse complement strand
GAGCACAATGAGACTCTGGATTCCCTTCGCAGCAGGGGCCGGCGCCCTGCTGACCATCGCAATGGTGGTCGGGGCAGGCTGGGACCTGCCCCCCGTCGACACGCAACAGGTCGGCTACCGCGGATCGGGCATGGTCGTGGTGAAGGACCGGGAAAACACGGCGACGCTTGCCGCTGCCAATGTGGCCCCGCCCACGCCCTACGAGCCGGATCCGACCGGCGCCCGGGCGCGGGACGTCTACCAGAACGTCCAGGTGCTCGGCGATCTCTCCGAGGACCAGTTCAACCACTTCATGGCCTCGATCACGGAATGGGTGTCGCCCGAGCAGGGCTGCAACTATTGCCACAACGAGGAGAACCTGGCGTCGGACGAGGTCTACACGAAGGTGGTCGCCCGCCGCATGATCCAGATGAACCAGGCGATCAATGTCGACTGGCAGAACCACGTGCAGCAGACGGGTGTCACCTGCTACACCTGCCATCGCGGCAATCCGGTTCCGCAGAATGTATGGTTCTCCGATCCGGGACCTGGCGTGCCGGGCATGGCGGGCTACCGCGCGGGGCAAAACCTTGCTTCGCCGGTCGCGGGCAATACCTCGCTGCCGCATGATGCCCTGCAGGCATACCTGCTCGACGAGAAGCCGATCCGGGTGCATTCGACGACGGCGCTGCCGACCGGCGAAAACACGGCCGGCACCAAGGAAACCGAGCAGACATGGGCGCTGATGATGCACATGTCCGAATCGCTCGGCGCCAACTGCATGACCTGCCACAACAGCCGCGCGTTCAACGACTGGGACCAGAGCCCGCCGCAGCGCGTGACCGCGTGGCACGGCATCCGCATGGTTCGCGCGATCAACAACGAGTACATGCTTGGCCTGGCGCCGGTGTTCCCGGCAAACCGCAAGGGGCCGGAAGGCGATGTCTACAAGGTGAACTGCGCCACCTGCCACCAGGGTGCGCAAAAGCCTCTCCTCGGCGTCTCGATGCTGAAGGACTATGTCGACTCGCTCGGCAAGAAGACCGAAACCGGCGTGCCGAACTACCAGGACTACAAGCCTGGCGAGACCCAGCTGATGCCTTCGCGGACGTCGGATGCCATCGATCCGGCAGCAGTTCCAACCAAGGTCGCGGCAAAGTAATAAAATGGGGGTTGCATGAAAAAGGGGGCGAAAGCCCCCTTTTTTATTGCCCATAGGTTTGTTGGCTAGGAGAGTGCGCCTGCCGCCAGCGGTCCCCATATCACCAGGATGATCACCACCAGAGCGGCAATATCCAGTCCGCGCGTATCGGGGCCGTGGCCTCGTCCATCACCAAAAAGTCCGCTGTTGCGTGGCGCGAAGCCTGTGCTTTCGCGCCTTTCCTCATCCATCGGTTCCATGTTTGCGTGCCTCCGTTGCGATCAAAGAAACGGATCGGCGCAGACGCGGTTCCGCTGTCACGGACAAACGGTTCGACGGGACGGAGGCAGGCAGTCAGTTGGCGGGGATTTCAAAATCCGGGAAACGCTCCGCATAGATGCGGAACCACGGAGTGAAGGCCGACGGGTCGGCGGCGATTTCCCGTTTCAATGCAGCAGGAGATATCCAGCGGACTTCCTCGACTTCCGCGGGGTTCGGCTCGATGACGATGCGTTCGCGCGGTACATCGGCCGTGTAAAACGTCACCCGCTCGTGCTCGTGCAGGCCGCCGCCGACATCGGCCGAATATTCCACCACGCATTTTTGCGCCAGCGGCAGCGTGAAGCCGAGTTCCTCGCGCAGGCGCCGGTTGGCGCAGGCGTCCAGCGTCTCGTTCCAGTGCGGATGCGTGCAGCAGGTGTTCGCCCACAGCCCGCCGCAATGATACTTCGCCAGCGCGCGGCGCTGGATCAGCCGCTCGCCGCGGTCGAAGACGAACACCGAGACGGCAAGATGGAATTGCGCCTGCTCGTGCACGCGCATCTTTTCCATCGGGAACAGGGACCCGTCGCCCGCAATCGCGGGAATGAGTATCGGTACCGTCATCTGTCTTCCTTTGCGGTGCCTTATGCCACCGCCCGCGCCAATGCGCATTGCGACCAAAGGTCATGGAGGGCGTGCACCATGTGATCTATGTCCGCGTCGCTATGGAAGGGCGACGGCGTGATCCTGAGCCGCTCGGTGCCCTGCGGCACGGTCGGATAATTGATCGGCTGGACATAAATTCCGTAATTGTCGAGCAGCAGGTCGCTGATCCACTTGCACTTGGCGGCGTGGCCAACCATCACCGGCACGATGTGGCTGGGATTGTGCATGTGCGGAATACCGGCCCGGTCGAGGCTGGCGCGCAGTCGTGCGACGCGCTCCTGGTGACGCGCCCTCTCGAAAGTGCTGGCCTTCAGGTGCCTGATCGAGGCAATCGCGCCTGCGGCGATTGCCGGGGGCAGCGCCGTGGTGAAGATGAAGCCCGACGAGAATGACCGCACGAAATCGATGATCGACGAGCTGCCGGTGATATAGCCGCCCATCACGCCAAAGGCCTTGCCGAGGGTTCCCTCGATGATAGAGAGCCGGTGCATCACGCCTTCGCGCTCGGCGACGCCGCCGCCGCGCGGGCCGTAAAGGCCAACGCCGTGCACTTCGTCGAGATAGGTGATCGCGTCGTGCTTGTCGGCGACGTCGCAAATGGCCGCGATCGGCGACATGTCGCCATCCATCGAATAGACGCTCTCGAAGGCTACGAGCTTGGGCGCGTCGGCCGGGTCCGCGGACATCAGGCGGTCGAGATCGGCCGGGTCATTGTGCTTGAAGACGCGGCACGTGGCGCGGCTGTGGCGGATGCCCTCGATCATCGAGGCGTGGTTCATGGCGTCGGAATAGACGATGCAGCCGGGAATTCGCGCAGCCAGGGTTCCGAGCGCCGCCCAGTTGGAAACATAGCCGGAGGAGAAGATCAGCGCCGCTTCCTTGCCGTGCAGGTCGGAAAGCTCGCGCTCCAGCAGCACGTGATAGTGGTTGGTTCCCGAAATGTTGCGGGTTCCACCAGCCCCGGCGCCGCATTTGTCGATCGCCTCCTTCATCGCGCCGGTCACGGACGGGTTTTGCCCCATGCCCAGATAGTCGTTCGAGCACCAGACCGTAACTTCCTGCGTGGTGCCGTCGCCACGATGGCGCGTTGCGCGCGGGAAATCGCCTGAAATCCGCTCAAGGTCCGCGAAAAACCGGTAGTTGCCGCCCTTGCGCAGCCGGTCCAGCTCGCCCTCGAAAAACTGGTTCAGATCCATGACAATCTCCCTTTCAATGCTTGCGGCATGTCTATCCCTGCCGCTTTCCCGCCGGGCCCGCGTCCGCGGCCGGCACTCCTGTCAATTTGTGGGAAGCGGCAACGCCGCCTCCTGCGAATGCCACGGCCGGACCAGCGCCCTGCTTGTGTGACGCCGGGACCGCAGCCCCCTCACCTGCCGGCATCGCCCAGCGCCAGAGCGCCGCGTCCGAAACCGGAAGAACGAGAAATAGATGCTCGGCGATTGCGAGCGCAAGGAAAGTGGCAAGGATCGTCGCCGTCACTGCCTCGGCAAGCGGCTCGGCGGTCGCCGCCGCATGGCAAAGCATGACAAAGCCGAAGCTCATGGCGATGATGAAAGCAGGAAGCGCCGCGCTGACGCGGTCCATGCGGAAATAGCTGGCCATATAGGCAAGCCGGCGCGGCAGCATCGAAACCGCCACATGCGGCGCGCCCAGGAAAAGGATCAGCTTTGCCGAAATTCGCATGACCCACAGCAACAGGAAGGTCCACATGCCAATGCGGTTTTCCGCGTCCCATGACAGGGCCACTATCACGCCGCCTGTCGCGGCGATCGCAAGTTCGTGGTCGCGGATCGCCTCGAAAGCCGCCTTGAAACGGCCATAGCCTCGCAGGCCCGGGGGGCATGGCTCGCGGCGCGGACCGGTCAGGACTCCGGTCAGGAAGCTTGCCTCGTGCCACGCCCAAATACCCAGTGCACCAAGGAAGCCGAGCCACACGCCATGCATGTCGGCCATGCCAAGGCTGAACCACAGCGCAACAAAGCCGGCTGCGGCAAG
>JBGSJA010000182.1:0-1810 GCA_041742235.1 Salaquimonas sp. | reverse complement strand
GCGTGGCAGGAAGCGCGGCGAACGCCGTCCGGCAGCCGAGGCGGATGCCGACAACCCAGCTCCCAAGACTGAAAAGCCCCTTCGCGCGGAGGTTCAGGCAGAAAAGCCTGCGGCCACGCGGATGCAGGAAGCAAGCCCGCCCCGCCAGCCGCGCGAAGCTGCGCGTCACGGCAATCCGGATGCAGGCGCGGAACAGCCGCGCAAGCCCGAACAGTCACGCAAGCAGGAACAGCCGCGCAAGCCGGAACGCTCGCGCAAGGGCGGCGACGATCACGAACCGGTCGATGCCAGCCATCCGTTTGGCGGCGAGGAAAACATCCCGGCCTTCCTGCGCGGCTGAGTTTCAGCCTCTTGCAAGTCCATGTATCGTGGTCAATGTGATCAGGACGCCCGTGGCTATGGCTGCGGGCGTCAACGCGTCAGCGTTGGCGGCAGGGAGCCATCCCACGTAAGCTGCCGCCGAAATCAGTCCGGAAACGATAATTGTCAGGCGCAAGGTCAGCCTCTTCGGATCTGTTTGTGGTTCACTGCTTTTTGTTGTTTTTCTAACAAATTTTTCGGGTTTTGCGCGCGCAACCTCTGATTAACCCTAACGCGAATGCTGAACCCGACATCGGTGGCGCATGTAGCCAACGCCTAAAGATTGGGCGTTTTGCCTATGTTTTGATCAATACCGGCTCGAATTGCGGGAACATGCAGCCAGTTTTTTCAGCAGCGGGAGGCAAGCACCAACGTTTTCAGTCAGTTGCCAGTCAGGCCGATCTTTGGCATGCATCCTGCATTAACTGTAAACGTGCGCCAGTGTGCGCACCGGACCGGGCAACGCCCGCATCCGTATCTTACCCAGATCACGGACCACAGATGAAGAAGATCGAAGCGATCATCAAGCCGTTCAAGCTTGACGAAGTGAAGGAAGCACTGCAGGAGGTCGGCCTGCAAGGCATCACCGTCACGGAAGCCAAGGGCTTTGGCCGCCAGAAAGGGCATACCGAGCTCTACCGAGGCGCCGAATACGTCGTCGACTTCCTGCCGAAGGTGAAGGTGGAGGTCGTCCTGGCCGACGAGAACGTCCAGGCGGCGGTGGACGCCATTCGCAATGCGGCGCAGACCGGGCGCATCGGCGACGGAAAGATCTTCGTCTCCACGGTCGAGGAAGTCATTCGCATCCGGACCGGCGAGACCGGCGTGGACGCAATCTGAAAAACAATTCCGCGGCGGGCGGCCGGGCTTGCCTCAAGGGGCAGGCAAGACCGCTGCCGGAATACAACTTGCTACAGGAAGGATGAACATGAGCAAGGCAAGCGACATTCTGAAGAAGATCAAGGACGAGGACATTAAGTTCGTGGACCTGCGCTTCACCGACCCGCGCGGCAAGCTGCAGCACGTCACCATGGATTCATCCCTCGTGGACGAAGACATGTTTGCCGAAGGCGTGATGTTCGACGGTTCCTCGATCGCCGGCTGGAAGGCCATCAACGAATCCGACATGACACTGATGCTCGATCCGGCGACAATGCATGTCGATCCTTTCTTCGCGCAGTCGACCATTGCCATTTTCTGTGACGTCCTGGACCCGGTCTCGGGCGAGCCCTACAACCGCGATCCGCGCGGCACGGCCAAGAAGGCCGAGGCCTATCTCAAGGCGTCGGGTATCGGCGACACCATCTTCGTCGGTCCGGAAGCCGAATTCTTCGTCTTCGACGACGTGCGCTTCTCGTCCGATCCGTACAACACGAGCTTCCGCCTAGATTCGAACGAACTGCCGTCTAACAACGACACCGAGTTTGAAGGCGGAAACATGGGCCACCGC
>JBGSJA010000181.1:0-3322 GCA_041742235.1 Salaquimonas sp. | reverse complement strand
GCCGACAAGGATGAAGACGGCAATCTCCGTGAGCGGCACGGCGAGAAAGAAAAATGGCAAAAGCGTCAGCGGCATGGTCTGCTCCGGTGGCAGCGCGGCGCGCTGCCATACAAAACACCTAAATGGGGTATTGGACGCGGCGGTTGAATGCCTGCTTTGAAACTTTTGCCAAAGCGACTATATCAGTTGGACAAAAGGGATCCGCCATACATCATGAGCATTTTCGAAGACCTGACCACACTGGTGACGCTTGCGATAGCGGTATTCATCTTCTTTCGCCTGCGCTCGGTGCTGGGAAAGCGCACCGGACACCAGCCGCCGCCGCTTGATCCGCGCGATGCGGGGGAACTTCCCGGCGCGCGCAGGCCGGCCAAGGCTTCGCGCGACAATATCGTGACCTTGCCCCGCCGCGGGGCCAAGGATGGCGTTGCCGATGAGGGCCGGGTCGTCACCCGCGCCGAAGCCGTGGTCGATGAACTGGCAAAGCCGGGCACGAAGCTCAATACCGGCCTTCGCGAGATCGTCGCAGCCGACCCGGGATTCGAGCCGGGCTCCTTCATCGACGGCGCTAAAATGGCCTACGAGATGATCGTTACGGCGTTTGCCGACGGCGATCGCAAGGCTTTGCGCAACCTGCTTTCCCGCGAAGTCTATGACGGATTTTCCGCGGCGATATCCGAACGCGAGACGAAGGGCGAACAAGTGCGCTCGTCCTTCGTGGGCATCGATTCGGCCAAGATCGTCGGCGCGGAACTGTTGCGCAGCGACGCGCAGGTCACGGTCCGGTTCGTCAGCCAGATCGTATCGTCCACCCATGCGGCGGATGGTACCCTGATCGATGGCGATCCCGAGCAAGTCGCGGAAGTGACGGATGTCTGGACCTTCGCCCGCGACGTGCGCTCCAAGGATCCGAACTGGAAGCTTGTCGCGACCGAAGCCGGTTCCTGAGCCTGCAAGGCTGGCGGCAATGACCGGCAATGCGCCGCCCGCAATCTTTACGGAAGTGGATTTTGGCGCGATCGAGGGCTGGGAAGCCGACGACCACGATGCCGCGCTTGCCTGTTTCCGCATGAGCGCGCGCCGCTCCGCCGTGCGGCCATACACGACCAAGGCGCTCGGGGTGTCAGGGGCTTTACTGGCCGCCATTGGCGAATCGGCGTTGTCGCAGCCGGCGTCCGCGATTCGCGCCAGGGCATTCTTCGAGGAGCACTTCCGGCCCTTCCGCGTCGTGCCGCTCTCCGGCAACGGCTTCGTGACCGGTTATTTCGAGCCGGAACTGCAAGCATCCCCGGTGCGTACAACACGGTTTTCCTATCCGCTGTATGCCCGCCCGGCGGACCTGGCAGACATCGACGACACGACCCGGCCCGCGGGAATGGACCCGTCCTTCATGTTCGCGCGGCGTAGGGATGGCGGATATGAGGAATTTCCCGACAGGGCGGCGATCGAGGCCGGCGCACTGGCCGGCAAGGGTCTGGAACTCGCCTATATCGAAAGTCCGGTCGACGGCTTTTTCGTCCACATTCAGGGCTCGGCCAGGCTGCAGATGCCGGACGGCGAAGTATGGCGCATCTCCTATGCCGGAAAGAGCGGGCACCCTTTCACGCCCATCGGCGCATGGCTGGTCGCCAACGGCCACCTCACCCGCGAGGCGGTAACGATGGATTCGATCCGCCAATGGCTGCTCGCCGATGAGGCGAGGGCCCGCGAACTGATGAATCGCAACCGCTCCTTCATTTTCTTCCAGCGCACGCAGCAGGAAAATCCCGATCTTGGCCCGGTGGCCGCGGCGGGCGTAGCATTGACGCCGGGGCGCAGCCTTGCCGTCGATCATCGCCTGCACACCTTCGGCACGCCGGTCTTCGTGTCCACGCGCGAACCGTTGCCGGGACAGGCCTTGCCGTTTCAAAGGCTGATGGTCGCACAGGACACCGGTTCGGCCATCATCGGTCCCGCGCGTGGCGACCTCTTCATCGGCTCGGGACGCGAGGCGGGAACGCTCGCTGGTGCTGTCAAACACATCGCCGATTTCACGATCCTCCTGCCGCGCATGCAGGAACCGCCCCGATGAGCCGGCGCAAGCGGACCCTGACCGATGAAGACCGGCAATTGTGGAACCGCATCCGCGATTCGGTGACGCCTTTGCCCGGCAAGGCCGTCGAGACCGATATCGAGGAATGGATCGAACATCCTGCGCAATTGGTCGCGCCACCAAAGGCGTCATTGCCGAACAAGCCGGTCTTTCCTGCCGCTTCGCCGGTCAAGCCGTTCCTTCCGGCCTATGTTCCGCCGCTCTCGACACCGCGCATCGCCCCGGCGGGCGTTCCTTCGCTAGACGATGTGACGATCAGGAAACTGCGCAAGGGCCGGCTGGAGATCGACGCCCGCATCGACCTGCACGGCATGACGGAATCTGCGGCCCATGATGCGCTGCTGCGCTTCGTGCGGGCTGAACAGCGTACGGGCTCGCGCATCGTGCTTGTCATCACCGGCAAGGGAAAGGCGGGCGAGGGCGTGCTGCGCCGTGCCGTTCCGCTCTGGTTCGCCGAAGCCGCGTTCAAGCCGCTGGTCGGCGGGTTCCGCCGAGCCCATCCGGCCCATGGCGGCGAAGGCGCGCTTTATTTGCGCATCCGCCGCGAGGCCGGGGCGTGACGCCTTTCGGCCGAAGGATCCGCGAATTGCGCAAAGCCAGGGGCGTGAGCCAGAAGGACATGGCTGCCGCGCTCGGGGTCTCTGCCGCCTGGCTTTCGGCACTGGAAAACGGTCGGCGTGGTCGCCCCGGCTGGGAATTCATCCAGCGCGTCATCGCCTATTTCAATGTCATCTGGGACGATGCCGACGAGCTCCAGGAACTGGCGCGCATTTCCCATCCGCGCATCGTCGTGGATACGTCCGGGCTGTCGCCCGAGGCAACAGAGTTCGCCAATCTGGTGTCCGAGCGCATCCGCCTGCTGTCGAGCGAAGACCTTGCCGATCTCGTCTTCGAGGTGAAGCGCCGCTCGCAAAGGCGCAAGCGCTGAGCGTTATTGTACCAGAGGTTCCAATTCAGCGATCTTGTCGTTGACCAGCCAGCCGTAATAATTCTCCTGCGGCATGGTGCCCCGGCTCTTCGCTTCCGCTGCGCGCATGCGCACATCGCCCAGATTGTAGAGCGTGGCGGTAATGCCTGGATTTGCCGAAATGTCGTAGCCGGCGATCTCGGCATAGGCATCGATGGAGGTCCGGATGACCGCCGCCATGTATTGCAGGGTCGAATCGGGGTCCATGATCGCCTTGTAGATCTCCGGCGCCTTGGCCGCGTTCAGCGGCTTCAGTCGGCTGA
>JBGSJA010000180.1:0-10401 GCA_041742235.1 Salaquimonas sp. | reverse complement strand
CCGCGACTGCGCGCGCCCCCATGCCCCGCAGCGCCTCCGCGACCCGCCCGGCTCCCGTTGCCGAGACCGCGGCGCCCGGTCAGGGCGGGTGGGTAAGCGACCTCCTGCGCCGGGCATCGCGCGAGGACGAGGAATTCGCACCGCGCAACGCAACAGCGCCGGCGCAGAATTCTCGGACGCCCCTGCATGTGGTGGAAAGCCTCAATTCGCTGTCGATGGACATTGCCAGGGCCATCGACCATGACGCCTTCATCGACCTGTGGGAGCGCTACCAGCGCGGTGAGCGGAACGCTTTCACGCGGCGGCTCTATACGCTGCAGGGCGAACAGACCTTCGACGAGATCCGCCAGAAATATACGCGCGAACCGGAATTCCGCGCTGCCGTGGATCGCTACATCAAGGATTTCGAAAAACTGCTGGCCGATGTGTCGCGCAACGACCGCGACAACATGATGACCCAGACCTATTTGTCTTCTGATACCGGCAAGGTCTACACCATGCTTGCCCATGCGGCCGGGCGCTTTTCGGGCTGATACCGGCGACCCTTGGGCAAGCCAACAATAAAAAACCCGGCCTCCCGGCCGGGTTTTTCATTTCGTGCCTGAGTGCAGGTTTCAGTCTTCGCTCTCGGCCAGCTTCACGAGTTCTTCGCCGCTCACCGGCTTTTCGGTGACCTTGGCGCGCGACACGATCAGGTCGACCACCTTGTCTTCATAGATCGGGGCGCGCAGGCCGGCGACCGCATCGGGATGCTGGCGGAAATATTCGAACACCTGCTGTTCCTGGCCCGGATAGCGCCGCACCTGGTCATAGATCGCCCGCTGCAGTTCCTCCTCGGTGACCTGCAACTGTTCCTTCTCGCCAATTCCGGCAAGCACCAGGCCAAGGCGGACACGGCGTTCAGCGAGCTGCTGGTATTCCTCTCGCGCCTTCTCCTCCGTCGTTTCCTCGTCCTCGAAGGTCTTGCCCGTACGCTGCAGTTCTCCCGTCACCTGCCCCCAGATGTTGTCGAACTCCTGGGCGACCATCTTCTGCGGCAGTTCGAACCGGACCTTCTCATCGAGGCTGTCGAGGATCTGCCGCTTCACCCTTGCCTTGGCGAAATTGTCGTAGCGGCCCTGCAACTGCGAGCGGACTGCATCGCGGAGCTTCTCTGCGCTCTCGACGCCAAGCTGCTTGGCAAGGTCGTCGTTGATCTCGATCTTGCCGGGCTTTTCGACCTTGGTCACTTTCACCGCGAATTCGGCTTCCTTGCCGGCAAGGTGCGGCGCCTGGTAATCGGCCGGGAATGTCACCTTGACGGTGATCTCTTCGCCGGCCTTGGCGCCAATGAGCTGGTCCTCGAAACCGGGAATGAACCGGCCGGAACCAAGAACCAGCGTCGCATCCGTATCCGTGCCGCCGTCGAAGGGGGTGCCGTCGATCGATCCGGCATAATCCATGGTGATGCGGTCGCCCGAGGCTGCCTTGCCCTTCTTTTCCTCATACGGGCGGGCGCTTTCGGCGATCTGCTCGACCTGCTCCTCGATCTCCTTGTCGGAGACCTCGGCGACCGGGCGCTCGATCTCAAGCGTTGAGACGTCCGGCAGGTCGAAATCCGGCAGCACCTCATAAGCGATGGTGAACTCGAAATCCTGTTCGCCGCGAAGGATTGCGTCCGCTTCCTTCTCGTCCTCGGTCATCGCGACGTCAGGCTTTTGCGCCGCACGCTCCCCGCGCTCGACCAATACCTGGCCTGTCTGCTTGTTGATCAGGTCGTTGACGATCTCGGCCATTGCCTGCCGGCCATAGACCTTTTTGAGATGCGACATCGGCACCTTGCCCTGGCGAAATCCCTTGAGCTGCACCCTGCCCTTTATTTCGGAAAGACGCTCGTCGAGCCGGACCGCCATGTCCGTCCTCGGCACGGTGATCTTGAGTTCGCGCTTCAGGCCTTCGCGGGCCGTTTCAACTACCTGCATGACTTATCCTGCGTTTATCTGACCAAGGATTGATCCCGCCGATCCCCTGGCCAATACGCCGGGGCTTGTTCGCCTGGACCGTTGAAAACCCGTGGGATGGTGCGGGTAGAGAGACTTGAACTCCCACGCCTTGCGGCACCAGAACCTAAATCTGGCGTGTCTACCAATTTCACCATACCCGCATGTGCCCGGTTCAACATGTGAAGAGCCGGACAGCCGTAGCGGGGCTCTATACCATCGCGTTTGCAGGGTTCAAAGGGCAATTCGGGCAAAAAAGCAATGGATTGTGACGTTGTATCGGTGAGGCAAAGCCGCGCGGGTACTACCGCACGCCGCAATTGCCGACTAAATAAGCAAGAATCACAAATTGTCGGAACAGGGCGCATCTTGGCCACCACCAACAACAAGTCGGGCAACGCCGCGAATGCTGCCTCCGAAAAGGTTTCGGCACGGACATTCACGCTGAGATTCATCCTGGCCGCCGCGTTCGGCACGCTTGTTGCGGTGGCGGTGGGAACCGTGCTGGCGATTTCGGTCGGCGCAAATTTCCGCAACACATTCTCGTTGCTGAACGAACGGGCGATCACGCTGCTGAACGGCATGGAACAGGCCATCAGGGTCGAGACCGGCCGCGCGGAAGGCGCCGTCCTGGGCCTTGCAAAACTCTACGCCGGCGGCGCCTTCGACATCGGCGACAGCGAGAAGGTGGGCTTGGCCCTTCGATCGATCCTCTCAGCTGAAGAGAAGATCGAGGGCCTTCTGATCATCGGAATGCAGGGTGGCGGCAAGGCGGTTCTGCGCGGCCCGCAAGGAAATTTGATCGAGCCCCCGATGGGCGATCCGGGCGCGGAGTTGAAGAACAATTTTCGTTCGGCCGTACTCAACACGACAGAGCGGCCAATGTGGGGCGAACCGACCGTCGTTCAAGGCGTACTCTACCACAATGTATCCGTCCCTCTTTTGCGGAACGGAACACTGCAGGGACTGGCCGTGGCGGTCCTCGGCCGCTCCACCATGAACAGCGTCGTATCCGAACTCGGTCAGGTCAATGACACGACCGCGTTCGTCCTCAACGGCGCAGGCGACGTCATCGGCCATTCGGGGCTGCCGGACCTGTTTGACGGGCGCAATTCGATCCCGCTGGCCAACGTTCCCGATGCAGCGCTTCCGGATTTCCGGACGGCGGACAAGTCGGATGAATTCGCCGAAGCGGCGGCCAAGGGCATTACGGTCTACGAGTCAAGCGGCCGCGAAGGCTACATCTTCATCACCAAGGATCTTCCCGGCTATGCCAGCGCGCCCTACACCCTTGGCGCTTATTTCCGCAAGGCGGATATCGGGACCGAAGTCATCAGGGCCATGTGGTCGCTGGGCGCCGGCCTGGCGGGCCTTGCCGCAGCTGTTCTGGCGGCCATCCTGCTCGGCAAGCGCATCTCGGCGCCGCTGACGCGCATTGCAAGCACCGCCGAGCAGCTCTCCGAGTTCGAAATCGACAAGATCGAGCCGCTGCCGCGTTCGCTGATCCGGGAAATCGACCATCAGGCCGTCGCCCTCAACCGCATGCACACGGCCATCCGCGAATTTTCGCGCTATGTGCCGCGCACCCTCGTTGCCCGGTTGGTACGGCTCGGCTCGGATGCCGCGGTTTCAGTCGAGCGGGAAGTGACGATCCTCTTCTCCGACATCGCCGGTTTCACCACGCTTTCGGAGCGCCTGGACGCCGCCGAGACTGCCTCGGTGCTGAACGAGCATTTCGACATCGTCTGCTCCTGCATCGAGGCGACCGGCGGCACGGTGGACAAGTTCCTGGGCGATGGCGTGATGGCATTCTGGGGAGCGCCGGAAGACGATCCGGGCCATGCGAAAAACGCGGTGAAGGCTGCCCGGGAAATCATGGCTGCGATCGCTGCCAACAACCGCTTGCGAGCAGGCGCAGGAAAGGCGCCGATCCGGCTGCGGATCGGCATTCATACCGGGCGGGCGGTGGTCGGCAACATTGGCGGAGGCGGACGGCAGAACTATACGCTGGTGGGTGACAGCGTGAATGTCGCGCAGCGGCTGGAACAGATGGGCAAGGACCTGATGCGGCAAACAGACGATGCCATGGTGCTTGTCTCGTCATCGGTCATGAATGCGGTGGGTGCGGAAGCGCAATTCATTCCGGTCGGAACACACATTTTGCGCGGACGCGAGCGCCCTATTGCCGTGGGCATTCTCGACCTCAAGGAACCGGATGGCGACAAGGTCGTGCCATTTCCGAAGAGTCCGATCCCGCACGCAGGCTGAACAGACAGGGAGTGCGGTGCTCAGCGCCCGTCTGGCGTGCGCAGCCCGATCCACTTGTCCTTGACGGCGAGGTAGTGATCCTCGGGCGAGTATCGCACGACGGCCAGTTTCAACGTGTCGGAGCTCAAGCGGCCGATGGCCGAAAGCACGGCATAGCCGGCCACGATCGCATCTCGCTCCGAAGTCGCAAGCGAGATCTGGGCGATCAGCACGTCCTGCTGTGCACGCAATACGTCGAGTGCGGTGCGCTGCCCGACGGCGCGTTCCTCGATCGTGCCTTCCAGTGCTAGATTGGCAGCGCGCACCTGCGCCCGGTTCGCCTCGATCGACGCACGGGCCGCCTGAAGCTGCCCGTAGGCTGAAACGACTGCAGCACGGATGTTGTCGACGGTCTCGTCCACCTCGATCCAGCGTTGGCCGAGGATTTCCTTGCTCTGGCGAATGGTCGCGGAAACAGCACCGCCCTGGTAGATCGGCACGGTCAGGTTCGCGGAAATCGTGGCGTCGTCGGTGGTTGTGCCCGTTCCCGTGAAACGCCGGTTGCTGCTAGCCTGCAAGTCGATACGTGGCAACAAATCACTTTCGGCGCTCTTCACATCCCAGTCGGCCTGGTCCACCGCATATTTTGTCGCCAAGATCGCAGGATGCTCGCCGAACGCGATTTCAAGCGCGCGGTCAATATTCTGGGGCAAAAGCTTTCCCACGCCGGCGGGCGCTTTGAGCCCCTTGGGATCTATGCCGATGATCTGGCGATAAATCGCGATGCTTGTTTGCACCTGGGCGCGGGCCTGTTCATACGCGGCGACGTTGAATTCAAGGCTCGACTCTGCCTGCGCAACGTCGGTTCGCGTGCTTTCGCCGACATCAAACCGGGTCCGCTCGGATCGGACCTGCTCCCTGAGGAACTCGAGCGCGCGCTCCCGGTATCCGAGCACAGCCGTGTCGCGGATAACGTCCATGTAGGCGCTGGCAGCATCGAACAACACGTTCTGCTCCGTGTTGCGCAAGGTTTCGCGGCTTGCAAACACCGCTGCCTGTGCCGATTCCACGTTGTTGCGGGTCTTGAAGCCATCAAACAGCGTTTGAGAAATCGTGACGCCGAATCCGTAAGGCTGCAAATGCGATGTGGTGCGCGGAATTGGCTGTGCCGTGAAAATCGGCTGGTTCGTTACCGGATCGAAACCGGTCAATTGCTGAACCGTTCCCGATGGATTTACCCTGCTCCAGGCGCTGCTGTAGTCGGCACTGCCGAAAATCTGCGGGCGCAGCGCCGATTTGGCCAGCGGCACGCTCTCATCAGTCGCGCGCACGCCCGCACGGGCAGCGTTCAGCGTCGGATTGTTGGAGTACGCAAGCGCCAGTGCTTCGGCGAGCGATTCGGCATTTGCCGGGTTCACCAACCCGACAGCAGTCACAGTCATCAGGCACAGCCTGCGAAGCATCAATTTCCATCCATTTATAGCTCGCTGCCCCAAACAAGCGGGCCATCACGCAGCGCAAATCACCTTTTTGCAGGGTAGGTATGGCTCCGCGCATTGTCCAGTCCCGCTTATTTAAAGGTAGATTGCGTGGCAGAAACGGCACACATGCCAAGCCGCTCCGGCGGAAGCGGGATCGACGCATGCATGGCATGTCACGGACGATGGCGTGAAACGAAAGCTTCCAACGATGAATGTGGCGTCAGCAACGACCGCAAGTTTCCGGTTCCTGTGCCGGTTCTGGCTCCCGTTGCCTGCTGACTTCCGCCTGCGCCGGGCCAGGGTCGCCTGCCTCCGGCGCTGCGGCTCGGCGCTGCAGGGTGGTTGCACCACTGTTCCCGCAATCGCCGGGCTGGCGAAACTGCTGGCGCAGCGAACCCTCGTTCTTCATCAGAGGAAAGTTGGCCCTGGCCACATTGCTTCCGGTGCGCAAATTTCCCTCGGTTCTCACCCCGCCAGCGTTCATCACGCCATAGCTGCACAAGCCTCGAAGCGTCTGGCAGCGTCCGGCGCTGGGGCACATCTCTACCGCGCCGCGCACCACCACGACATGGGTCCGGCCATTGGCTATTCCGATGTCGAAGGCGGTGCCGCGCACACCAATCGTGCCGGTCGGGGTTTCAATTCGGTAGGCCTTTGACCGGCTGTTGCCGCTGATAAACCGAAAGGCGCCCTTCGTTGCCTTGACGGTAATCTGCTCGAAGGTGCCTCCGGACGCGAAAACGAAATCGTCGATGGCGATTTGGGCGCCCGGCCCGACCACGATTTTCGTGTTGTCGGTCAAAATGATCTGGGCATTTCCCGTGCGGTCGGCACGTAGCCGGTCATCGCTGAAGATCGCAGTGTTCCTGATGATTTCGCGGTTGCCGCTTGGGCCGGATCCGACCACTCTCGTCGAGGCGTCAATGGCGGTCCCGACTTTCTGGGCGGCATTGGCAGCACTGGCCAAAATCAGCGCCGCGGCAAGAAAGGCAAGACCCGATCGCCTCATGGATGATCCTCCCGAAAAGTCTTCAAAGAAGCCCGCATGATCCTTCTGCGGCGCAACGAAAGGAAAGAAAGACCTGCGATGCCGAAGGCCAGAAAGCCGCCGGCTGCCGGGAGTGGAATGGGCGCAAGGGTGCGTGTCACGAACGTGCCTGACAAAAGCACACCTGCGTCATGGCGCGTATCGGTCATGAAGAATGTGACGGAATTTGCCAGCACGGTGAAGGTCGTGCCGGGAAACACGGAGAACAACCCGGCGATGTCGACCAGTTCCGCGCCATCGGTGAAGTTGAGATCGCTGAAGGTGATTGTGAACGCCTCCGGCGCGCATGAGGCGGTGATATAGGCGCAAAAGGTGCCGGCGCTGGCGAGCTGGAACTGGTTTCCGTCGGGACCCAAATCAAGGTCGTAAGTATAAGGCGCGGGCGAGTTGGTATCGGGACCGGGGCCCACAATGCCAGAAAAAACAAATGGCCCCACTCCGCTATTGTCAGCCAGCAGCGAACGCTCGGTGATGACCACGTTGTCGCCGGTCAAGGTTGCCGGAGCGGCCGGCAACAATTGGTTTGAAGGCTGAATGATTACCGGCTGAACGATCGCCGGCTGCAACGGAGCAGTCCCTCCGGTGTCGACCGCATGCTTGACATGCCGCCGGCGCTTCTTGACGTCATTTCGGGACAGCTTCTTGGCGTCACTTCGGGACAGCTTCTTGTTGTCGAAGCGGTCGAAATGGAGCTTGGCTGACCGTTTCCGATCTTTCTTGTCGGCCTTTTGCCGGAAAGTCTTTTTCGCCTTCGACGCCGACTTTGATTTGGCTGTGGATTGATATTCGATAAAGCCGCTGACCTGTACTGCTTCCGCAGTGCCTGGGCACATCGACACAGCAACGCCAAGCAACATTGACGTCGCGGCATGAACACAATACTTCCCGAACCATTGCTGCATTGCGGGACACCATACGCCAATGTTGCTACTGAGGTCCGGTCTTTGAATTACCGGCGGTTTCACCAACCGGATCAATCAACTTGGCAGACCAATCGCAGTCGACCAATCCGCCCGAACCCCTTGGTCACAAATTGCAACCAGCGATATAATTATTAGGCTCCGCTTTTATATAAAAGTCAAGTTTGCGTTAAAATGATCGCTGCAAAGCGGTGCTATTCGTCAATATGGGCTATAGTTCGTGTTAACCATTCGCAAAATATTTATCGTTTAAGTTGTCGATCACGTGCAAGGTTTGATGATGTTTTCGAATTCGACGAAAAGAATTACAGCGGCAGGAATTCCCGGCAAGGCGCCGTGGTTCGACGCCGGACGGCGACATTCCCGCAGGTTCATGGCCAATGCGGCGACATGTGCAAGGCAGGACGCGCAATACGGGGCGGGAACAACAAGCGAAAGCCGGGAGCCGTCAATGACCACAATTCACGATGCAAGCCCGGCCACGCGCGTGTATTGCGACCTCCCCGAAGAGTTCGACATCAAGGCACGGCTGGACATTGGCGGAGCCTGTCTGACGATCTTGAGCAGGCCCGTTGATGCATCGAACCTGGAAATCCGGCTGTTGCTTGATGATGGGCTGGTTGCCGACCTCGTCGTTGCCGAATTGCCTGGCTCCCGGCAGTGGCAAGTTGCGGCCGTGCACGCATGGGAAAAAGGGCCTTGGATGGATATGCTCGTCGCCCATGCGCATCCGTCAGGCGATGCGGACAAGAAATGGTTTGGCGCGATGGACACGGCACAATCCAGCCGGGATCTCGACAACCTGTTCTGGTAAACGGCTGCCACCGTCAGCGCCGGATGAACGACGCTGGAGGGTGGCAGCCGACCGGTTCAAGCATGGCTTTTCTTTGCGCGCCTGCGCCGCGCCAGGAAGCCCAGCACCCCAAGTCCGGTTGCAAACATCGGCAATGCCGCCGGCAGCGGGATAGCGTCCACCCGAACGAGGTTCTGGCTGCTTCCCGTGCTTTGATAGAACGTCAAGGCATAGTTCTGGGTAATTGCCTTACCGAGATTGGCAAGAAACCCGTTCGCAGCATCAATTGCCTCCTTGGGTGCTGTCGCATACCAGATGCCGGAAGCCGCGTTGAACTGCGAACTGGTTTCGTAGACAAGTTCCCAAAGCGCCAGCTGAAACCCGGCGGACTGGATGTTGCCGGTAGCAGAATTGGTGAGATTCAACGTCTTGTAGTTAACCTCGAAGAGGTTTTCGATATGGCTCAGCTGGCTATTGTTCAACTGCACAGTGTTGGCATTTGTGAATGGCGTCGTGGTGACGTCATAGGTGCTTGGCAGCGAAAGATTGTGCGCGATGTCGAGGCACCATGCGACGAAATTGTCGGTACCATCGGTGAGGCGGAAGCCGCCGGCGTAAAATGAGCCGGCGCGGTTGGAGATACCCGATACGATCGCCTTGCCGCCGCCATTAAAGGTGTCATTCGGGTTTTGCTTGTCCAAGGTTACCGCGCCGGCGGTGGCGCTGCTTGCCAGAACTATCGCCAGAGCAATCGGGAATGCACCAATACGTTGAGACATTGTTTCAGCCCTTAATTCAATGTTATCAGCGCCCCTGTCGGAATTCAGATAAAAATATCAGAAACTTGCAAGAACTTTTTTTCCGTATGCTAAATTTTCGTGACAATTCCCAAAATGGCACAGCACTTCTGTATCAAACTGATACAACCAAAGCGTTCAGGATATAATTTGATTGATTTGCTGCACCCAGCTTCGCAATCGAGCAATTCGGGGACGGCAGTCCGGATGCGTTCCAGGAAAGCGGAAGTCCGGCGCCATTTAGCCTGCCGTGCTGCCAAGCACGGGTTACGCCATCGTTTGGAAATATCAATAATGTACCTATTTAGTTAGATATTGAACCTTGGTTCATGATTACTCGCTATTGAAGGTGTCGGCCCTGTAGGCATTTGGCATGGCGTGGGTGGTGAATGGTTGGGCACCGGAATATTGGGCAAGCAAATGTATGAAGCCTTCTATGGCCTGAAGTCGAAGCCTTTTTCGGTGATCCCGGACCCGAATTTCATCTATTGGGCGGGGCCACACTCAAAGGCGTTCGCGATGCTGCAATACGGCATCCTCAACCACGCATCATTTGCCGTCATCACCGGCGAAATCGGTGCCGGCAAGACGACGCTGATACGTCACCTGATGCAACAGCTGCCGGACGACATCAAAGTGGGGTTGCTGTCCAATACCTCGGTCGATCGCGGCGCACTGCTTGAATGGGTGCTGATGTCGTTCGGGCTGGAGACGGAGGGGCTTTCGCCGGTTGCGCTGCACCGCTCCCTGGAACGGTTCCTTCGCGAACAGCATGCCCGCGGCCGGCGGACGGTGCTGATCGTCGACGAGGCGCAGAACCTCGGCAAGGCGGCGCTTGAGGAATTGCGGATGATTTCCAACCTCAACACCCATGACGAGGAACTGCTGCAGATCGTCCTGAGCGGACAGCCGCAGCTGAAGCAGTTGCTGAGCGATCCGTCACTTGAGCAATTCGTGCAGCGGGTTTCCTCCGATTTCCATCTGGGTCTGCTCAATCATTCCGAAGTCGTCGGCTACATCGATCACCGCCTGGCAGTGGCGGGAGCCGATCACATCCTGTTTTCCGATGACGCCTGCAAGCTGATCCACAGCGCCAGCCGCGGCACGCCGCGCCTCATCAACATCTTGTGCGAAAC
>JBGSJA010000179.1:0-14138 GCA_041742235.1 Salaquimonas sp. | reverse complement strand
TTTTCGCACACGGCGCTGACCTTCGTGACCATCATCGGCGCGACGACGGCGTTCTTTGCGGCAACGGTTGGCCTGGTACAAAACGACATCAAGCGCGTCATCGCCTATTCGACCTGCTCGCAGCTAGGCTACATGTTCGTGGCGCTCGGCGTCGGCGCGTATGGCGCGGCGATCTTCCACCTGTTCACGCACGCCTTCTTCAAGGCCTTGCTGTTCCTGGGCGCCGGATCGGTGATCCATGCCGTTTCCGACGAGCAGGACATGCGCAACATGGGCGGGTTGAAGCCGCACATTCCGCGCACCTATTGGATGATGGTGATCGGAACGATCGCGCTGACCGGCCTCGGCATACCGGGAACGATCATTGGCACGGCCGGTTTCTTCTCCAAGGACGCGATCATCGAAAGCGCCTTTGTCGGCGAGAACGCTGCGGCCGGCTACGCCTTCGTCCTGCTGGTGATCGCCGCCTTCATGACCAGCTTCTATTCCTGGCGGCTGATCTTCATGACCTTCCACGGGCAGCCGCGCGCCTCGCACGATGTGATGCACCATGTCCATGAATCGCCGCCGGTGATGCTGGTGCCGCTTTACATTCTTGCAGCGGGTGCGTTGTTTGCGGGCGTCATCTTCCATGATGCCTTCCTCGGACACGCTTCGGAAGTTCATGAAAGCGTCGCCCACGGCGTCGTCCACTACAATTCGTTCTGGCGCGAGGCGCTGTTCGCAAGCCCGGCGAACCACATCCTGGAAGAGTTCCACCATGTTCCGCTATGGGTGAAGCTGTCGCCATTCGTGATGATGGTGCTGGGCTTCCTGCTCGCATACTGGATGTACATCCGCTCGCCGCAGATTCCGGGCGAAGTCGCGCGTACGCAGCCGGCGCTCTACCAGTTCCTGCTCAACAAGTGGTATTTCGACGAGATCTACGACTTCCTGTTCGTGCGCCCGGCATTCTTCCTTGGCCGCTTCCTGTGGAAGCGCGGCGACGGCTGGGCGATCGACGGTTTCGGGCCTGACGGGGTTTCGGCGCGCGTGCAGGACGTGACGGCGCGCGTGGTCAAATTGCAGACCGGTTATCTCTACCACTACGCATTCGCCATGCTGATCGGCGTGGCGGCGCTGATCACCTGGGCCATGTTTAGGGGTTTTTGATCGATGACCGGCTGGCCCATCCTTTCCGTCGTAACCTTCCTGCCGGCCTTCGGCGCGCTGATCATCGCGCTGATGCCTGCCGAAAGTGCCATCGCGAAACGTAACCTGCGCAACGTCGCGCTGTTCGTGACGGTTCTGACCTTCCTGATTTCGCTGAAGATCTGGTTCGATTTCGATCCCAAGGCCGCCGGTTTCCAGATGGTCGAAAAGACGCCCTGGATCGGCGATTTCATGAGCTACCATTTGGGCGTCGACGGCATTTCGATGCTGTTCGTGATCCTGACGACGTTCCTGATGCCGTTCTGCATCGTCGCCAGCATGGAATCGATCGATTCGCGCGTGAAGGAATATCTCGTCGCCTTCCTGGTGCTCGAGACCTTCATGATCGGCGTGTTCTGCGCGCTCGACCTGCTGCTGTTCTATATCTTCTTCGAGGCCGGCCTCATCCCGATGTTCCTGATCATCGGCATCTGGGGCGGCAAGCGGCGCGTCTATGCCAGCTTCAAGTTCTTCCTCTACACGCTGCTGGGTTCGCTTCTGATGCTGCTCGCCATGATGGCGATGTACTGGCATGCCGGCACCACCGACATTCCCGAGCTGATGAACCACAGCTTCCCTGCCCAGATGCAGACCTGGCTTTGGCTGGCCTTCTTCGCATCGTTTGCGGTCAAGATGCCGATGTGGCCGGTCCATACCTGGCTTCCAGACGCGCATGTGGAGGCGCCTACCGCCGGTTCGGTTATCCTGGCAGCAATCCTGCTGAAAATGGGCGGCTACGGCTTCCTTCGGTTCTCGCTGCCGATGTTCCCGCTCGCCAGCGCGGATTTCGCGCCGCTGGTCTTCGCCCTGTCGGTGATCGCGATCATCTACACCTCGCTGGTCGCGCTGGCGCAGGAGGACATGAAGAAGCTCATCGCCTATTCGTCCGTGGCGCATATGGGCTATGTGACGATGGGCATCTTCACGGCCAACGTCTACGGCATCGAGGGCGCGATCTTCCAGATGCTGTCGCACGGGCTCGTATCCGGCGCGCTCTTCCTGTGCGTCGGCGTCATCTATGACCGCATGCACACGCGCGAGATCGCTGCCTATGGCGGGCTCGTTAACCGCATGCCCAATTACGCGGTGGTGTTCCTGATCTTCACCATGGCCAATGTCGGATTGCCAGGCACCTCCGGCTTCCTCGGCGAATTCCTGACGCTGCTCGGCATCTTCAAGGTCAACACCTGGGTGGCGCTGTTCGCGACGACCGGCGTGGTGCTGTCTGCAGCCTATGCGCTGTGGCTCTATCGCCGTGTGATCTTCGGCATTCTCGACAAGGACAGCCTCAAGTCGATCCTCGACCTGACGACGCGCGAAAAGCTGCTGCTCTATCCGCTGGCGGCGCTGGTCATCTTCTTCGGCGTCTATCCGGCGCCGGTATTCGATGTAATCTCGGCATCGGTCGAACAGCTCATCGCAAATTACCAGGCAGCGCTCGACGCGGCCGCACAGACGGCGGCGCAAGCCGCCGCCCCACAGGGATAAGTCCATGCAGCCTGCAACCGACTTTTCGACCTTCGCGCCGGAACTGGCCTTGGCCCTGCCGGAGATCATCCTTTCCGTCGGCGCCATGGTGCTGCTGATGGTCGGTGCATTCGCGGGCGAAAAATCGGCCCGCGTCGTTACCGTGCTTGCGGCGATCCTGATTGCGGCTGCAGGCGTCAGCCTTGTGCTTTTCACGCCGGACGGCAGTGCATTCACCGGCAGCTTCATCGTCGATCCGTTCGCGCGAGTGATGAAGATCGCCGCGCTGGCGGGTTCGGCGATTGCCGTCATGATGTCGTGGAGCTTCGTGCGCCTCGAAAAGTTCGAGCGCTTTGAGTATCCGGTGCTGATCGTCCTGGCGACCACCGGCATGATGCTGATGATCTCGGCAAACAGCTTGCTGGCGCTTTATCTCGGCCTCGAAATGCAGTCGCTGGCGCTTTACGTGATCGCTGCGATCAATCGCGACAATTTGCGCTCGTCGGAAGCGGGGCTGAAATATTTCGTCCTCGGCGCACTGTCGTCCGGCATGTTGCTTTACGGCATCACGCTCGTCTACGGCTTTACCGGACAGCTCAATTTCGAGAGCGTTGCGGCAGCGCTGGCGGACAGCGGCCGGTCCATCGGGCTGATTTTTGGACTGGTATTCATCCTCGCCGGCCTGTGCTTCAAGATATCGGCAGTGCCGTTCCACATGTGGACGCCTGATGTCTATGAGGGTGCGCCGACGCCGGTGACCGCGTTCTTTGCCGCTGCGCCGAAGATCGCGGCAATGGCAATGCTCGTTCGGATCGTTACGGGGGCGTTCCAGCCGGTGACGGCCGATTGGCAGCAGGTGATTTCCTTTGTCGCGATAGCGTCCATGGCGCTTGGTGCATTCGCGGCGATCGGCCAGCGCAACATCAAGCGGCTGATGGCCTATTCCTCGATCGGTCATATGGGATACGCGCTGGTCGGGCTGGCCGCGGGAACCCAAGCCGGCGTCAACGGCGTCATCCTCTACATGTTGATCTACATGACCATGACGCTCGGCACCTTCGCCGTGATCATCGCGATGCGCGGCAAGCAGGGCATGGTCGAGGAGATCGACAGCCTTTCGGGACTTGGGTCGACCAATCCGGTGCAGGCACTGTTCCTGACGGTGCTGATGTTCTCGCTTGCCGGGATTCCGCCGCTGGCAGGGTTCTTCGCGAAATATTTCGTCTTTGTCGCAGCCATCGAGGCGCAGCTCTACGCCCTGGCAATCATCGGCGTGCTGACCAGCGTGGTAGGCGCATACTATTATCTGCGGATCATCAAGATCATGTGGTTCGACGAACCGAGCGTCAGGTTCGTACCCATGGCGGCGGAACTCAAGCTGGTGCTGGGCGTCTCCGTTCTCCTCGTCGGCTTCTTCTATCTCTTTGCCGGATCGCTGGTGAATACCACCACGACAGCCGCCGCATCGTTATTCTGAGCCGTGGAAACCGAGCTTCCGCCCGGATATCGCATCAAGAGGCTGGACGATACCGTATCGACCAATGCCGACGCACTCGGAGCGGCAAGGGCCGGGGAGGCTTCCGGCCTTTGGATCATTGCCCGGCGCCAGAGTGGGGGCAGGGGCAGCCGGGGCCGGGACTGGGTTTCGCAGGAAGGCAATCTCTTCGCCTCGCTGTTGCTGCGCGACCCGGCGCCCGACAATGTCCTGGCCGAACTTACGTTCGTTGCGTCCCTTTCGGTTCGAGAGGCTCTCGCCCGGATTGCGGCGCGGCAGGGCGTGTCGCGCACCATTGCGCTGAAATGGCCCAATGACGTACTCATATCCGGCCGCAAGGTCAGCGGCATCTTGCTGGAGAGCCATGAGGTGGGCGGCAGCAGGGTGGTGGTTGCCGGAATAGGCGTCAACTGCAACAGCCACCCATCCGACACGCTCCATCGGGCAAGCGACCTCGCGGCAGAGGGCATTATTGCCGCGCCTGAGGAAGCGCTTCTGGAAATCGCGCGCAGCTTTGCCAATTACCTGGCGGTGTGGAACCGGGGCGCGGGTTTCCAGGGGATCCGGCAAGCGTGGCTTGACGAGGCGACCGGTGTCGGGGAGCGTATCTATGTGCGCATGCCGGGCCGGCAATTGACGGGGACATTCGAGGATCTGGGGCCAGACGGCAATTTGATCCTCACGCTCGACGACGGCAGCACCGTGCATGTGTCGGCTGCGGACATATTCTTTGCAAACCAGCCTTGAAACAGGGCAAGATCGGCGGATGGCCATGAACGAACTTGTATTCGCCCCGCTTGGCGGCGTCGGCGAAATCGGAATGAATTTCGCGCTATACGGCTATGGTCCGCCGGAACGGCGCGAATGGATCATAGTCGATTGCGGCGTGACCTTTCCCGGCCCCGATCTGCCGGGCGTCGACCTCGTGATGCCGGACATCCGTTACGTGACTGCGCTCGGCGATGCGGTGAAGGGCATTGTCATCACCCATGCGCATGAAGACCATTACGGCGCGCTGAATGCGCTGTGGCCGATGATCCGCAAGCCGGTCTGGATGACGCCGTTTACGGCCGGCCTGCTTGAATCGAAATCCGACATGGACGGCAACGCGCCAAAAATCCCCGTTAAAATCTTCAAGGCCGGCGACAAGTTCACGGTAGGGCCGTTCTCGATCGAGACGATCCATGTGGCGCATTCGATTCCCGAGCCGGTTTCATTGCTGATCCGCTCGCCACTCGGTAACGTCGTCCACACGGCGGACTGGAAGATCGATGCCGAGCCGACGCTGGGCCCGGACACCGACGCCGCCGCCTTCCAGCGCGCCGGGGACGAGGGCGTGCTGGCGCTGGTTTGCGACTCCACCAACGCCACGCGGCCCGGCATCTCGCCAACGGAGACAGCGGTTTCCGAAAGCCTGGCCGAAATCATCGCCGAAGCACCGGGCAGGGTGGCAATCACGACATTTTCTTCCAATGTCGGGCGCATCCGCTCCATAGCCCTGGCCGCCAAAAAGGCAGGCAGGCGCGTGCTCCTGATGGGCCTTTCGATCCGCCGCGTGGCGGAGGTGTCGGATTCGTTGGGTTATTTCGAGGGGCTCGACGAGTTCATAGAGGAAGACGAGTTCGAATCGATCGACCGGCGCAACATCGTCATCATCCTCACCGGCAGCCAGGGCGAGGACCGGGCGGCGCTTGCAAAGCTGGCTCGCGACGATCATCCCCGGATTCACCTGGCGGCGGGCGACACCGTGATCTATTCCTCGCGCACCATCCCGGGCAATGAGAAACTGATCCTGGAAACGCAGAACCGCCTTATAGAACGGGGCGTGACGATTATCACCGACGACATGGCGCTTGTGCACGTCTCCGGCCATCCGCGCCAGGCGGAACTCGAGCAGATGTATGCATGGACCCGGCCGCAAGTGCTCGTGCCGGTCCATGGCGAGGCGATGCATCTTGCCGCCCAGGCCAGACTCGGCGCGAACGCAGGCATCCCGCAGGTCGCTCCGGTGCGCAACGGCGACCTGTTGCGCCTCGCACCCGGGCCTGCGGAAATCATCGACAATATTCCGGTCGGGCGGATTTATCGCGATGGCAAGGTCATTGGCAGCGAGGATGAAGTTGGCGTAAGCGCGCGCCGCAAGCTGTCATTCGCAGGCATCATCGCCTGCTCCATCGTCATCGACCGGAACGGGCGCATGGCCGACGAGATTGACCTTGTACTGCACGGCCTGCCGGAGAAGACTCCGGCTGGAGAACTGTTCGACGATGTTCTGTTCGACGCCGTGTCGGGCGCCGTCGAAAGCATCCCGCCCGCACGGCGCAAGGACGAGGAACTGGTGATGCGGGCAGCGGAAAAGGCGCTTCGCGCCGCCGCTCGCGATCACTGGGGCAAGAAACCGGTGGTCACGGTTTTCGTGGCGAAGGTCTGACGAATGATCGGCCGGCTCAATCATGTTGCAATTGCGGTTCCGGACCTGGAAGCCGGCGTAGGCACTTATGCGGGCATCCTTGGCGCCAAGGTCAGCGCGCCGCAGCAACTTCCCGAGCATGGCGTTACGGTGGTGTTCGTCGAATTGCCCAACACCAAGGTGGAATTGCTGGAACCGCTTGGCGGGAACTCCCCGATTGCCGCTTTCCTGGAACGCAATCCGGCCGGCGGTATCCACCACATCTGCTATGAGGTCGCCGACATCGCCGCGGCGCGCGACCGGCTGACAGCCGGCGGGGCGAGGGTGCTCGGCGACGGCAATCCAAAAATTGGCGCACATGGAAACCCGGTGCTCTTCCTGCATCCGAAGGACTTCATGGGAACGCTGGTGGAACTGGAAGAGGTAAAGGCATGAGCCTTTTCACTGCATTCGCCGTCTATTTCATCATCTGGTGGATGACGCTGTTCCTGATGCTGCCCTATGGCGTGCGCAGCCAGGCGGAGGCGGACAATGTCGTTCCCGGCACCGATCCCGGCGCGCCGGTCAATGCGCGGCTGCCGCTGAAACTGGCGGCAAACACCGTCGTCGCCGCGATTATCTTCGGCGTCTGGTACTATGTCACCTATGTGATGGGATACGGTTTCGGAGACATTCCGAGCGTCTTCCCGCAAGACCGCCAAGGCTGATCCGCGAGCCTGAAAACAAAAGGCAGGGCACGATGGCCCTGCCTAGTTTGCGTGTCTTCGGTCATTTGCGCCAGTCAGGAAAGAGTTGTTCTTTTTCCTGCCTTGCGCCGGCAGCGCATATGCGCGCCAGACCTTTCATCCTCCCAAGACAAAGACCGCGAAACGGCTGATAACCAGCTCTTATTGGGACGGAAACTAAACACACACTCACAAGAATGTCATATTAAAAATCGGGCACAGTTGCGAAAAAGCATCAAAATGTGGGGACCACACGAAAAATCCGGCTTCCCCATTGGCAGGACTGCCTATTCTTGAAGCAGGCAAGCTTTGCCAGCCTGCGGCATTGCGGGTTCGGCCCGCTTGTGCCATTGGCTGATTGGGGCATAAAAGCCCTTTTCATCCGCCAGCTTGCGATCCGGTGCCGACGAATGCGTCTTTCCCGCTACTTCCTGCCCCTTCTGAAAGAAACGCCCAAAGAGGCGGAGATCGTCTCGCATCGGTTGATGTTGCGCGCCGGCATGGTTCGTCAGCAGGCGGCCGGCCTTTATTCGTGGCTGCCGCTGGGCAAGCGCGTGCTGGACAAGGTGAACCGCATCATCCGCGAAGAGCAGGACCGCTCCGGCGCGATCGAGATCCTGATGCCGACCATCCAGTCGGCCGATCTGTGGCGCGAGAGCGGGCGTTATGACGACTACGGCGCCGAGATGCTGCGCATCAAGGACCGGCACGAGCGCGACATGCTGTACGGGCCGACCAACGAGGAGATGGTAACGGAAATCTTCCGGTCCTACGTGAAGTCGTACAAGGACCTGCCGCTCAACCTCTATCACATCCAGTGGAAATTCCGCGACGAGCGGCGGCCGCGCTTTGGCGTGATGCGTTCGCGCGAATTCCTGATGAAGGATGCCTATTCCTTCGATCTCGACGAACAAGGCGCGCGCGCAGCCTATGCCCGCATGTTCGTGTCCTACCTTCGCACCTTCACCCGCATGGGGTTGAAAGCGATTCCGATGCGGGCCGACACCGGACCGATTGGCGGCGATCTCAGCCACGAATTCATCATTCTTGCCGATACGGGCGAGAGCCAGGTCTTCTGCGACCGCGAATATCTAGGCATGCCGGTGCCCGGAGCCGACGTCGATTTCCGCGACGATGCGGCGTTGGCCGAAATCGTCAGCAAATGGACGGCGCCCTATGCAGCGACCGAGGAAATGCACGACGAGACGGCCTGGGCGCGCATTGCCGACAGCGAGCGGCTTTCTGCGCGCGGCATCGAGGTCGGGCACATCTTCTATTTCGGCACGAAGTATTCCGCGCCGATGAAGGCGTCGGTGACGGGCCCGGACGGCAAGGAACACCTTGTCCACATGGGTTCCTACGGCATCGGGCCGAGCCGCCTCGTTGCAGCCATCATCGAAGCCTCACATGACGATGCGGGAATCATCTGGCCGCAAGCGGTGGCTCCTTTCGATGCGGGGATCGTCAACATGAAACCCGGCGATGCGGCGGTGGATGCCGCCTGCGAGACCCTGTACAGCCAGCTTTCCAATGCAGGTTTCGATGTGCTTTACGACGAAACGGACAATCGCGCCGGGGCAAAATTTGCCACCATGGATCTGATCGGCCTGCCATGGCAGGTCATTGCCGGCCCGCGCGGCATCGCGGAGGGGCAGGTTGAAATCAAGCGGCGATCGGACGGCACGCGCGAGACACTTTCGCTCGAGGCAGCAATCAACAGGCTTGTCAGTGAACGCACTGCCTGACGCAGAACTCACAAAGGGGCATGCGGTGTCGCGCTCGTCGATGGCGCGGCCAACGATGCCGTTCGCGCCTTTCGAGTGGATGCTCGCGGGGAGGTATCTGAGGGCGCGGCGCAAGGAAGCCTTCATTTCGGTCATTGCCGGGTTCTCGTTCATCGGTATCCTGCTCGGCGTTGCGACGCTGATTATCGTCATGGCCGTGATGAACGGCTTTCGTGCCGAATTGCTGGACCGGATATTGGGTCTCAACGGCCACATGATCGTGCAGCCGGTCGACTACGACCTGACGGATTTCGACGAGGTTGCGAAGCGGATCGCGGGTGTGCCCGGCGTGAGGCTCGCCGTGCCGCTGATCGAGCAACCGGCGCTGGTTTCCGGTGCAACGCAAGGCGGTTCCGGCGCGCTCATCAGGGGTTTGCGGGAAGCTGACCTCAAGAAAGTGCCGAGTATTGCGCCGAACATCCGGGAAGGCACGCTCGAAGGATTCGACACGGTCGAGGGTGTCGCGATCGGGGAGGGGCTGGCGCGCAGCCTCGGTTTGCGCCTCGGCGATGACATGACGATCATCTATCCCGAAGGCGACGTCACCCCTTTCGGCACCACGCCGCGCGTCAAGGCTTATCCGGTCACGGCGATCTTCAAGATCGGCATGAGCGAATATGATTCATCCATCGTTTACCTGCCGCTGCAGGAGGCGCAGCTCTTTTTCAATGCTGAAGGCAAGGTTTCGGTCGTGGAGGTCTACATCGACGATGCCGACGCCGTGCAGGCGCTCAAGCAGCCGGTTTCCGATGCGATCGGGAGGCCGCATTTCCTCACCGACTGGCAGCAGCGCAACATCTCCTTCTTCACCGCGCTGCAGGTCGAACGCAACGTCATGTTCATGATCCTGACGCTGATCATTCTGGTGGCGGCGCTCAACATCATTTCGGGCCTCTTCATGCTGGTAAAGGACAAGGGCCGCGACATCGCCATCCTGCGCACCATGGGCGCGACGCGCGGCGCCATCATGCGCGTCTTCGTCATGACCGGTTCTGCCATCGGCGTGGCAGGCACCATTGCCGGCGTGATCCTGGGGGTCGTCGTGGTGCGCAACATTCGCGAGATCCAGCACTTCATCGACGGGATAGCCGGCGGGCAGGTCTGGGATCCGACGGTGCGGTTCTTGTCGGACATTCCCGCACGCATGGACACCGGCGAAACGGTGGCGGTCGTGATCATGGCGCTGGCGTTGTCCTTCTTGGCGACGTTGTTTCCCGCCTGGCGTGCGGCGCGGCTCGATCCGGTCGAGGCGCTGCGTTATGAGTGAGAACCAGGGGCCGGTGCTGCGGCTGGAGAATGTCGCGCGCGCCTACAAGGAAGGCAGGCGCGACCTCGTCGTGCTCGACGGCGCCGACTTCGAGTTGAAGCCTGGCGAACTGGTTTCGCTGGTCGCGCCATCAGGGGCGGGCAAGTCCACGCTGCTGCATCTTGCCGGCCTGCTTGAAAAACCCGATGGCGGCGAAGTCCATGTCTGCGGGTTCGCGACGCGGGACCTTTCGGATTCCAGCCGCACGGCGCTGCGGCGCAACGAAATCGGCTTCGTCTATCAGTTCCATCATCTGCTGCCGGAGTTCACCGCACTCGAAAACCTGATGATGCCGCAGATGATCCGCGGCGTTGCAAAGTCGATGGCGCGCGAGCGGGCCCAACAGCTTCTTGAATTCCTGCGCATCGGGGAGCGCGCATCACACCGGCCTGCCGAGCTTTCCGGCGGCGAGCAACAGCGCGTCGCGATTGCGCGGGCCGTCGCCAATGCTCCGCGAATCCTGCTTGCGGACGAACCGACGGGCAATCTCGATCCCGATACCTCGCACCACGTATTCCATGCGCTGGAGACGTTGGTCCGCGCCAGTGGGCTGGCGGCGCTTATCGCAACCCACAACCATGAACTCGCAGCCCGCGCCGACCGCTGCGTCACGCTTGACCACGGCCATATTGTGCCCAAACGGCTCACTAGGGCTTCCTGAAGGCCATTAACCAACGATGAGAACAAACCAACAACAACATTGACCTTCGTTCCAAAAGAGAACATAATAGGAACTATAGACGAACGAAGGCCGATTCGGCCGTTTCAGGAGGAAATGCGATGGTAGTGACTGCACGCGATCTGGCATCCCTTGCAACGATCAGCCTGTTCCTGGCGACCCTGTTTACTTGGGCCGACATCCTGCGGATGGCTTCCTGAAGGTTTAATCCAAAGGCATGAGGCCGTGGGGCACTTGCGGCCCGCTTGCCGGCATGGCCAAACTTGGCGCGATTCCATTGGAGCGCCACAGTGAGCAACACGAAGGATTTGGGCGGCGCCGAAAGCACTGCAAGGACAGGCGGAGGGCCGGGCTTCGTCCATCTTCATGCCCATTCCGCCTATTCGCTGCTGGAGGGGGCCGTACCCCTCTCCAAACTTGTCGATCTTGCTCATGCCGATGGTCAGCCGGCGCTGGCGGTCACCGACCGCAACAATCTCTTCGGCGCACTGGAATTTTCCGAGAAGGCTTCGGGCAAGGGCATCCAGCCGATCATGGGCGCCAAGCTCGCTGTGGATTTCGGCGACGGCGCTGATCGCAAACCGCGCTCGGGCCTTGTGGAATTCGGGTGCCTTGTCCTGCTTGCCATGGATTCGGCCGGGTTTTCGAACCTGTCGCGGCTTGTTTCCAAGGCTCACCTCGAAGCCGGAGCGGAGAAGGCGTCCGGCCCGCATGTGGCTTTTGCGGATCTGGCTGAATTGAACCATGGCCTGATCGTATTGACCGGCGGCCCGGACGGGCCGGTGGACCGGTTGGCGCAGGACGGACACTTGCCACAAGCCCGCGCCCGGATCGATGCGTTGCATCGCGTCTTCGGGGACCGGCTGTATGTTGAGTTGCAGCGCCATGCCGGCGACCAGCGCACCCGACGCACCGAGCCTTTCCTCATCGACACTGCCTTCGAGGTCGGGCTGCCGCTGGTCGCGACGAACGAGCCCTACTTCGCGCAGCGCGCCGATTTCGAGGCGCATGACGCGCTGATCGCCATCGCGGAAGGTACGGTTGTCAATGCCGACGACCGGCGCAAACTGACGCCCGACCATTATTTCAAGAGCCGGGCGGAAATGGCCGTGCTGTTTGCCGACCTGCCGGAGGCGCTGGAGAGCACGGTCGAGATAGCCCGCCGCTGCGCCTTCCGGGTGAAAAAGCACAATCCGATCCTGCCGCGCTTCACCGGCGAAAGCAGCGATCCGGAAGCGGCGTTCCTCGCCGAAACCGGGGAATTGAAGCGGCAGGCGCGCGAAGGCCTTTCTGCTCGCATGACAGTGTTCGATCCGGCGCCCGGCTTCACGCGCTCCGACTACGACCAGCGGCTAGAATTCGAGCTGTCGATCATCGAACAGATGAAGTTCCCCGGCTATTTCCTGATCGTTGCCGATTTCATCAAATGGGCAAAGGCGCGCGGCATCCCCGTAGGCCCCGGGCGTGGTTCCGGAGCCGGTTCGCTGGTCGCCTGGGCACTGACGATCACCGACATCGACCCCATGCGCTTCTCGCTGCTGTTCGAGCGCTTTCTCAATCCTGAGCGCGTGTCGATGCCAGATTTCGACATCGACTTCTGCCAGGACCGGCGCGAGGAGGTCATCCGCTACGTCCAGGAAAAGTATGGTCGCGACCAGGTTGCGCAGATCATTACCTTCGGAACGCTTCAGGCCCGCGCGGTCCTGCGCGATGTCGGCCGCGTGCTGCAGATGCCCTACGGCCAGGTCGACCGCCTGGCGAAGCTGGTTCCCTCCAACCCCGCCAATCCGGTGACCTTGAAAAAGGCGATCGAGGGCGAACCGAAGCTGCAGGAGGCTGCGCGCGAGGAAGAGGTTGTCGCGCGCCTCTTCGACATCGCCACCCGCCTCGAGGGTCTTTACCGCCACGCCTCCACCCATGCCGCCGGCATCGTCATCGGCGACAGGCGGCTCGACGCGCTGGTGCCGCTCTATCGCGATCCGCGCTCCGACATGCCGGTCACACAATATTCGATGAAATGGGCCGAGGCGGCGGGCCTGGTGAAATTCGACTTCCTCGGACTGAAGACATTGACCGTGCTGGAAACGGCAGTGTCGCTCGTGCGCAGGCGTGGCATCGAGGTCGACTTGCTGTCCATCCCGCTCGATGATGCCAAGACCTATGAAATGCTGACACGCGGCGAAACTGTAGGCGTGTTCCAGCTGGAAAGCATGGGCATGCGCAAGGCCATCGCCGACATCCGGCCCGACCGGTTCGAGGACATCATCGCCCTGGTGGCGCTCTACCGGCCTGGTCCGATGGCCAACATCCCGGTCTATGGCGCCCGCAAGCACGGCCACGAGGTGCCCGACTACATCCACCCCAAGCTGGAGCCGGTGCTGACGGAGACCTACGGCATCATCGTCTACCAGGAACAGGTGATGCAGATCGCCCAGATCCTGTCCGGCTACTCGCTCGGCGAGGCCGACCTGCTCCGCCGGGCCATGGGCAAGAAGATCAAGGCGGAGATGGATGCCCAGCGCGTCCGCTTCGTCGAGGGCGCGGCATCCTCGGGCCTCGACAAGGCGCAGGCCGACCTGATCTTCGACCTGCTCGCCAAGTTCGCCGACTACGGCTTCAACAAGAGCCATGCCGCGGCCTATGCCCTGGTGGCCTACCAGACCGCTTATCTCAAGGCCAATTTCCCGACCGAGTTCCTTGCCGCCTCGATGACGCTGGACATGGCCAACACCGACAAGCTCAGCGACTTCCGGCGCGAGGCGATGCGGCTCGGCATCAGGGTGGAGCCGCCGTCGATCAACCGCAGCAGCGTCGCCTTCGAGGTGGAGGACGGGGCGATCCTCTATGCGCTGGCGGCGGTGAAGGGGGTCGGCCGCCAGGCGGTCGAGCACCTCGTGGAGGCGCGCGGGGGGCGTCCCTTCGCCGACCTCGCCGATCTGGCCCAGCGGATCAACCCGAAGGCGCTGAACCGGCGGATCCTGGAGAGCCTCGTCGCGGCCGGTGCTTTCGATGGACTGGAACCGAATCGGGCGCGGATGATCGAGGGGCTCGACGTCGTCCTCGCCGCCGCGCAGCGCCGGC
>JBGSJA010000178.1:0-3664 GCA_041742235.1 Salaquimonas sp. | reverse complement strand
TGCCTGGCGGTGCATGTAGCACTTGGGCGGGGAGGCGAAGAGGCCCTTGGGGCTGTCGCGGAAGTCTGTCGAGGAAACCGCTGCGGCGCCGCCATCGACAAACTTGTCGTTGCGGGCGAATGCGCCGAATTCCTCGATGGCGCCGACGACCTTCTCGTCGGTGAAGGGGATTTCATTCTTCACCCACTGGTCGTAGACGCTGGCGGGCTGCGTGCGCAGCATCAGGTCCTCGACCCAGTCGGTCGCGGGCCAGCCGGTGGCGCCGCCCGAACCAAGGCCGATGCACCAGGGAGTGCCGCCATCGGCGACGATCTTCTCGGTCAGCGCCTTCAGTTCTTCCATGGTCTGCGGCACTTCATAGCCTGCATCCTCGAAGTTTTCCGGCACGTACCAGACCAGCGACTTCAGGTCGATCTTGTAGGGGAAGGCGTAGAGCGCTGGCGCGCCGTCCTTGCCATTGTAGGTGCCAAGGTCGACCCAGGACTGTCCAGCGGCGTAATTCTCGGCGAGCCAGCCCTTGGTTTCATCGCCGAGATCGACGAGGAAACCCTTGGAGGCAAGCTCCGCGATGAGGCCGGGCTGCGGCAGTACCGCGACATCCGGCGGGCTGCCGGCCTGCGTGTCGATGACGATCTGCTGCTCGTAGTTTTCCGAGGACGAATACTTGACGTCCACGCCGGTGGCAGCGCGGAAATAGTCGAGCATCGACTGGACCAGCGCCTCGTCCTCGCCGCGCCACGGGCCGAAAATGGTTAGGGTCTGGCCCTTGAGATCGCCATGGGCGGCCTTGAAGGCGTCAAAGCTCGCCCAGTTGAAACGCGCATCCTCGCCCGGCTTGAATTTGAGTTCCTGTGCGCCGGCAATGCCGAAGGATGCGGCGATCGCAAGCGCTGCGACGCCCGCCAGAAGCGTGTGTCTCATGGGTATCTCCTCCCGTTGATGCCCGGTCGTCAGCGCCGCCGGGCCTGAACTTCCTCCGCCTCCGGAACTTCCGGACAGCGCCTCTCTCCAAAGCGCTTTGGCTGGTTATGTTATTGCGCTATTGGCTCTTTCGAGTCAAGGGCGGCAATAAATCGTCACTGCGTTGACATTTTCATGATAATGCGCCCACATTATCGGAAAAGCATCTCCAAAGCGCTTTGGAGACATAAGCAAGGAAGGCGGAAACGGTGCGCCTCAAGGAACTGGCCGACAGACTGGGACTGTCGCCGACCACGGTGAGCCGCGCGCTCAACGGATATCCCGAAGTGAGCGAGGAAACGCGTGCACGCGTGGTCGCGGCGGCGCGGGCGCATGCCTACCGGCCCTCGTCCTTCGCAAAGAGGCTGGCGACGGGGCGGGCGCGCACCATAGGCCATGTGCTGCCGCTTGCGCGGCACATGAGCATCGATCCGCACTTTTCCGACTTCATTGCGGGCGCGGGGGAAGCCTATGCGGCCGCCGGCTACGACATGCTGATCTCGGTGGTGCCGCAGGCTGGCGAATTCGAGCACTACCGGGGCATGGCGTCGTCCGGCAATGTCGACGGCGTCATCGTCCACGCACCGAAGATTTCCGAGCCGCGCATCCCGCTTCTCAAGGAACTCGAAATTCCCTTTATCGTCCATGGCCGATCCGACCAGCCGGCGGAGGGTTATGACTGGCTGGACGTGAACAACCGGCGCTCGTTCGTGCGGGCGACGCACTTCCTCACCGATCTGGGGCATCGGCGCATCGCGCTGCTCAACGGCCTCGAGGTGTTGCACTTCGCCTGGCGGCGGCGGGCGGGCTATCTCGACGCGCTTTCCATGCGCGGCATCGAGGAGGATGCGGGCATCATGTTCAGCGGCGCCATGACCGAGCCCAACGGTTACCAGTGGACAAAGGAATTGCTGGGCCGCGCGGAGCGTCCGACCGCTTTCCTGGCGTCATCGGTATTGATCGCGATGGGCGCGCTGCGCGCAATCCAGGAAGCAGGGCTGAAGCCGGGCGTGGACATTTCCATCGTCACCTATGACGACCGGCTGTCCTTCCTCGACAATTCCGGGCCCGTGCCGATCTTCACCGCGACGCGCTCCTCAATCCGCGATGCCGGCAAGCGTTCCGCCGAACTGCTGATCCAGCGCATCGAAAACCCGTATGGCGAAGCCGTCGCCGAGCTTTGGGAGACGGAGCTGGTGGTTGGCGCTTCCACCGGACCGGCGCTGCGCTGACCGCCGTCACGGCTTCGGCGCGCGGCCGAGGAAAAGCGGTATCATCGCCGTTAGCATGAAGAGCCGCATCACGTGGTGCGCCGCCACGAAAGCCGGGTCGGCATTCACCAGCAACGCGATCGCCGCCATGGTCTCCACGCCGCCCGGTGCAAAGGCGACAAGCAGCGGGCCGAGCGGAAGCCCGGTCAAACTGGCGGCAATGGCGGCGCCGGCGGCGGCAAACAGCACCGCGATGGCGGTCGAAACGAGGCCTGCTCCAGCGAAACGGACGAGTTCCTTGGGGCGAATGCCGGAAAACCGCGTGCCGATCATGGTTCCCATCGCGACGAAACAGGGCACGGAGAGCCATCCGGGAATCGCGCCATCGGCAAGACCTGCCAGATGGGCAATCGTGGAGACGAGCATCGCGCCGATGAGAAACCCTGCCGGCAGGCGCAGGCGGTGCAGCGCAAATCCGGCCGCAAAGCAGACCGGCAGCATCACCCCAAGCTGCACCACCGGCATTTCGCCCGCGGACATCGCCGAAATACCCGTCAGTTCGAAGCCGCCAAGGGCAACGACCATCGGCACGAACAATGTCAGGCACAGCAGGCGAATGCTTTGCACGATGCTGATGGCCGCAAGATTGCCGCCGGTCTCGGCGCCGAGGCCCATCACGAAGCTGAGGTGACCAGGAGCCGAGGAAAGCACGGCGGTAATGCGGTCATAGTTCCAAACCCTTTGCAGCATGCCGGTCGTCAACGCCATGATTGCCACGAGGGTCAGCCCAAGCAGCAGGAAACTTGCCGGCCAGCGGCGTGCGGCTTCGAGGACGTCCGGCGTGACGCCCGAACCCATGATCGCGCCGATGACCACGAAAGCGGCATTGCGCAGCGGCGTGGGGATTTCGGTGCGCAGGCCCGCAACGCCGGCCACCGTGACCGCAACAGCGGGGCCGAGGATGAACGGCGCCGGCACCGAGGCAAGCCATGCTAGCATAGCTCCCGTCGATCCCGCCGCCAGCGCAATCGCGACCGGCGCAATGTTGGCCGGCGGCTTCACGAGGGAAACCATGCATCGATCCGCCCTGACAGGCGGTAGGCCGCGAGGCCGATCATTTCCTTGACGAAAAGGCTGAGCTTGAGGAACTGGTTCGGGGCCTCGTCGCTGAGCCAAGGGAATGTGAGGGGATCGGCCCGGAAGTCGGTCGGCACGGGAATGACATTCACCCCGAGCCGGCGAAAGCATCCGATCGCACGCGGCATGTGCGAAGCAGAGGTGACCAGCAGTTGCGGTTTCGACTTGTCCGTGCCCAGCATTGCCGCAACTTCGACCGCATTCTCGAAGGTCGAGCGCGAACGGTTTTCAAGTTCCATCCCCCGGTCGTCGCCATAAATCGCGCCAACCACCAGCGCCGCACTGTGGGCTTCGGCAGGCTGGTCGACCAGAAGCGCGCCGCTGCCACCGCTGTAGATGAAGCGCGCGCCGGGATG
>JBGSJA010000177.1:0-2128 GCA_041742235.1 Salaquimonas sp. | reverse complement strand
GGGAAAGGCCGCACCGAGGCGGCCTTTCTGTCTTCAACCGCAAGATTGATTACTTCACCACGCCCGAAGGCCGGGGCGTCGCCGCGGTTTCAGGCGGCAATATCGGGTAGACCACTTCCGGGACCTTGCCTGTCAGCGCTTCGAGATAGGCGGTGATTGCCTCGACCTCTCCGTCGGCAAGTTCCTCGCCAAGCTGTGACGTGCCCATTACGGCGACCGCCTGCTTCAGGTCCCATACCTTGCCGGAATGGAAGTATGGCGCGGTAATTGCGATGTTGCGCAAGGGCGCGGCGCGAAAGACGTAGGAATCATCTGCTGTCGCGGTGACGGCAAAGCGCCCCTTGTCGTTTGCCGGCAGGACGTCCGCCCCGGGCTTTTCAACAAGACCGAACGGGTAGTAACCCGTGCCGCCGACATTGACGCCGTTGTGGCAGGATGCGCATCCCTTGTCGATGAACAGCTCAAGGCCTGTCTTCTGGATATCGGAGAGCGCCGCATCATCGCCATTGAGGAATGCGTCGAACGGCGAGGGGGTGATCAGCGTCGCCTCGAATGCCTCGATCGCCTTGGCGAAATTGTCGAAAGTGACCGGATCGGCTTCGCCTGGGAAGGCGGCCTTGAACCAGTCCATGTATTGCGGCATCGACTTGAGCGTCGCCAGCACGTTGTCGGGCGTGTTGGCCATTTCGACGCCGGCCTGTACCGGTCCCTTGGCCTGCGCCTTCAGGTCTTCCGCCCGCCCGTCCCAGAACTGCGCCTCGTTGAACACCGCGTTGAGCGCGGTCGGCGAATTGCGCGGTCCCTTCTGCCAGCCATGCCCGATCGAGGTTTCGAGATTGTCGTCGCCGCCCGTCGCCAGATTGTGGCGCGAATTGCATGAAAAGACGCCCGAGGCGGACATCCTAGGATCGAAGAACTACGCCTTTCCAAACGTGATCTTCTCCGGTGTTACCGGATTGTCCTTTACCGCCGGAACGGTGGAAGGCAGTGGCTTGAAGTTTTCGATTGCCTTGTCACGCAACGCATCTGCATTGGCGATCGGCGCAAACGCAAAGGCCGCGACCGACAGGACAAGCGCCCGTATGATTGAGCGGGTCATGATGTGACTCTCCGTCAGGTATCCCGCATATTGGCCCCATGCCCCCATGCGCGGAAAAGGTAATCTCGCCCGGTCGCGCGCCCTTGATCCTGATCAAGGGTTCGTGCGGACTTGCGCCTCTGCGTCACTTCGTACCAACGGTATTGCGAGACAAAAAAAGGCCGCCCGGAGGCGGCCTTTTCGTTCAAGCGCGATTGCCTGCAGCTTACATCATGCCGCCCATGCCGCCCATGTCGGGCATGCCGCCACCGCCGCCGGCCGATTCCTTCTTCGGAAGCTCGGCGACCATTGCTTCGGTGGTGATCAGCAGGCCGGCAACCGATGCCGCATCCTGCAGCGCCGTGCGAACGACCTTGACCGGATCGACAATGCCCATGGCGATCATATCGCCATATTCGCCGGTCTGGGCGTTGAAGCCGTACGTCTCGGATTTTGAGTCCATCACCCGCCCTGCCACGATCGATGCTTCGGCGCCAGCGTTGGAGGCAATCTGGCGCAGCGGCGTCTGCAGTGCACGGCGAACGATGTTGATGCCGGCTTCCTGGTCGTCGTTCTGCCCCTTAGAGGTGATGCGCTTGGAGGCTCGCAGCAGCGCGGTACCACCGCCTGCAACAATGCCTTCCTCGACTGCCGCGCGCGTTGCGTTCAGCGCATCGTCAACGCGGTCCTTCTTTTCCTTGACCTCGATCTCGGTCAGGCCGCCAATGCGGATGACGGCAACGCCGCCGGCCAGCTTGGCAAGGCGCTCCTGCAGCTTCTCGCGGTCGTAGTCCGAGGTGGTTTCCTCGATCTGCTGCTTGATCTGCGCAACGCGGCCCTCGATTTCCTTCTTCTTGCCGGCACCGGCGACGATGGTCGTGTTCTCCTTGGAGATCGAGACCTTCTTGGCGCGGCCGAGCATGTCGAGCGTCACGTTCTCAAGCTTGATGCCGAGGTCTTCCGAGATCACCTGGCCGCCCGAAAGGACAGCGATGTCCTCGAGCATGGCCTTGCGGCGGTCGCCGAAGCCCGGAGCCTTGACGGCAGCGA
>JBGSJA010000176.1:0-5314 GCA_041742235.1 Salaquimonas sp. | reverse complement strand
CTGGAACTGGAAGGCGTCCAACGGCATGTCGGGAGAGGATCATTTCTCGCCTGCGCCCTACAAGCGCCTTGCACTTCGCGATCCGCGCATTGAAATGAACGTGGAGGAAGGTGCAGGCGGTGTCTCGATTCGGCTGGCCGCTGAACGTCCCGCGTTTTTCGTCGCCCTGGATTGTGCGCAGCCGGGGCGCTTCGACGACAACTGGTTCACGCTTTTGCCCGGGCGCGAGAAGCAGGTCCGCTTCACGCCTGCCAAGCGGCAAGAAATTTCCCATGCGGACTTTTCCGTTCGCGATCTCTACACGGCAACCTGCAAGGCGTAACGAACGCCGCAACGGAGCAAACCATGACCGAGTTTTCGTATCAGCTTTATTCCTCCCGCGAATTCCCGCCGCTTTCCGACACGCTCGCGATGCTCAAGGAACTCGGCTATTCGCAGGTCGAAGGCTATGGCGGGGTTTACGGCGATCTCGACGCGCTGACAGCCGGTTTGAAGGCCAACGGCCTCACCATGCCGACCGGCCATTTCTCTATCGACATGCTCGAAAACGACCGCGACGGCGTGATGAGAATCGTCAACGCCACCGGCATCAAGACCATCTACTGCCCATATCTTTTGCCCGACCAGCGGCCCGCGGACGGCGCGGGCTGGCTTGCTTTCGGCAAGCGCCTGCAGGCAGCGTCCGAACCATACCGCAAGGCGGGCCTGGGCTTCGGCTGGCACAATCACGACTTCGAGTTCGTCAGGACTGCCGACGGCGCGATACCGCAGGAAGAGATATTCAAGGGCGCGCCGGACCTGTCATGGGAGGCCGATATCGCCTGGATCGTGCGCGGAGGCGCGGACCCGATCGACTGGATCAACCGGCATGGCAGCCGCATTACCGCGGTCCACGTCAAGGACATCGCGCCCGCCGGGCAGAACAAGGACGAGGATGGCTGGGCCGATGTCGGCCACGGCACCGTGGACTGGAAAAGCATCTGGAAGGCATTGAAGGCGACGCCCGCCAAGGTAATCATCATGGAACACGACAAGCCGAAGGATCACCGCCGCTTTGCGGGCCGGTCGATCGAAGCTGCAAAAGCATTCTGAGGGGAGAACGAAAACATGGCAAAGAAACTGGGCGTGGGCATCATGGGATGCGGCAACATTTCCGCCGCATACATGTCGCTGGCCCCGCAATTCAAGGGCATCGAAGTGCGCGCCTGCGCCGATGTCGCGCCGGCTGCGGCCGAAGCGCGGGCGAAGGAATTCGGCCTGCGGGCTGAATCCGTGGACGGCCTGTTTGCCGCAGGCGACGTGGACATCATCGTCAACCTCACCGTTCCGGCGGCGCATTACGAGGTCTCGCGCCGGGCGGTCGATGCGGGCAAGCATGTCTATTCGGAAAAGCCGTTTGTCCTGTCGGTGAAGGAGGGTAGCGAACTTGCCCGCGCTGCGGCCAGGAAGAAGGTCCGCATCGGCTCCGCGCCCGACACCTTCCTTGGCGGTTCGCACCAATTGGCGCGCCACCTCATCGACAGCGGCGCGGTCGGCAGGATCGTCAGTGGCACCTGCCACGTGATGGGCCACGGGATGGAAAGCTGGCACCCCAATCCTGATTTCTTCTTCAAGCCGGGCGCGGGCCCGGTTCTCGATATCGGGCCTTATTACGTCACCAACCTCATCCAGCTCGTCGGGCCGGTAAAGCGCGTCCTTGCCATGTCCTCGACGCCGTCGCCGGAACGCACAATCACCTCGAAGCCGCGCGCCGGCGAGAAGATCAAGGTGGAGACGCCGACGACGATCCATGCCGTCCTCGAATTCGCCAATGGCGCGATCATCACGATGGGCACCAGCTGGGACGTCTGGCAGCACAACCACCGCAACATGGAACTCTACGGCGAAGAGGGCACGCTGCACGTTCCGGATCCGAATTTCTTCGGCGGCGAGGTGGTGATGACAAAGCGCCAGGACCCGGTGAAGAAACTGCCGAAATGGGATCATCCCTTCTCGGTCCCGAACCAGAAACATTCATGGGGCATGGCTGCCAATTACCGCACCGCCGGCCTCGCCGACATGGCGATCGCAATCATGGAGGGCCGACCGCACCGCTGCTCGATGGAGCTTGCCCTGCATGCGGTCGATGTGATGACCTCGATTCTCAAGGCGGGAGAAACCGGCAAGGCGGTTGAAATCCGCACCACTTGCGAGCGGCCGGAACCTCTTGGTGTCGCGGCGGCAAAGGCCTTGTTGGCCAGAAAGAAAGCTTGAGCAATGACGACCGGACAAGACAGATACGATGCTATGCAATACCGCCGATGCGGCCGTTCGGGATTGAAGCTGCCCGCTGTTTCGCTGGGGCTTTGGCACAATTTCGGCCATGACACGCCGCACGAGACGAAATGCGCGATTGCGTTGCGCGCCTTCGACCTCGGCATCACCCATTTCGACCTCGCCAACAACTACGGCCCGCCGCCCGGCTCGGCCGAGGAAGCCTTTGGTGAAATCCTGGCGACTGATCTTGCGGCGCATCGTGACGAGCTGATCATCTCGTCGAAGGCGGGCTACAACATGTGGCCCGGGCCCTATGGCGAATGGGGAAGCCGGAAGTACCTGATCGCTTCGTGCGACCAGAGCCTGGAGCGGATGGGTCTCGACTATGTCGATATCTTCTATTCGCACCGTTTCGATCCGGAGACGCCGCTCGAGGAAACGATGATGGCGCTCGACCACATAGTGCGCTCGGGCAGGGCGCTTTATGCCGGTATCTCCTCCTACAATTCGCAACGCACCCGCGAGGCGCATGCGATCCTCAAGGATCTCGGCACGCCCTGCCTCATCCACCAGCCCAGCTATTCGATGATAAACCGGTGGGTGGAAGATGACGGCCTGCTGGATACGCTGGAGGATCTGGGCATCGGTTCGATCGTGTTCTCGCCGCTGGCGCAGGGAATGCTGACCGACAAATACCTCAAGGGCGTTCCGCAGGGCAGCCGCGCCGCACAGGACAAGTCGCTCAACCCTGCCTTCCTCAGCAAGCGCAATATCAAGAACATCCAGGCGCTCGACGCCATAGCCAGCGAGCGCGGCCAGACGCTGGCACAAATGGCCATTTCCTGGGTGCTGCGTGGCGGGCGCGTCACATCGGCCCTCATCGGCGCAAGCCGCCCGGGCCAGGTCGACGATTGTGTCGGCGCGCTGGCGAACCTCGACTTCAGCGCGGACGAACTTGCCGCGATCGACAAGCATGCGCGCGATGCGGACATCAATCTTTGGGCCGCATCGGCCGAACGAGAGGGACCTGCGCGCAAAAAATAGGCTTGCCCGCAACGCTTCATCTCAGGAAGAGGAACCGACACTTTGATCGTCAACCCGATCCTGCCCGGCTTCAATCCCGATCCGTCGATCTGCCGGGCCGGGCCGGACTACTACATCGCCACATCCACCTTCGAGTGGTATCCGGGCGTTCAGATCCACCATTCGCGCGACCTCGTGAATTGGGAGCTCGTTTGCCGCCCGCTCTCTCGCGCAAGCCAGTTGGATATGCGCGGAAACCCGGATTCGGGCGGCATATGGGCGCCCTGCCTTTCGCATGCCGACGGGCTGTTCTGGCTGGTCTACACCGACGTCAAGCGCATCGACGGCAACTTCAAGGACACGCACAACTACATCGTGACCGCGCCTTCGATCGAGGGGCCATGGTCCGATCCGGTCTACATCAATTCATCCGGTTTCGATCCGTCGCTGTTCCACGACGATGACGGCCGCAAATGGTTCCTGAACATGGTCTGGAACCACCGTGGTCCCGGCGTCGGTGGAAGCCCGAAACACCCCTCCTTCGCGGGCATATTGCTCCAGGAATACGATGCCTCTGCCGGCAGGTTGATCGGCGAACCCGTCAACATATTTGCCGGCAGCTCACACGGGCTGGTCGAAGGGCCTCACCTCTTCAAGCGCAATGGCTGGTACTACATGACCGTCGCCGAGGGCGGTACAGGCTACGACCATGCCGTCACCATGGCGCGGTCGCGGTCGATTTTCGGGCCGTACGAACTTCATCCGGACACGCACTTGATCACCGCGAAGGACGCGCCGGATGCGGTGCTGCAACGATCTGGCCATGGTCAGGTCGTCGATACACCGCAAGGCGAATTCTACCACACCCATCTGTGTTCGCGCCCGCTCCCCGGCATTCGACGCTCGCCGCTCGGGCGCGAGACGGCAATCCAGAAATGCCTCTGGCGCGACGATGACTGGCTCTACCTTGAACATGGCGGGCCGGTACCGGCCGTCGACGTAACGCCGCCGGTTCCCGCGATGCGAAAGCCTGATCAAAAGATCGAGCGGCGGCTCGACGGACCGGCGCTGCCGCCCGAATTCCAGTGGCTGCGCACGCCCCAGCCCGAACGCCTGTTCACGCTGACTGGAAGCGTGCTGCGGCTTCATGCCCGCGAGTCCATCGGCAGCTGGTTCGAGCAATCGCTTGTCGCCCGGCGGCAGGAACACCACAGCTTCCGGGCCGAGACGGAACTTGCATTCGATCCCCGCAATTTCCAGCAGGCAGCCGGGCTGGTCCATTACTACAACCGCTACAAGTTTCATTTCGCCGCTGTCACCTGGCACGAGACCGCCGGCCGCGCGCTGACGCTGATGAGCTGCAATGGCGACTGGCCGGATGGAAGGCTGACTTTTCCGCTGGCTGAACCGGTTCCGCTTGGCGGCGCTTCGCAGGTGAAACTTGCCGCGCAAGTGGATGGTCCCGACCTGCAATTCCACTTCGACATCGGCGCAGGCTGGCAACCCCTCGGCCCGGTCCTCGCCGCCAGCGTCATCTCCGACGAAGGTGGCCGCGGGGAACATGCCTCGTTCACCGGAGCCTTCATTGGCATGGCGGCGTTCGACACCAGCGGATCGGCAATTGCCGCCGATTATTCCTTCTTCAACTACGATCCGCGCCAGCCATGAAAAGCTCGCTGGAGATCCATGAACTGGCGAGCGGGCAAAACCGTGTGGTTCACCAGACGGTCGATCACATCGAAGCGCCGAACTGGTCGCGCGATGGCAAGCATCTGCTGTTCAATGGCGAAGGGCGGCTTTGGCGCATCCCGGTCGCCGGTGGCGAACCGCAGGCAATCGACACCGGATTTGCATCAGGCCAGAACAATGACCACTGGCTTTCGCCTGACGGGTCGCTGATCGCAATCAGCGACAAGACGGAAACAGGAAAATCCTGCATTTACATCGTTCCAGCTGCGGGCGGTTCGCCGCGGCGCGTGACGCAACATGTGCCGTCCTGGTGGCATGGCTGGTCGCCGGACGGTTTGCGGCTCGC
>JBGSJA010000175.1:0-1584 GCA_041742235.1 Salaquimonas sp. | reverse complement strand
CGGTCAGCGCCGCCTGCAGCCCCGCCGGGCCCGAGCCGATGACCAGGATGTCGCAGAACGCCGTCGCCTTTTCGTACGGGTCCGGATCCGCCTCCCCCGAAAGCCGGCCAAGCCCCGCCGCCCGCCGGATGACCGGCTCGTAGACCTTCTCCCAGAACTTCGCGGGCCACATGAAAGTCTTGTAGTAGAAGCCTGCGCCGATGAAGGGCGACAGCCAGTCGTTCACCGCCATCAGGTCGAAAGCGAGCGAGGGAAACCGGTTCTGGCTGGTGGCTTCGAGCCCGTCGTAAAGTTCCGCGACCGTGGCGCGCGTGTTCGGATCGCGCCTTGCGCCCCGACCAATCTCCACCAGCGCGTTCGGCTCCTCCGGCCCAGCCGAGAGAATGCCGCGCGGCCGGTGATACTTGAACGACCGGCCCGTGAGCCGCACGCCGTTTGCGAGCAAGGCCGAAGCGAGGGTGTCACCGGACAGTCCGTCGAGGCGCTTGCCGTCGAAAGTGAAGGACATCGCCCGCGTACGGTCGATCAAGCCGCCGGTGGAAAGGCGTTGGCTCATGCGCCCGCTCCGGTTGCCGACCTGGCCATTGTAAATTCGCCGGCAAGCTGCGCGCCGCGCACTTCATGCGTGACGGTATTGCGTTCCACCACGATCCACGAACGGCAGCCGCCTTCATGGTACCAGTGCTCGTGATGCCAGCCGGCGGGATTGGTACGTAGGTACACGAACTCAAAGAACGCGCGCTGCGCGTCCGGCGCATCCGGGTCCGGGCGTGTCACCGTCGCATCGCCGCGATAGACGAACTCGCTGTGGTCTCTCTCGCCGCAATTGGGGCAGGGAAGGCGCATCGTTCGTCCTCAGTGCAGGTTTGGCTGGGCGCCGCTGCCCGATTCGTCGAGCAGGCGGCCGGTCTCGAAGCGGTCGAGGCGCAAGGCGGTGGCCACTTTGTGCGGCTCGTCCTTCGCGATAAGGTGGGCAAAGCAGAAGCCCGATGCTGGCGTTGCCTTGAAGCCGCCATAGCACCAGCCGCAATTGAGGTAGAGACCCTCGACCGGCGTCTTGTCTATGATCGGCGAACCGTCCATCGACATGTCCATGACGCCGCCCCACGAGCGCAGCACGCGCGCGCGCCCGATTGCCGGCATGATCGCCATCCCCGCTTCGCACACATGCTCGACCATCGGCAGATTGCCGCGCTGGGCATAGGAATTGTAGCCGTCGAGACTGCCGCCGAAGACCAGCCCACCCTTGTCCGACTGGCTGATGTAGAAATGGCCGAACGCCCAGGTGATGACCATGTCGATCATCGGCTTGAGGCCCTCGGTGACGAAGGCCTGCAGCACGTGGCTTTCGATCGGCAGGCGAAGGCCAGCCCTTTCCATCACGCGGGTCGTGTTGCCGGCGGCGGCGACGCCGACCTTTCTGGCGCGGATCGGACCCTTCGTCGTTTCAACACCGGTTACGCGTCCGTTCTCGATGCGAAAGCCGGTGACCTCGCAATTCTGGATGATGTCGACGCCGCGGCTGTCCGCGCCTCGCGCATAGCCCCAGGCGACAGCATCGTGCCGTGCCGTGCCCCCGCGCCG
>JBGSJA010000174.1:0-1537 GCA_041742235.1 Salaquimonas sp. | reverse complement strand
TTGATCCCGAACCGGCTGCGGCGCCGGCCGGTGGTTGGGAGTTCAATTTCACGACTTATGGCTGGCTTCCCTGGATCTCTGGCGATGTGGCAATCAAGGGCAGGTCGTTCAGTGTCGACGTCAATCCGAATGATGCCCTCGACGCGCTCGATTGGGGGTCGGGAATCCCTGCATGGTTCAGCTATGCTGAAGCTAGGAACGGCCCGATCAGTATCTTCAACGACATAGTTTATTCCCGGCTTGCTGGCTCGGGAGATTTTGCCCGGACCGGGCCAAAAGGACTTTTGACGCTCTCCGGCAATGTGAACGCCGACTTTGAACAGACGATTGTCGAACTTGGCGGAACCTATGAAGTTTGGTCGGACGGCGAAAGAGGCGCTTCTCAAACCGCGTTTGACGTTCTGGGCGGGGGACGGTATTGGCGCCAGGACGCATCGGTTTCAGCCGATTTGTCCGCAAACCTGAACCTTGCCGGTCTCGAAATCGAGAAGGGCCGGGTCATTGCCAGGCAAGGCGCTGTTGACTGGATCGATCCTTTTGTGGGAGCGCGCTTGCGCAAGGAGATTCTTCCTGGCCATTCGTTGACCGTGCGCGGCGATGTTGGCGGCTTTGGCGTCGGGAGCGAATTCACTTGGCAGCTGTTGGCAACCTATGACGTGCAGATCGCCGTCGCCGACCAGGTCACCATCGATGGATATATTGGGTACCGCGCGCTGTCGGTAGACTATTCACAAGGATCCGGCACGGACCGATACGTTTTCGACGCGGTGATGCAAGGTCCCGTGATGGGTGTAACATTACGCTTCTGAGAGGCTTTGGCGCAAACGGACGCATGCGAGGCTCTTCTTCAGGGTGGGGGCCTTGATCTGCATGGTCGTGGCTCCGCGCAGAACCTATGTGGCAGTCGGGCCTAAAGATGGATGACCATCAGGTCCGCTTGCCCTGTCGCCAATTCGAGGGTGACGTCCCGCTCCATCGTCGGTACGCCCTGCTGAAGACTCCAGGGGCTTCAAAACCGAGGAAGGCTCCCACTTCCGCCACCGGGATGCCGGACAGTTCAAGCAGTTCGCGTGCCACGGCGAAGCGCACCCCTTCGCGTAGGCGTTCGAACGTCTGTCCTTCATCATGCAGCCTGCGCCGCAGGGTTCGCGGGTGGAGGCCCAGTTCGCCTGCGACCGCCGGCAACGTGGGGCCGTCGTAGTGCAGGTGGTGCCGAATCGCGCGGCTCACCTTGGTCGCAAAGTCCGGTCTGGTCGTCCACGCGGCGTCCTCGATCATCCTGAGCAGGCGCTGCCGCTCGAGTGGATTGGCTCCGGGCGGCGCCGTCCCCATAGCGGCGGCCTGCAAGATCACTCCGGTGCGCGGCTGGTTGAACCGCGCCGGCATGCGCAGCAGCCTGCCGTAGATCGCTCCGTCTTCCTCCGCGCCGTGGGTGAAATGAGCCTCGATCGGACCGACGCTTCCACCCGTCAGTTGGCGCACCATGCAGCTGCCCACGCCGACGACCAGGTCATAGAGGACGCGCGTTCCCGGCGAG
>JBGSJA010000173.1:0-2180 GCA_041742235.1 Salaquimonas sp. | reverse complement strand
GTCGCCAATCTCAACCGCGGCAAGGCGGCAAACGTGCAGCTTTCGCCGCCCACCGAGCCGGCGCACGACCCGGACGAACTGCTCGGTGTGGTGCCCGCTTCGCTGCGCGAGCCCTACGACATCCGCGAGGTGATTGCCCGTATTGTCGATGGCTCGCAATTCGACGAGTTCAAGCCGCGCTACGGCCCGACGCTGGTCTGCGGCATCGCCCACGTCATGGGCATTCCGGCCGGCATCATCGCCAACAATGGCGTGCTTTATTCCGAAAGCGCGCTCAAGGGCGCGCATTTCGTCGAGCTCTGCTCGCAGCGCAAGATCCCGCTGGTCTTCCTGCAGAACATCACCGGCTTCATGGTCGGGAAGAAGTACGAGGCCGGCGGCATCGCCAAGGACGGCGCGAAGCTGGTCACCGCCGTCGCCACAACAGCGGTTCCCAAGGTCACGCTGCTGGTGGGCGGCTCCTTCGGCGCGGGCAATTACGGCATGTCGGGGCGGGCCTATTCGCCGCGTTTCCTGTGGTCCTGGCCCAATTCGCGTATTTCCGTCATGGGCGGCGAGCAGGCCGCAGGCGTGCTGGCGACGGTGCGGCGCGACACGATCGAACGCTCCGGCAAGACATGGTCCGCGCAGGAGGAGGCCGCCTTCAAGGCACCCACGCTCGCAATGTTCGAGGAACAGTCGCATCCCCTCTACGCTTCCGCCCGGCTGTGGGACGACGGCGTGATCGACCCGCGCAAGTCGCGGGCGGTGCTGGCGCTTTCGCTCTCCGCAGCGCTCAACGCGCCGGTGGAGGAAACGAAATTCGGCGTATTCAGGATGTGATGTTGAAGTGCGAGGACAGTGTGCTATCATTTTGATAGCAAGGAGACTGAGATTTGGGCCAGATAATAGTGCGTCAACTTGATGAAGCAGTGATCGAGGCGGTGAAGCGCCGCGCTCAGGCAAATAATCGTTCCATGGAGGCCGAAGTACGCGCCATCATAGAGGCTGCTGCGCTACCTTCCCTTTCCAGGGCAAGCTCGCGCAAGTCCATTCTCGAACTGGCCGGAAGCGTGCCGAGCAATCGCAGCACGCAGGAAATCGTCGACGAGATCCGGAAATTGCGCGATGAGTGGAATGACTGAATTTGGAGCGCCAACGCTACTACCTCGACTCCAACACCGTCATAGCCATACTTGAAAGGAACGTTCCTTTTGGTGCGTCGCAGAAGGCATTTCTGGCGGCATTGGACGAGGGCGGGCTCGAATGCTTCAGCAGCGAACTGACATTGGCAGAATGCCTCGTCAAACCATTGCGGGACATGGATGCCGCGCGCGTCGAGGCAGTCTTGGGTTTCCTCGACGACCGCAGCGAACTGCCACTGCTGAAAACCGACCGCGGCGTATTCGTACGCGCCGCCCACGTGCAGGCGCAAGCGCGCCTGAAGCTTCCCGACGCCCTGCATGTGGCGATTGCCGACATGAACGGCTGTACGGTCTTCGTGACCGCCGACAAGAACATGCGTCTGCCGTCCTCCATGCGGCGGGTTAGTTTTGACGATTTGTGAAACAGGACAAACCATGTTCACCCGTATCCTCATCGCAAACCGTGGTGAAATCGCCTGCCGGGTGATCCGCACGGCGAGGCGCATGGGCATAGGCACGGTCGCGGTCTATTCGGACGCCGATGCGAAGGCGATGCATGTGCGCATGGCGGACGAGGCGGTGCGCATCGGCCCCGCTGCGGCAGCGGAAAGCTACCTCAACATTCCCGCAATCATCGAGGCGGCAAGGCAGGCCGGAGCGCAGGCGATTCATCCCGGCTACGGCTTCCTTTCCGAGAACCCGGATTTTGTCGAGGCGGTGGAGGCGGCCGGCCTCGTGTTCATCGGCCCGTCGCCAACGTCGATCCGCGCCATGGGGCTGAAGGACGCGGCCAAGCGGTTGATGGAAAAGGCCGGCGTGCCGGTGGTGCCGGGCTATCATGGCGAGGCGCAGGAACTGTTGATCCTTGCAGGCAAGGCCAACGAGATCGGCTTTCCGGTGTTGATCAAGGCGCGGGCGGGCGGCGGCGGCAAGGGCATGCGGCTTGTCGAAAAGGCGGAGGATTTCCGCGAGGCGCTGGCATCGGCGCGGCGCGAGGCGAAGGCTGCGTTCGGCGATGACCGCGTGCTGGTGGAGAAATACATCGAGAAGCCGCGC
>JBGSJA010000172.1:0-12525 GCA_041742235.1 Salaquimonas sp. | reverse complement strand
GCGGCAGGCGCAAGCGCCGGCGCGGCAAGCGCGGCGGCAGGCGCAACCGGCGTGAAGATGGCGAGAACGGTTCTGCGCAATTGGCGGAGGGCGGGAGTTCGGTTTCCGGCGAAGCCGGTCTTGCCGCGGCGGACGACGATGTGGAGATGTCCGAAGAGGAGGACTTCGACGAGTTCGCCGCCTCCGATGCGTCCGAACCTGCCGAAGCAATGGCGGAAACGCGCGAAGCCGTAACATCAACCTCGCTCGCTTTCTCTGTACCGGAGGGGGCAGAAACCGCTGAAGAGATAGAAAACCGGCGCGGCCGCAATACCCGCAGGCCAAAGGTAGCCGATGCCCCGGCATTAACCGCCGCGGAGGCGGAAAGCGGCGAAAAGGCTGCCGGCGACGATGACAAACCGCGGCGCAGCGGTTGGTGGGCGCGAGGCCGGGGATTCTTCTGATACCCTGCCCAGCCGGGCTGTTTTCAGGAATGAGAAAGGCCGCGCAAGCGGCCTTTTTTACGTCAAGGTTTGCCGGCCCTTGATTGCCAAAGCCGGGCATGTGAAGGCCCGGTACGGCTTTGGCCAAGGTCTGCCGCCGCAAAACCGACGCAAATTCGGGTTCATGGAGATTTGCCGCTTTGACGGATCGCGTGCGAGTTTCCATGTATGCGGGATCAGCGGGCAGTTTCCAAAACCGGGATGATGGCTTTGTCGATGAGGTTGATTGCGAAACCCGAGGGTTTGAACCGCCGCGCATTGGCGATGATCGCAGCATTGGTCGCGGGCTTTTGCGCCACCGTGTCGCCCGCGAGCGCACAAAAAAAGCTGCCCCTCATCCGTGACGCGGAGATCGAGGCGCTTCTCAAGGACTATACCGCGCCACTGTTTGCGGCGGCGGGTTTCGGCAAGGGCGCGGTCGATGTGTATATCGTCAATGACGAGCGCTTCAACGCCTTCGTCACCGAACGGCGCATGTTCATCAATACCGGCGCCATCAAGAAGTCGAAGAAGCCGAACGAAATCATCGGCGTGCTGGCGCACGAGACCGGCCACATCCTGGGCGGTCATGCATTGCGCTTCCGCGACCGCGTCAACCAGGCAAATGTGCTGGGCGCATTGGCAATGCTCGCCGGCGCGGGCGCTGCGGTTGCCGGCGGCGAAGGCGGCGCCCAGGCTGGCCGGGCGATCGCAATGGGAACGCAATCGGCACTGATGCGCGATCTCTTGGCCTATCGCCGCGGCGAAGAGGCGGCTGCCGACAATTCCGGCGTCACCCTGCTCAACAAGACGGGCCAGTCAGCCAAGGGAATGCTGACGACGTTCGAGAATTTCAGCCGCGAGATCCTGTTCACAAGCAGCCGGATCGATCCGTACATGCAAAGTCATCCGATGCCGCGCGAGCGTATCGCCCTGCTTGAGGAGATCGCGCGCAAGAGCCCCAATTTCAACAAGGAAGACCCGCCTGCCCTGCAACTGCGCCATGACATGGCGCGGGCGAAGATCATCGCCTTCGAAGGCAATGGCGGTGACCTCGCCAATGTTTTCCGCGACGATCCGCGGGGGCCGGCGGCACGTTACGGCCTTGCGATCGCGCTTTTCCTGCGCGGTTCCACCGATGATGCGGCCCCGATCATCGAGGATTTGCTCAAGGAGCAACCCAAGAATGCCTATCTGTATGAGATGAAAGGCGAAATGCTGATGCGCGACGGGCGCGCCAAGGAGGCTGTCGAGGCCTACTCAAAGGCGATTGCGCTTGACAAGCACAAGTCAGGATTGCTGCGCAGCGCGCTGGGGCATGCGCTGCTCGAGACGCGCGATCCGGCCTTGCTCGACAAGGCAGTCACGGAAATCAAGGCCGGCCTTGCCCGCGACCGGTCCAATTCGCAAGGCCACGCCCTGCTGGCCCGGGCCTATTCGGCGCGGGGCGAGCCGCATCTTGCACGCGCGGCGGCCGCAGAGGAGGCCTACTACAGGATGCAGCTCAAGGACGCCAAGCGGCTGGCAAAGCTTGCTCAACCAAAATTGAAGCAAGGATCGCCGGAATGGCTTCGAATGCAGGACATTTTGGACTACAAGCCGCCCAGGAAATGATGAAATCCAACCGGAGCTTCCCCAAATGCAGTTTGCAACCTTCCGCTTGAGAACGGCCGCGATCATCTGTGCCGCCGCAATCGGCTTTTCCATCATCCCGGCCCAGGCGCCGGCACTGGAGGCTTCCGACAAGGCGGAAATCGAAAAGATCGTCCGCGACTATTTGATCACGAACCCCGAAATCCTCATCGAGGTTCAAAAGGCGCTCGAGGCCAAGCAGGAAGCGATGCGCGCGGCCAACCAGGCCAAGACGCTGACGGACATGAAGGACCGCATCTACGCCTCCGATCACCAGGTAGAAATCGGATCGAAGGATGCGCCGATCACCATCGTGGAATTTTACGATTACAATTGCAGCTTCTGCCAACGTGCGCTCGAAGACATGAACAAGTTCGTCGAGGCCGACAAGGATGTCCGTTTCATCCTCAAGGAGTTCCCGGTCCTTGGCGAGCCGTCGCTTGAAGCGCATCGCGTGAGCCTCGCCTTCAACCGGCTGATGCCGGAAAAAGCCGCCCAATTCCACACCGAACTGCTGGGTTCGCAGGGCCGCAAGGACGGTGAAGTCGCCGTGGCGCTGGCGGTCAAGCTCGGAGCGGACGAAGCTGCGCTGAAGGCGGAAATGGAAAAGCCGGAAATCATGAACGCGATCCGCGAGGTCTATGAACTCGCCGACGGACTTGGGATCACCGGCACGCCCTCATACGTCATCGGCGACCAGGTCGTATTCGGCGCGGTCGGCTATGACCAGCTCAACACGCGCGTCGCCAACATCCGCGAGTGCGGCAAGGCGATCTGCTGATCGGCTTGCTGTTGTTCAAAATGCATGTGCGCCCGGTCCTTTCGAGGATCGGGCGCCGGTTTTTTGTACGAGGCTGTGGAAAAGCCGCTCTTGTGCAAAACAAAGATAACCTTTCCGACTGAACCAATCCACTCTGTCCGCTATGGCTTTTCAGCATGCGGGCAAGCCTATATATGGTCGGTCCCGCAGACGCGGCTCATGGCTGCAGGAACCTCACTACAAGCGGCTGTCGCCAGCGAATCCGCGCGGCGCGGGTCCACTCCAACGTGAATGCAAGGCGAACCACATGGCATCTTCGAAAAAGGGCTCGGTTGACCAGGACCTGATCCGCGACCTCGCTGCCCTGCTCAAGGAAACGGACCTGACCGAACTCGAGGTCGAGCAAGACAACCTTCGGATCAGGGTCGCGCGCGTTTCGTCTGTGCAACAGGTTCATGTCGCCGCGCCGGCCCAGATGGCCGCCCCCGCTGTCGCCGTGACCGCGCCGGAGGTGAAGAGCATCGATCCCGCCAAGCATCCGGGCGTTTTGCCTTCTCCGATGGTCGGCACGGCCTATCATGCGCCCGCGCCGGGTTCCAACCCGTTCTGTGCGGTCGGCGACGCGGTCAAGGCCGGCCAGACGGTGATGATCGTGGAGGCGATGAAGACCATGAACCAGATTTCCGCACCGCGCTCCGGCATCGTGACCGCGATTCTCGTCGAAGATGGCCAGCCGGTCGAATATGGCGAACCGCTGATGATCATCGAGTGAGCGGCGCAAGGATGTTCAACAAGGTACTCATTGCGAACCGCGGCGAGATTGCACTGCGCATTCTTCGTGCCTGCAAGGAACTGGGCATTGCTACCGTCGCGATTCATTCGACGGCGGATAGCGAGGCCATGCATGTGCGCCTTGCCGACGAAAGCGTTTGCATCGGCCCGCCGCCGTCGCGCGACAGCTATCTCAACATCCATGAAATCCTGGCCGCGTGCGAGATCACGGGCGCCGACGCCATTCACCCCGGCTACGGATTCCTTTCGGAAAACGCCAAGTTTGCCGAAATTCTCGAAGCGCACGGCATCACCTTCATTGGGCCGAGCGCCGAGCACATCCGCATCATGGGCGACAAGATCGAGGCCAAGAATACGGCGCGCCGCCTTGGCATCCCGTGCGTTCCAGGTTCAGACGGCGCGGTTACCGACGAGGCCGAGGCAAAGCGCATCGCCGCCGATATCGGATATCCGGTGCTGATCAAGGCAGCAGCGGGCGGCGGCGGACGCGGCATGAAGGTCGCGCGCAATGAGGAAGGTCTTGCAGAAGCGTTGGCCACCGCGCGTTCGGAAGCGGGCGCAGCCTTCGGCGACGACAGCGTCTATATCGAGAAGTATCTGAGCAAGCCGCGGCACATCGAAATCCAGGTGATGGGCGACGGCCGCGGCGGCGGCGTGCATCTGGGCGAACGCGATTGCTCGCTGCAACGTCGCCACCAGAAGGTCTGGGAAGAAGCCAATTCCCCTGCCCTCAATGCCGAAGAACGCCAGCGCATCGGTGAAATCTGCGCCAACGCGATCCAGGGATTGGGCTATTCGGGGGCCGGAACCATCGAGTTTCTCTACGAGGATGGCGAATTCTTCTTCATCGAGATGAACACGCGCCTGCAGGTGGAGCATCCGGTGACCGAGATGATCACCGGCATCGACCTTGTCAACGAGCAGATCCGCGTCGCTTCGGGCGCCGGCCTGTCGATGAAGCAGAACGAGATCGTCTTCAACGGCCACGCGATCGAGTGCCGCATCAACGCGGAACATCCGGAAACCTTCGTCCCGTCCCCGGGCCGGATCGCCTACTACCATCCGCCGGGCGGCCTTGGCGTGCGTGTCGATTCAGGCGTCTATCAGGGCTACAATATCCCGCCCTACTATGACAGCCTGATCGGCAAGCTGATCGTGCACGGCCGGAACCGGGTGGAATGCCTGATGCGGCTGCGCCGGGCGTTGGACGAGTTCGTTGTCGATGGCATTCACACGACGCTGCCGCTGTTCCGCAACCTCGTTTCCAACCCCGATATCCAGGATGGCAACTACAACATTCACTGGCTCGAGAACTATCTGGCAAAATCTGCCTGACCTTGCCAAACTGCCGCGATGAGCCGGTCGAAGGACGCGCAATTCGAGATCACGCCGCAGGTGCTGCTGAAGGCATATGCCTGCGGCATTTTTCCCATGGCCGAGTCAGCAGAAGATCCGGGACTCTTCTGGGTGGAGCCGGAACTGCGCGGGGTAATTCCGCTCGACGATTTCCACATTCCCCGGTCCCTTCGCAAAACCCTGAAGCGCAGCCCGTTCGAAATCCGCATCGACCATGATTTCGAGGCTGTAATCGATGCTTGCGCTGAATCGACACATGATCGGCCGAAGACCTGGATCAACCGGCGCATCCGCAAGCTCTATTGCGACCTGCACGCGATCGGCCACTGCCACTCGGTCGAGTGCTGGGACGGCGGCGAACTGGCCGGCGGGCTTTACGGCGTGCGGCTCGGCGCAGCCTTTTTCGGCGAGAGCATGTTCTCGCGCCGGACCGATGCCTCGAAGGTGGCGCTGGTTCACCTCGTCGAGCGGTTGAGGGCCGGCGGGTTCGCGTTGCTCGATACCCAGTTCACCACGAAGCATCTGACGCAATTTGGCGCGATTGACATACCGCGCCGCAAATATTCGAAAATGCTGGAACAGGCAGTATCAGGCAATGCGGATTTCTTTGCCTGGCGCGATCAAGGCAAACTCTAGCTTGGCGGCTGGACTTCAGAGTCCATTTTGCAGTTTTTCAGCCAGACATCGTAGATCGGGTGCTCGATTGCATTGAGGCCCGGGCTGTCGGCGAACATCCAGCCGGTGAAGATGCGCCTGATCTGGCGGTCCAGCGTGATTTCATCGACCTCGATGAAGGCGTCCGTCTTGGGCGTCACGGTCGAGGGGCGGCTATAGCAGACCCGCGGCGTCACCTGCAGGGTACCGAACTGCACCGTCTCGTCGATATAGACGTCGAAAGTGATCGTGCGCCCGGTGATCTTGTCGAGCCCGGAAAACTCCGCGACCCGGTTCTTGATCTTGTCCGGACCCTCCACCGGCGGCGGCAGTTGCTCGACGGTCACTCCGCTTTCGCCCTCCGATAGCGGTGGCAGTTCCGGATTTTCCTGCGCCAACGCCGCGAACGCGGCCCCCGAGGCCAAGAGCAAAGCTGCTGCGGTCCTGAAGATCATTCGAAATTGCACCCAACTGGTTTGATGTGGTGTCTAACACGCGATTTCGGCATGGCAAGGGCCGTCAGTCGTGACCGGTCTGGATTAATCGCTGCTCATTGCCTTCCAGCACCAGCGCGGTCAGCACGCCGGTATCGAATGCCCGGGTGTCGATATTGATGCGGTTCGGCTGGAAATCCACCTGCGCTTGCGGCGTATGGCCGTGAACGACCACCTTTCCGAAGCTGCCCTTGTGGGCATGAAACTCTCCCCTGATCCACATCAGGTCGTGCGGGTCCTGGAATTGCAGCGCAACGCCCGGACGCACGCCGGCATGGCAAAAGAAGTAGTCCCCTTCCTCGTGCCAGTAGCGCAGCCGCGAAAGAAAGCGCCTGTGCGCGGCGGGAACGAGCCTTGCCAGTTCGCGAGCAAGTTCCGCATTGCTCTTGATCGAGCCGGTCAGGTCGACGCCGTAGGATTCCAGTGTCTGGATGCCGCCCCAATTGAGGAATCCGTCGCCTTCGTCAGGGTCGGTCAGGAAGCGCAGGAACCAGTCGTCGTGATTGCCGCGAAGGCAGATGAAATCCGCCTCCCCCGCCTTCTGCGACAATATCTCGACCACCTCGCGCGAAGCAGGGCCGCGGTCGGTATAGTCGCCCAGCATGACGATGCGCTTGCGCTCTGCCGGGCTGCCGGCGAAGTCGGCATCGATGCGTTCGAGGATTTCAGCGAGGCAATCGGCGCGGCCATGCACGTCGCCGACGGCATATACCCTCAGGCCCGCAGGCAGCGCGGCCTCACCGCGGAACATGGCTTGTCCTCAGGGGCGCCAGGGTTCGTAGTCGCCCGTCACCTTCGGCCGCGATTGCGGGTTTGCAAGCGAACCCTTTGGGAAATAGGCGTTTGCCGTGCCGGTCTGGTTGGGCAGATGCGGCTTCTGCCAGTCGCGCGGCTTGTAGTTTTCGGCGCTCGGCGGCGTGTCGGTGCGCTTGTGCATCCATCCATGCCAGCCGGGCGGTATGGTCGTCGGGTCGGCTTCGCCGGCATATTGCACCCAGCGCCGGCCGCCATCGCCCTCGAAGTAAACGTTGCCGAACTCGTCCTCGCCCACCCGCTTGCCAAAACGCCAGGTGTAGACACGCGTTCCCCAGGTGGAGCCGTTCCACCATGTGAAGAATTGCGCAAGGAGCTTCATTGCGGGCCTCGTTGGGCGGCGATATTGCGTTGCACCCGCTTATGCCGTGAAGCCTTGCCGAAGTCCAGCAGTGAGAAGGATGCATCGAGCATTCAAAATTGCTGGTTTGCGCGTAAACGGCATCAAGCCTAGTTTCTCGGGCCTTGCCCAAATGAAGGAATCTGCCGCTTGGTCCCATCGCAGGTCGACAGTCCCTACTCCTGGCTTCGGCTTGCCATCTCCATGGCGGCAGGCACGGTTGCATGCGTAGGCCAATGGGTGATCGTGCTCGTGCTGCCGCAGATCCAGTCCGAGTTCGCCCTCGACCGCGGCACGGCCTCAATGGCCTATACCTTCATGATGACCGGTTTTGCCGTCGGCAACATCGTATTTGGCCGCATGGTGGACAGATACGGCATCACGCCGGTGCTCCTGGCGGCCGGCGCAGCCCTGGCGGCGGGCTTCGGGCTCAGCGCCCTTGCGACATCCTTCTGGCAGGTATGCCTGCTGCAGATGCTGGTGGGCATGGCGACTGCTGCGGGATTTGGACCGCTGATGGCGGACCTGTCGCACTGGTTCTTAAAGCGGCGCGGCATAGCCGTTGCCTCCGCTGCCTGCGGCAATTACATCGCCGGCGCCTTGTGGCCGCAAGTCCTCAAGGGCATGATCGACACGGATGGCTGGCGCCATACCTTCGGCTTCGTCGCCGCCATATCGATCGTTCTGATGATACCTCTGGCGCTGAGCCTGCGCCGCCGGATGATCCACGATGCGGGCTACGCCGCCGGGGCGGTTGCATCGTCTCCCCGCGGCACGACGGCCGTGATGCCCGTCTCTCCCGCAACCTTGCAATGGTTGCTGGCCACGGCAGGATTTGCCTGCTGCATGGCCATGGCGATGCCGCAGGTGCACCTCGTTTCGTATTGCATGGATCTGGGCTACGGCATCGTTGCCGGGGCTGAAATGGTGTCGATCATGCTGGCAGGCGGCATCATCAGCCGTCTGCTTTCGGGTTTTGTCGCCGACTATATTGGCGGGATTCGCACATTGCTGATCGGTTCGGTCCTGCAGTGCCTGGCGTTGTTCCTGTACCTGCCATTCGACGGCCTGGCCTCGCTTTACGTGGTTTCGGCGATCTTCGGCCTTGCGCAAGGCGGCATCGTGCCGTGCTACGCGCTGATCGTGCGCGAATACTTGCCGGCGCGCGAAGCCGGGCGGCGCGTCGGCATCGTCATCACCGCCACGGTCATCGGAATGGCGGTGGGCGGTTGGGCCAGCGGCGTGATCTATGATCTCACCGGTTCGTACCAGGCGGCCTTCCTCAACGGGATCGCCTGGAACCTCCTCAACATCGCGGTCATGGTGTTCCTGCTCGGCCGGGAAAGGCGTCCCGGCCGCGAGCAATTGCAGGCAGCCTGAGCGCTTACAGTCCCAGCGACCGGTAACTGTCGGCAACGCGCGTGATGGCGATCACATACGCCGCCATGCGCAGGTCGAAGTTCGGATGCGCGCCGCGCTTCTCATGCCACAATTCGCGCATGTTGGCGTATGCCCCGCGCATCGTGTCGTCGAGACCCGAACGAACCAGCGTCAACTCGTCAGCGCCCGAAATATACCGCGCCTTGAACTTCTCGCTAATGTTGATGCCGGCGGTATTCTCAAGCTCCTCGATCAGCATGCGGTGGCGCGCCTCTTCCTCGCGGCGCTGCATGCGACCGAAGCGGATGTGCGACAGGTTCTTGACCCATTCGAAATAGGAAACCGTCACGCCGCCGGCATTGGCGAACAGGTCAGGTATGATCACGGTGCCGCGGGCGCGCAGTATTTCGTCTGCGGCTGCCGTGACAGGTCCATTTGCGGCCTCCACAATCAGCGGGGCCTTTATCCGGGCGGCGTTGGTGGCGTTGATGACGCTTTCCAATGCCGCCGGGATCAGGATATCGCATTCGGCCTCGATGAGCGCGGAACCATCCGCGTGGAACGTGCCGCCTGAAAAGCCTTCGAACGAGCCGTGCCGCATCATCCACTGCTTGGCGGCCTCGATTTCGATGCCGCCGGGGTTCGTCAACGCCCCGTTATATTCGACTATGGCCGTGATTTTTGCGCCGTCCTCTTCGGAAAGGAACTTGGCGGCGTAATAGCCGACATTGCCCAATCCCTGCACGATGATACGCTTGCCGGACAGGTCGCCGGAAAGACTGGCGACCGCTACATCCTCGGGATGCCGGAAGAAATCGCGAAGCGCGTATTGGATACCCCTGCCCGTCGCCTCGGTACGGCCGTGGATGCCGCCTGCATCCAGCGGCTTGCCGGTGACGCATGCGCGGGCATTGATGTCGGTGGTGGCCATGCGCCGGTACTGATCAGCGATCCAGGCCATTTCGCGCTCGCCCGTGCCCATGTCCGGGGCAGGCACGTTCTGGGAAGGATTGATCAGGTCGCGCTTGATCAATTCGAAGGCAAAACGGCGGGTGATGCGCTCCAGTTCGTCCGGCTCCCAATCGCGCGGATTGATGCACAGCCCGCCCTTGGAGCCGCCGAACGGCACCTCGACCAGCGCGCATTTGTAGGTCATCAGCGCGGCCAGCGCCTCGACCTCGTCCTGGTTCACCGCGAGCGAGTATCGGATGCCGCCCTTGACCGGTTCCGCATGCTCCGAATGTACGGAGCGGTAGCCGGTGAAGGTTACGATATCGCCGCGCAGCTTGACGCCAAAGCGCACCGTGTAGGTGGAATTCACGACCCGGATCTTCTCGACAAGGCCTGGCGTGAGGTTCATGTAGGCGACCGCGCGGTTGAACAACCGGTCCACGCTATCGCGGAAGCCGGGTTCGCTAACCTGCATGTTCATGGCAATCCCCGTTCGTTTTCGGCCCCTATTCCCTTGGGCGAGGAATGTGACCATAGAACGCTTTTGCTGGAAAAACGGTTCGAATTTCACCAGCAAACAGGGAAAACGGCAAGGATTCCATCACATATCCCCGAATCCGGCGGATTTTTGGGCATTTTCGCGCAAATCACCCGGACTTCCGTGCGGACTACTCGACGCCCAGCTTTGCCTTGACCATGTCGCTGACCGCCTGCGGGTTTGCCTTGCCGCCGGTAGCCTTCATCACCTGCCCGACGAACCAGCCCGCCAGCGGCGGCTTTTCGCGCGCCTGCGCCGCCTTGTCAGGGTTCGCTGCAATTACTGCGTCAACAGCCGCCTCGATCGCGCCGGTGTCGGTGACCTGGCGCATGCCGCGCACCTCGACGATCTGGCGCGGATCGCCGCCTTCGTTCCAGACGATCTCGAAAAGTTCCTTGGCAATGCTGCCGCTGATGTCGCCGGACTTGATGAGGTCGATGATCCCGCCAAGCTGGTCGGGCGAAACCGGAGTTGATTCAATGTCCTTGCCGGTTTCGTTCAACTTGCCCAGCAGGTTGTTGATGACCCAGTTGGCTGCCGTCTTGCCGTCGCGGCCCTGCGCCACCTTCTCGAAGTAGTCGGCGATGGCCTTTTCAGAAACGAGGATCGACGCATCATAGGCAGAGAGGCCGAGCGTGTTGACGAGGCGGTCCTTCTTGTCGTCCGGCAGTTCGGGCAAATGCTCCTTGAGCGCCGCGACATAGGCGTCGTCAAATTCCAGCGGAAGCAGGTCGGGATCGGGGAAATAGCGATAGTCGTGCGCATCCTCCTTGGAACGCATCGAACGCGTCTCGCCCTTGACCGGATCGAAAAGCCGGGTCTCCTGGTCGATGGTCCCGCCGCCTTCAAGGATCGCGATCTGGCGGCGCGCCTCGGTTTCGATCGCCTGCCCGACGAAGCGGATCGAATTGACGTTCTTGATTTCGCAGCGCGTTCCGAACTCGCCGCCCGGCTTGCGCACGGACACATTGACGTCGGCCCGCATGGAGCCTTCGTCCATGTTGCCGTCGCAAGTGCCCAAATAACGCAAAATCGTGCGCAGCTTGGTCAGATATGCCTTGGCCTCGTCGGAAGAGCGCAGGTCCGGCTTCGACACGATCTCCATCAGCGCGACACCGGTGCGGTTCAGGTCGACGAAGCTCATCGTGGGATGCTGGTCGTGGATGGACTTGCCTGCGTCCTGCTCGAGATGCAGCCGCTCGATGCCAACTTCGATGTCCTCGAAATTGCCCTGCCGGTCCGGCCCCACCGACACCGTCACCTTGCCTTCGCCGACGATGGGGTCCTTGAACTGGCTGATCTGGTAGCCCTGCGGCAAATCCGGATAGAAGTAATTCTTGCGATCAAACACCGAGCGCTTGTTGATCTTCGCCTTCAGCCCCAGCCCCGTGCGCACCGCCTGCCTTACGCATTCCTCGTTGATCACCGGAAGCATGCCCGGCATGGCCGCATCGACCAGCGACACGTTCGAATTGGGATCCGACCCGAACTGCGTCGAGGCGCCGGAAAACAGTTTCGAATTCGAAGTCACCTGCGCATGGATTTCCATGCCGATGATGACCTCCCAATCGCCAGTGGCACCAGGAATGAAACGCTTCGGTTCGGGTATGCGGGTATCGACGAGGGTCATGTTATCGTTTCTTCAGTTTCTGCAGCGAACGTCCGCTATAGGCATCGCTTCTGTGGAAGATGGCCAGAATCGTAGTCAAATCAGGCGTTTGTCTGCAAATCAACCGGTAATCGCCAACCCGGAACTTGCAAAATTCACTCATGTTCCCGCTATAGGGAATGTAGCTGGTCGCATGGCCGCCCCGCTTGTTCAGCGCTTTTGCGATCCGTAGCCCGTCACCCTTTGTCAATGCGGCTAATTCAGCCAATGCCTCGGGATGCCATTCAATCTGCAAGGCCAAGCTTTCGCATGGCTTCTTCGTGGCTGATGGCTACAGTTTGCCCGCTTTGGATTTCCTTCATCCTGATCGATGCAGACTTCAAGGCCTCGTGTTCGTCAAGAAATTCGTCTATCGCCCGGCGCGCCAGTTCGTCCAGTGAATTGCCACTGGCACGGCTTGCTTCCTCCAACCGGGCTGAAGTCTTGTTATCGAGCTTGATGCTGACCTGACCCATCGTGTTCCCAACCAAAAGACATTTCGCAAAAGGGGCGGACTGAAAATCCAATGTCAAATATCGCGTTTGCAAGGCTGGTTGCAAGTGCGGACACGTCAGCCAATGGTGCTTCGAGCCTTTACCGGCGGCGGCGCCCCAACCGCGGATGCAACTGCCACGCCAGCGCCGCGCAGCCTGCCAATGCCAGTCCGCAAGTCGCGAAGACGCCGGCTACCGGCGCTAAGGCCAGC
>JBGSJA010000171.1:0-55679 GCA_041742235.1 Salaquimonas sp. | reverse complement strand
GCGCGGCAGATGTTCGACCTGGTCGCCGATGTCGAGCAATATCCGCAGTTCCTGCCTCTGTGCGAAAGCCTGACCGTGCGTTCGCGCCGCGAGCGCGAGGGCAGGGAAGTTCTCGTGGCGGAAATGGGCGTCGGCTACAAGGCGATCAGGCAAAGGTTCACCACGCAGGTCATTCTCGATCCGGAGCGGATGATGATCGACGTGAAATATCTCGACGGCCCTTTCCGGCGGCTCGACAACCGGTGGTGGTTCGAAGCGACGGGCGAAGCGTCGTGCAACGTCCATTTCGATATCGAGTATGAATTCGCCAGCCGCTCGCTTGGCTTGCTGATGGGTTCGATGTTCGACTACGCCTTCCGCCGCTTCACCACTGCATTCGAGGAGCGGGCGCGGGCAATTTACGCTTGAAGCGAATTGCGGACAAAAGAAAACCCGGCTGGAGGACCGGGTTGTTCTTTTCAGGCGGGAATTTGGAGGTCTTGCGGGGTGGTTCAGGTCCCGACCGGGGTGGTTCATGTCCCGATGACCAGAACATAGGATTTTCCCCGTTTGGGCGATGTGCATTGCGTCACACTGTGAATGAAGCTTTATTCCTCGTCCTCTTCCGTCCCGTAGGCCACCAGCATTTCCAGCGCCATCCGCGCGGTTTCATTGCGGATGGCATCCCGCCCGTTGTCGCCGAAGCGGAATTCCTCCACATAGGCGCCTTCGTCATCCGTGCTGGCGACCGCGATAAAGACCAGGCCCACGGGTTTTCCTTCCGATCCGCCGCCCGGGCCGGCAATTCCCGTCACCGCGACCGCTGCATCGGCGTTCGACCGCTTCAAAGCGCCTTCCGCCATCGCGGCGGCAACTGGCGCCGAAACCGCCCCGTGCTCCTCGATCATGTCGGCAGGAACACCGAGGAGTTCGGTCTTGGATTCGTTCGAGTAGGTGACGAAGCCCCGCTCGAACATGTGCGATGAGCCTTCGTGCGAGGTCAGCAGCGCCGCTATCAGGCCGCCAGTGCATGATTCCGCTGCGGCCACGCGGCGACCGGCGGCACGAAAGGTCTTCAGCACCTGCGCGGCAATGATCCCGAGATCTTCATCAACCTTCATCGTGTTCCTCTCCGAAAACGGCCGTGGCAGTCGCAATGGCGGCGATACCTTCGCCGCGACCGATGAAACCGATTTTCTCGTTTGTGGTTGCCTTTACGGCCACGCGAAAGAGTTCGATGCCTGCTATTTCGGCGATACGTGCCCGCATTTCATCGCGGTGCGGACCGATGCGCGGCGCTTCACAGATGAGCGAAACGTCAAGATGGGTGATGATGCCCCCGCGCTGCTTCACCAGTTGGACGGCATGGGCCAGGAACTGGTCGGAGGAAGCGCCCTTCCAGCGCATGTCGGACGGCGGGAAGTGCGAACCGATATCGCCATCGCCGATGGTGCCGAGCAGCGCATCGGTAAGCGCATGCAGTCCGACGTCGGCGTCGGAATGCCCCTTGAGGCGCTGGTCATGGGCAATGAATACGCCGCAAAGCGTGACGCCATCGCCAGGCTCGAGCTGGTGGACGTCATAGCCGTTGCCGGTGCGAACATCGGGAAGCCGCTGGCGAAGTTTCATGCGTGCGGCCTCCATGTCTTCCTGCGTCGTCAGTTTCGAATTGGATTGCGGGGCCGGCACGATGCGCACGGCAAGGCCTGCCGCTTCCGCCACCGATGCATCGTCGGTAAGGCCGCCGATGCCCTTGCGGGCGGCATCGCGATGCGCTGTCACAATCTCCTGAAACATGAATCCCTGCGGCGTCTGCGCGGCGAACAAGCCGTCGCGCGGCACCGTGCCTTCGACGATCTGGCCTGCGCCCGCGCGTTTCAGCGTATCCGTGACGGCACAGGCGGGCAGGGCGCCCTGGCCGGGGGCAATCGCCGAAATCACGCCGGATATGATCTCGCCAGTGACGAACGGGCGCGCTGCGTCGTGGATGAGCACCTTGGCGGGTGCGAGCGCCGCCAAGGCTTCCAATCCGTTCAGAACGCTTTGCTGGCGGGTCGCGCCACCATACACCGGCGGCAGCAGTTTTGAATGGTCCGGCATTGCAGCCGCGTAAAGTGCGTGGTCATCGGCGTGAACAACAACGACGACGTGATCCACTTCCGGGTGGTCGAGAAACGGACGCGCCGCCCGCGACAGCACGCTTTTTCCGCCAAGGTTGCGATACTGTTTTGGACCACCGTCGCCGCCCATGCGCTCGCCTCGTCCCGCGGCGACCATGACGACCGCATTTCCCGCCACTTTTGTCTTCTCCGATTGATGTTTGCCGGTTAAGCCATGCACCGCCGAGGCTTGCAATTCAAGGCATGCGGCCCTTTGTATCTTGTGCACTGCGGCATAGTTGGTTAGTTTGCGGGCAGTATAACGGATCGCACAAAAATTGTTCACTCCTTCCAAATCCGCTCAAGCCGGAGCCAATCTGGCAAAGCCGTTGCAGGTTGGCCCGATCACGCTCGCCAACCGCGCATTTCTCGCTCCCATGTCCGGCGTGACGGACAGGGCCTTCCGCAGGCTTGCCTGGCGTTTCGGCGCGGGACTTGTCTTCAGTGAAATGGTCGCCAGCGAAGCGCTGGTCGAAGGCAATGCCGAAATGGAACTGAAGGCGTTGCCGAGTGGCGGGCCGGTTCATGCCGTGCAACTCGCCGGGCGCGAAACGAAATGGATGCGCCTTGCCGCCGAAATAGCGCAGGCCAACGGCGCGGACCTCATCGACATCAACATGGGCTGCCCGGCCAAGCGCGTGACGACGGGCCTTGCCGGTTCCGCCTTGATGCGCGAACCCGATCTGGCGCTCAGTCTGATCGAGGCGGTCGTGTCGGCGGTGAAAGTCCCGGTGACGCTGAAAATGCGCCTCGGCTGGGATCACGGCAGCATGAATGCGCCGGAACTGGCGCGATTGGCCGAGCAGGCAGGCGTGCAGATGATCTCCGTGCACGGACGGACGCGCTGCCAGTTCTACAAGGGCAGCGCGGATTGGGATGCGGTGCGTGCCGTAAAGGAAGCGATTTCGATCCCCGTCGTCGTCAATGGCGACATCACCAATGCCGCGCAGGCGGCAGTTGCGCTTGACCGCTCCGGCGCGGATGCGGTGATGACCGGTCGCGGCGCCTATGGCGCGCCATGGCTTCCGGGCGTGATTGCCGGAGCGGTGCAATCAGGGAGCGTTTGCGAACCGCGCTTCATCCTCGACACAGCGCTCGCGCATTATCGCGACCTTCTGGAACTGTACGGCGTCAAGTCGGGAACGCGCCAGGCGAGAAAGCACCTGTCGTGGTATCTCGACCGGCTTCCCGCCAGCCCCGACGCCGCGCTGCGTCGCCTGATCGTCACTGCAGACGACCCGCGCGTAGTTGTCTCGGCGCTGGAAAATCTCGCGGCGCGCGTTGAAATGACGGAGGCCGCATGATGTCCGCAGTGGCGTCGCCCTCATCCATACGGCCGGAACTGCCGGACAGCCTGGCGGTGCTGGATTCGCTGCCGCACCCCGTGGTCATGGTCGACCGTCAACGCGGTATCCGCTACGCCAATCTGGCGGCGGAATCGTTTTTCCGGTCTTCGCTCGCCTTTCTGACCCGGCACAACATCGACCATTTCGTGCCCTTCGGCAGCCCGGTGCTGACGCTGGTCGACCAGGTCCGCGAAGCGGACTCGCCAATCAATGAGTACAAGGTCGACATTTCATCTCCGCGCATCGGCAAGGACAAGATCGTCGACGTCTATGCTTCACCTGCTGCGGAAAAGCCCGGGCACGTGGTTTTGATGTTCCAGCCGCGCACCATGGCGGAAAAGATCGACCGCCAACTCACCCATCGCGGCGCGGCGCGCACGGTCACCGGCCTTGCGGCCATGCTGGCGCACGAAATCAAGAACCCGCTTTCCGGCATCAGGGGCGCGGCACAGCTACTGGAGATGTCGGCGCAAGATGATGACCGACAGCTGACACGCCTGATCATGGACGAAGCCGACCGGATCGTGAACCTGGTCGACCGCATGGAAGTGTTTTCGGACGAACGGCCGATCGAACGCGAGCCAGTCAACATCCACAAGGTGCTCGAACATGTCAAGCGGCTGTCGAAGTCCGGTTTTGCCCGCAACATCAAGCTCGTGGAGGATTACGACCCGTCTCTGCCAGCGGTGTATGGAAACCGCGACCAGTTGATCCAGGTGTTCCTGAACCTTGCCAAAAACGCTTCCGAGGCTCTTTCAAATACGCCGGACGCGGAAATCGTTTTCACGACGGCATTCCGGCCCGGCATCCATCTGTCGGTGCAGGGCTCCAGCGAGCGGGTGTCGTTGCCGCTCGAGTTTTGCGTGCGCGACAATGGCCCTGGCGTTCCCGATGATATCCGCACCTACATTTTCGATCCTTTCGTGACGACCAAGACCAACGGTTCGGGACTTGGGCTTGCACTGGTCGCCAAGATCGTCGGGGACCATGGTGGCGTGATCGAATGCGATTCCGAACCAAGAAAAACGGTTTTCCGGATTCTCCTGCCGGCATGGCGAGGCGAGTCTGGCACTGACAAACTCGTGGAAGAAGCATGAACAAGGGACTTGTACTCGTCGCCGATGATGACGGCGCGATCCGCACCGTGTTGAACCAGGCGCTGTCGCGAGCGGGCTACGAGGTGCGCGTCACCTCGAACGTCGCCACCTTGTGGCGCTGGATATCGGCCGGCGACGGCGACCTCGTCATTTCAGACGTCATCATGCCGGACGGCGATGCGTTCGAATTGCTGCCGCGTATCAAGCGCATCAGACCGGAATTGCCGGTCGTGGTAATGAGCGCGCAGAACACCTTCATGACCGCAATCAAGGCGTCGGAACGCGGCGCATATGAATATCTGCCAAAGCCATTCGACCTGCAGGAACTGATCGCGATCGCAGGCAGGGCCGTTTCGGAACCGAAACGACAGAAGCCTGCAGCCAAATTCGAGGACGGCGCCGACCGCATGCCGCTGGTAGGGCGCTCGCCCGCCATGCAGGAAATCTACCGCGTGCTGGCGCGGCTCATGCAGACCGACCTGACGCTCATGATCACGGGCGAGTCAGGGACGGGCAAGGAGTTGGTGGCGCGGGCACTGCACGACTATGGCAAGCGCCGGCATGGACCGTTCGTTGCCATAAACATGGCGGCAATTCCCAAGGATCTCATCGAGTCGGAACTGTTCGGACACGAGAAGGGCGCTTTCACAGGAGCGCAGAGCCGTTCGGCCGGCCAGTTCGAACAGGCGGAGGGCGGAACGCTGTTCCTCGATGAAATCGGCGACATGCCGATGGATGCGCAGACGCGGCTTTTGCGCGTATTGCAGCAGGGCGAATACACAACCGTTGGCGGGCGAACGCCGATCCGCACCGATGTGCGCATCGTAGCGGCCACCAACAAGGATTTGCGCACGCTGATCAACCAGGGCCTTTTCCGTGAAGACCTTTTTTACCGCCTCAATGTCGTGCCGCTTCGATTGCCGCCGCTGCGCGAGCGCACCGAAGATGTTCCCGATCTGGTGCGGCACTTTCTTGCGCTATCGGAAAAGGACGGGCTGGGTCCGAAACAGATCGACGGCGAGGCGATCGAACTCCTGAAACGCTACCGCTGGCCGGGCAATGTGCGGGAGCTGGAGAATCTCATCCGGCGCTTGTCGGCGCTTTATCCGCAGGAAGTCATCAATGCCGACATCATCGAAGTGGAGTTGCGCGGCAATGATCCATTCCCGGAGCCGTCGATGAAGTTGGCCAATGGCGGACCGGCGGATATCGCGACCGCGTCCGAGAACTGGCTTGCTGGCTATTTTGCCGGCTTCGGCAACGAATTGCCACCTCCCGGCCTCTATCATCGCGTATTGCGGCAGCTTGAACAGCCTTTGATCACGGCAACGCTGGCGGCAACGCGCGGCAACCAGATTAAGGCGGCCGAATTGCTTGGCGTAAACCGCAACACGCTACGCAAGAAAATTCGCGAACTCGATATCAAGGTGATCCGCACCATTCGGTGAGGTGTTGCCCGGGTGCACTGGGTGCAGCTTGTGGAAAACGCTGTTTTCCGGCTCGGCTTGACCGGGTGTTTCATTTTCGCCACAATTGAGTTGCACCAAAGCAACGAATTTCGTCCATGCCGAGGACGGTCAGCATTCTTTGAGGATTGCAATATCGATGGAAGCCGTGACCCAGGCGAACGAATTGCGCTCCTTGGCGACTTCCAAACCGAAAAGGCTTTCACGGCCTAAGGCAGACGGCAATGCCGCCGCCATGCCACGCGAGCGCGACGGCATTTCCCGCATCCTTGGGCTTGCCGCAGTCATTGCACTCGTCGTGACCGGCGCCGTCACATTCCTTCTGCTCATCGGCGAAACGCCGATTGCTCCAAACCGGCCGGTGGTGACAACCGCGCTCGCCATCAATTCGGCGCTGGCAGCAATGGTCCTGTTCCTGATCGGGCGGGAAATCTGGATCATCTGGCAATCGCGGCGCAAGGGCAGGGCGGCCGCGCGCCTGCATGTGCGGATCATCTCGCTGTTTGCGCTCGTCGCGGCAATCCCGGCGGTACTCGTCGCCATCATTGCGACCATTACACTGGATGTCGGCCTCGACCGCTGGTTCGAGTTGCGCACGAAGCAGATCGTCGGTTCGTCGGTCAACATCGCCCGCGCCTACATGGACGAGAGCCGGCGGACGCTGACAGGCAACGCCATTTCGATGGCCTTTGAACTCGACCGCGCCCGCCAGTACTACAATCTCGATTTCCCCGGTTTTGAGAACCTCGTCACGCTGCAGGCCAAAGGCCGCGGCTTTATTTCAGCACAGTTGCTGCGCCGCGACGGCACGGTGATCACCAAGGCAAACATTCCCGGCAACGTGGAAGTTCCGCCGGCGCGCGAAGAGTTTTTCGTCGCTGCCGATACTGGCGATCCGGTCGCCATACCGCCGGGCACCACGAATTTCATTGGCGCCATGTTCAAGCTGCGGGAAATCCCGAATGCGTATCTCTACGCAATCATGCCGCTGCGGCCGGAGGTCATCAACCAGCTTCGGCTGATGGAGGAAAACACTGCCAAATATGCCGACCTCGAGAACAATCGCGTGCCGGTGCAGCTTGCTTTTGCGGTTCTTTACATTGGCGTGTGCCTGATCATTCTGCTGGCTGCGATATGGATGGGTATCTCCGTGGCCGATCGCGTTGTCGCCCCGATCCGCAGATTGATTACCGCCGCCGATGCGGTCAGCCAGGGCAATCTAGATGTGCGCGTCGGAACGATGCACACCGAGGGCGACCTCAAGAATTTGAGCGACACCTTCAATGTCATGATCGGCGAGTTGAAAAGCCAGCGCGACGAGATCCTCCAGGCCAAGGACGACATCGACCAGAGGGCGCGATTCACCGAGGCCGTGCTTTCGGGCGTCAGTGCCTCGGTTATCGGCGTCTCGAACGAGGGGCGCGTCACGATCGTCAACAAGGCTGCGGAGAGCCAGCTGGGGGCGGGCGAGTTCGCCGGTTATCCCTTGCGTGAGATCGCTCCCGAACTGGCGGATGTTTTCGACCGGGCGCGCACGCTCGACCGCCACGAATATCGCGAGCAGTTGACCATGTGGCGCGGCGGCAGCGAACGCACGCTAAACGTTCAGGTGACGCTGGAGCGCGAAGAGGATGATCCCGACCAGGTCGGCCATGCCTTTGTCATCACAATCGACGACATCACGGATCTGGTCGCCGCCCAGCGCAGCACGGCCTGGTCCGACGTGGCGCGGCGCATTGCCCACGAGATCAAGAACCCGCTGACGCCGATCCAGCTTTCCGCCGAGCGCATCCGCAGGCGCTACGGGAAATATATCATCGAGGACCGCGAGGTTTTCGACCAGTGCACCGACACGATCATACGCCAGGTCGGCGATATCGGCCGGATGGTGGACGAGTTCTCGTCCTTCGCACGCATGCCCAAGCCGGTCATGGAACCGACCAACCTGGCGGATACGCTGCAGGAAGCGGTCTTCCTGCAAAAGGTGGGATCGCCTTCGATCGAATTCGTCACCACACTCGGAACGCAACCGCTGTACGGCTATTTTGACACACGGCTGATGTCGCAGGTATTCATAAATCTACTCAAGAACGCCACGGAAGCAATTGAATCCAAAGAAAATACTAGCGGCGATGCGGGGCGCATCGAGGTGCGCGCGGCGAGACAGGCCGACCACTATGTCATCGACGTCATCGACAACGGCAAGGGGTTGCCCAAGGAGAACCGGCAGAGACTGCTGGAGCCGTACATGACGACGCGCGAGAAGGGTACGGGCTTGGGCCTGGCGATCGTGCGAAAGGTGCTGGAGGACCATGGCGGCACGATAGAACTGCTCGATGCGCCGCAGGTTGCCGATGGCGGGCACGGGGCGATGATGCGGATCGTTCTTCCCGCGGACGACAATGCCGCGTCTGCCGCCCGCGGGTCGAAACAGAAATCGGCGGCCGGCGAAAGCCCGGTCGCGGCAAAGGTTTAGGCCGGATCGGCCAAAGGGGACTTGCATGGCAAATGACATATTGGTCGTCGATGACGAAGCCGACATCCGGGAACTGGTCGCAGGCATACTTTCCGACGAGGGGCACGGGACGCGCACAGCCTCCGACTCGACTAGCGCGCTGGCCGCCATTCGCGACCGGCGCCCGACGCTCGTCTTTCTCGATATATGGCTTCAGGGTTCGCCCATGGACGGGCTTGAGATATTGGCGGAGATCAAGAAACTTCATCCCGAATTGCCGGTGGTGATGATCTCCGGTCACGGCACCATCGAGACGGCGGTCTCCGCCATCAAGGCAGGCGCCTATGACTATATCGAAAAGCCGTTCAAGGCGGACAGGTTGATCCTTGTCGCCGAACGCGCAATGGAGGCATCGAACCTTCGCAAACAGGTTCGCGACTTGCAGGACCGCAGCCCTGACATGCCCGAACTGCTCGGCACATCGCCGGTCATGAACCAGTTGCGCCAGACCATCGAGCGGGTCTCGCCAACCAACAGCCGCATCATGATCATCGGCGCTTCCGGCGCCGGCAAGGAACTGGTTGCCCGCACCATTCACCGGCACTCGAACCGCGCCGGTGGACCGTTCGTCGCGGTCAATGCGGCCGCGATCACCCCCGACCGGATGGAGCTCGAACTTTTCGGCGCAGAGGCCATGTCGGCAGGCGGGCGAAAAGTCGGCGCGCTGGAGGAAGCGCATGGCGGCACGCTCTACATGGACGAGGTGGCCGACATGCCGCGCGACACGCAGAACAAGATTCTCCGTGTCCTCGTGGACCAGCAGTTCGAGCGGGTAGGGGGCAGCAGCCGGGTCAAGGTGGATGTGCGCATCCTCTCTTCGACGGCGCGCAATCTCGAGGACATGATCCGGCGGGGCGAGTTCCGGGAAGACCTCTATCATCGGCTCGCTGTGGTTCCGCTCAAGGTACCATCGCTTGCCGAAAGGCGCGAAGACGTGCCGGTGCTTGTCGAGGCCTTCATGGACCAGATCGGCCGTCAGACCGGCATTCGCGGTTGCCGCATCGGTCCCGACGCCATGGCGGTGCTGCAGGCCCATGACTGGCCGGGAAACATCCGCCAGCTTCGCAACAACATCGAACGGCTGATGATCCTTTCCAGGGTCGAGTCCGGATCGGTGATCACCGCCGACATGCTGCCTGCCGAGATTGGCGAAATGCTGCCATCGGTTGGTGGCAATGGCGGCGAACACCTGATGGCGCTGCCGTTGAAAGATGCGCGCGAAGCGTTTGAGCGGGACTACCTTGCGGCTCAAGTCGGGCGATTTGGCGGGAACATTTCCCGTACGGCAGAGTTTGTTGGAATGGAACGTTCCGCACTTCACCGAAAATTGAAGATGCTTGGCCTTTTCGACCGCCGCCGGAAGGAGGAAGCAGAGGCGTAGGCGTGGTGGCATGCAATCCAAAGTTTTGCTTGATATGGCCGCGGAGGCCAAACTATAAACATTATTCCGCTACGGGGATCATTTGGAGCGGATTAGTCCAGAAAACAGCCGGGTCATTGCGTATGTGTGTGTGGGTGACAGGCTAACGAGGCGGAGACGAAAATTGGGTATGCCTGAGAGGTCGCAGAATCTTCAGGATGCTTTCCTGAACCAGGTGCGGAAACAGAAAATTCCGCTGACCATCTTCCTGGTAAACGGAGTGAAGCTGAACGGAGTTGTCACCTGGTTTGACAATTTTTGTGTCTTGTTGAAGCGCGATGGCATCGCGCAGCTTGTCTACAAGCATGCCATTTCAACGATCATGCCATCGGCGCCGGTGAGTTTTGGCGACGGGGGCAGTGACGAGGCAGGCGATTGACCGAAGCTGACAAGGGCAGCAAGTCGCGTTTCCAATGGTCGTCGGAAGAGGCAGGCAAACCCGAGCGCGCCATCGTCCTCGTTCCCGAATTGTCACGGCGCGGCGCGGACACCCAACATGGCGCAGACCTGACATTGAATGCTTCCGGCAAGGCGGTGCGCCGCTCTGGCGCGTCGCGTCTGGCCGAAGCGACCGGCCTTGCCCGGGCGATATCGCTCGATGTCGTGCAGTCCGGATTGGTTCCGCTGAAGGAAACACGACCTGCCACGCTTTTTGGCACGGGAAAGACCGAGGAAATCGCGGGATCGATCAAGGCGGGTGAAATCGGACTTGCCATCGTCGATCATCCGCTGACGCCGGTACAGCAGCGAAATCTGGAAAAAGCCTGGAACTGCAAGGTGCTCGACCGTACGGGGTTGATCCTCGAGATTTTCGGCGAGCGGGCGCGGACGAAAGAGGGCAGGCTGCAGGTCGAGCTTGCCCATCTCAACTACCAGAAGGGCCGGCTAGTCCGCCAGTGGACACACCTTGAGCGCCAGCGCGGCGGCCTCGGCAAGACCGGCGGCCCGGGCGAAACCCAGATCGAGGCCGACCGTCGTCAGTTGCAGGACCGCATCCTCCGGCTGGAAAGGGACCTCGAAAAGGTCAGCCGCACGCGCAGCCTGCACCGCGCCAAGCGCAAGAAGGCGCCAACTCCGGTCGTTGCACTCGCGGGTTATACCAATGCCGGAAAGTCGACGCTGTTCAACCTGCTGACCGGAGCGCAGGTATTCGCCAGGGATTTGCTGTTTGCCACGCTCGATCCGACCTTGCGCCGGTTGAAGCTGCCTGGAGGCGGCGAGGTGGTTATCTCCGATACCGTCGGCTTCGTCTCGGATTTGCCGACGATGCTGGTCGCAGCTTTCCGTGCCACGCTTGAGGAAGTGCTGGAGGCGGACCTGATCTTGCATGTGCGCGACATCGCCGATCCGGACAGCGCCGCACAGGCGGCGGATGTCTACGCAATTCTTGCCCAGCTCGGCATTGGTCAGGACGGTCATGAGAACGTTCTGGAGGTCTGGAACAAGATCGACCTGCTGGATCCGCCGGCGCTTGAGGCGATCCGGGCCAACCGTACGGACGGTGCGGGCGCGCCAATTCTCGTCTCGGCGGTGACCGGGGAGGGGATTGACGCGCTGCTTGATGTCGTCGAGCAGCGGATTGGAACCGCAACGCAGGAGATGGAAATTCATCTCGGCATCGGCGAATTGAGCCGGCTTGGCTGGGTCTATTCCAATGGCGAGGTGCTGGAGCGGCGCGACGAGGACGATGGCTCCATCACGCTCAAGGTCCGCGTTCCGCTCACTGCGGTGGAGGCGTTTCAAAGGCGCGCCTGATCAGGCGTTCTTGGCCTCCTGCCAGAGCGCTTCCATTTCGTCCAGCGTTGCCGTTTCCATGGTCTGGCCGATACGACCGACATTGCGTTCAATATAGCTGAAACGCTTTCGGAACTTGGCGTTTGCAATTCGCACCGCGCCTTCCGGGTCCAGATGCAGGTGCCTGGCGAGATTGGCTATTGCGAAAAGCACGTCGCCAACTTCTTCCGCCAGATCCTGCTGGCTGCCGGTGTCGAGCTCGGCTTCGACCTCGTCCAGTTCCTCGCGGATTTTCGCCAGCACGGCGCGCGGGTCGTTCCAGTCGAAGCCGACCTTGCCGGCGCGGGCCTGCAATTTGACGGCGACCATAAGTCCGGGCAGGGTGGAGGAAATGTCATCAAGAAGGCTCGCACCTTCGGTGGCGACATACCCCCGTGCTGCCTTGGCGGCCGCCAGTTCAGCCTTTTCCTTGGCCTTGATGCGTTCCCACTGGCCCTTGGCCGATCCGGCCGAGCGCGCCTCTTCATCGCCAAATACATGCGGGTGGCGGCGTATCATCTTGGCGGTGATTGCTTCGACGACATCGGCGAAATCAAAATGCCCGGCTTCCTCGGCCATTCGCGCGTGATAAACCGACTGAAGCAACAAATCGCCCAGCTCGAGCTTGAGCTCTTCCATGTCGCCGCGATCGATCGCGTCGGCAACTTCATAAGCTTCCTCGATCGTGTAGGGAGCGATCGTCTTGAAATCCTGCTGCAAGTCCCACGGGCAGCCGGTTCCCGGCGTACGCAACGCGGCCATGATTTCGACGAGCCTGGAGATATCGCGGGCGGGTTTCATGGTTCCGCTTTAGCAGATCGTCCGGGCGCGGGCCAATGGCGTTGTGCCGGCGAAATGACCGCCGGCGAGGAACATTCCGCAACGCCATGCGTCTTGTAGTTTGCCATGGATCAAACGGCTGAACCTTTTGACATCGTGCGCATGCTCATTGGCGAGCAGCCGCCACTGTTCTTCGCTGAAATCATTGTCCGGACCCTTGTCGTATATGCCTACACATTCGCGCTGGTCAGGTGGCTTGGCGGGCGCAGTGTCGCACAGCTTTCCGTAATCGAATTCCTGCTGGTCATCGCGCTTGGATCGGCTGTGGGTGACGCAATGTTCTATCCTGATGTGCCGCTGTTGCATGCCTTGCTTGTCATCACCATCGTCGTGCTGATCAACAAGTTCATCGACACGATGCTGGCGCGGATACCTGCATCCGAACGGTTCTTTGATGCTTCGCCCATTGAAGTGGTCAGGAACGGACAGTTGCTGACCGATGGCCTGATCAAGGCCGGTTACGGCCCGCAGGAAATCATCGAACAATTGCGCATGCAGGGCATCCGCAACCTCGGTGAAGTGGAAATGGCGATCCTCGAAGCCAACGGTCACATGAGCGTTTTCAAGCTGAAGAAACCTGTAAGGGGAATGGCGCTGTTGCCGCCTGACGCAGCAAGGACTGAAGCAACCTTGAACTTGCGAACCGCAACGCGGGCCAAGGGGAAGGGCAAGTCGTCAGAAAGCCGTTAGGGTGATGGCTAGGTGGCCCCTTCGAAAGCATCATCCGATTGCATAAGATATATTATGGAACTGAAATGGCTCATATACGATATGGCGACGGTCATCGGACCGCTACCGCTGTCTGGATTGCGACGCTTGCAAAGCCGTGATTTGCTACCTGAGGAATGCACCGTGTAAAACTTCGCGAAATCGATTCCCTGTTTCCGGTGCCTCCATGAAGCGATGCTTGTTCGTGATGCTTGTATTGGCAGCTTCGGTGATGCCGGCTAAGGCCAGCCAAAACGAACCCTTGCAGATCGTCGTTTCGCTGCACGAACAACAAGTACAAGTCTGGCGCGGCAGCGAGCTCGTCTCGCAGTCGCCAGTGTCGTCAGGCAAACCCGGGCATGAGACGCCGACCGGAATATATTCCGTCCTGCACAAGAAGAAATATCATGAATCGAACATCTATTCGAATGCTCCGATGCCATGGATGCAGCGACTCACCTGGACTGGCATAGCATTGCATGAAGGCAAATTGCCGGGCCGCCCGGCATCGCATGGATGTGTTCGTTTGCCAGACGGATTCGCCGAAGAGCTTTACGGCATGACCAGTGCCGGCGCGCATGTGGTCATCAATGGCGCGTTGGTCTCGCCGCGATCCATCAGGCACAAAATGTTGCCGATGCCCGTAGCGCCTGCGCGGGCGTTAACCAGTTACGATCCGGTCCCAAAATATGCCGATGCGAGTTTGCTCATGGCGGGCTTGAGACCGTCTGCCGATGCAGGGATAGTGACCCGGGACGACAAGCCGTTGCGCATCCTGATCACGCGCCGGGACCGGCGCCAGGCGGTTGCCGAGTTCCAGGGCATTTTGAAGAAGCTTGGCCACTACAAAGGTGACGTTGACGGATTGGTCGGCAAGGCTACCGGTGCGGCTGTCCAGGCTTTCCAGTCGCTGCACGGCCTGGCGCCCAACGGGACCTTCGACCCGCAAACGCAGGCGGCTATCTACAGAACCATGGGAATGGCTGAACCGGCGACGGGCCGGATATTTGTCCGGCGTGGTTTTGTGCCGGTTTTCGATGCGCCGGTTTATCTGCGCCAGCCCGAACTGCCGCTTGGAACCCATTTGTTCACTGCCACCGGTTTCGACCATGCAGCAGCGAGCACCAGATGGAATGTCCTTACCCTCGAAAACCGGCTGAGCGGATACATACGGGCAATCTACAACATAGACAAGAATGCGGACGAGCAGGTGACGCCGGAAACGGCGCTGGATCGCATAGTCATACCCGACAACATCAGGCAGCGTTTGTCTGGCATGCTGTCACCTGGATCTTCCATTGCAATTTCGGATACCGGGCTGGGGCCCTACACAGGCTGGCGAACGGATTTCGTGGTCACCACCGAGCTTCCCGCAAAGGATGGCTGAGCTTCAGGAATAGCCGATTTCGATAGTCATGCCGTCATGACCCGGTTCGACGTTTTCGGGCGTTTCGCGGCGAACCGTTTCATAGTCCAGCGGAATGTGCATATGGGTGAAGACCGCCCTGCCCGGTTTCATTCTGCCGACCCAGTCCAGGGCTTCCCCCAGCGAAAAATGCGAAATGTGCCGCTTGTACTGCAGCGCATCGAGCACCCAGCAGTCGAGGCCGGAAACCAGCGGAATGGACTGGTCGGGCAGGCCGGATATGTCCGGGGAATAGCAAAGACCGCCTTTGAGCGCGGAAAGATCACCACCAACACGAAACCCGAGCGAGGTCATCGGGCCGTGCAACTGAAGAACCGGCAACAAATCGATCGGGCCACCAGCGCCATCGATCCTTACCAGCTTACCCGGTTCGATCGTGTTGAGCTCCAGTATTGGCGGATACATGCCGCCATCAGGCGATTCGAAACAGTAGGCAAATGAACGCTTCAAATGCGCGCCGGTGGCATCGTCGGCATGGACCGGGATACGCCGCTGCTGCGTCTGTGCGTATTGCCGCAAGTCATCGATGCCATGGATGTGGTCGGCATGGGCGTGGGTGTAGCAAACCGCATCGACATGGCGAACGCGCGCGGCAAGCATTTGCTGGCGGAAATCGGGGCTGGTGTCGATCACGACGACGGTCTTGCCGCCGGGACCGGTGCGTTCGATCAGCGCGGAACAGCGGGTGCGCCGGTTGCGCGGATTTTCCGGGTCGCAAGCGCCCCAATCGCCATTGATGCGCGGCACGCCGGGCGACGAGGCGCAGCCGAGGATCGTGAAAGTCAGGCTCAATGGCTCAATCCCCGCGCGGGACTTTGGAAAACAGTCGGAAGAAATTCTCTGTAGTTTGTCGCTCTATATCCGCTTCGCTCGCTCCGCGTGTTTCCGCCAGCACCTTTGCTGTATGGACGACATAGGCCGGTTCGTTGCGTTTGCCGCGATATGGCGGCGGCGCCAGATATGGAGCGTCCGTCTCGACCAGCAAGCGATCCGGCGGCAGATCTCTGGCGATGGCGCGGATTTCCTCGCTGTTCCTGAAGGTCACGATGCCCGAGAAAGAGACATAACCGCCGAGTTCGATGCCCGTCATGGCCAGATCGCGGCCGGAGGAAAAGCAATGCAGCACGAAGGGGAAAGCCCCCTTCCCCGTTTCCTCAGTCAGTATCGACGCCAGGTCGGCATCGGCATCGCGGGCGTGAATGACGAGCGGCAGTCCAGTGCTGCGTGCGGCGGATATATGGGTGCGAAAGCTCTGAGCCTGGGCATCGCGCGGAGACTTGTCATAGAAGTAGTCGAGCCCTGCTTCGCCGATCGCCACCACCTTGGGGTGACGGGATAACTCTTCAAGATCACCCGCAGTTACATCCAATTCCTCATGCGCATTGTGAGGATGGGTGCCAACCGAGCAATAGACTTGAGGGTAGGTTTCCGCGATTTCCAGCACCTGCGGAAATTTTCGAACGCGCGTCGAGATCGTCACCATTCGGCCAACGCCGGCGGCAAGGGCGCGCGAGACGACCTCTGCGCGTTCAGCTGCGAAATCGGGAAAATCGAGATGGCAGTGGGAATCAACGAGCATTTGCCGCCTTGATGCGTGCCCGGTTTGCCGGGGCATTGTCGTCGAGGATACTGAATTCGGTGCGCGTGCCGAACCAAAGGCCCAGCCAGACTGAAAAACCGACGACCAGCATGGGAATGAAAATGGAGTCCGGCAAATCTACACCCGCCAGTTCCGCAATGCCCTTTAGGGCTACCGGAACGATCACGAACAAGCCACGGAAGCGGTTTGCCGCGCCCAGCAGCCTTGTCTTGGCGGTGCCATGCGCCGCCAATGCAGCGCGCAACTTCAGATAATCGGAATAGACTGCTTCCGACTGGTCCTTGTTGCGCATGATGACGAAAAGTCCGGTGCGTTCGCAACCGACCAGCAATTCTCCCGCGCCTTTTTTCTTCGTGAGGATCGCGAGCGGGCGCACCTGTCCGGTACGCGCGGCGATGGTGCGCAAATCGTCAACGGCGGCGCCGTCGACTTCGAAGCGAATGTCCCACGCGGAAGCGAGCTGTCGCAATGCCGCCTCGAACTGCCGCACGGATATCAGTTCAAGGTCTATCGGCGCACGACGGAATTTCGGGGCGGCGGTCATCAGGCTTCAGCCTCGACAAAGCGCGGGAAGACGCCCGATGGCGCGGGCAGCTCGCGGCCGGGCATGAGGCCATGCCCTTGAGTGAGCCGGTCGAAATTGCGCTCATCCATCGGCACGGCAAGCAAGTCGAGCAGCTTTCCGGCGCTTTGCGGCATGACGAACTGCGCAAGGATCGCAACAATGCGTATCGTCTCCGCCGTCGTCCACAGTACCGTTTCCATTCGAGCCGGATCCGTCTTTTTCAACGCCCACGGTTCCTGCCCCGCGAAATAGCGGTTGGCGTCGGCAACGACCTTCCAGATCGCATCAAGGGCACGCGATATCTGCTGCGCATCCGTGAGCGGGCGGGTTTCGTCAAGAAGTCCGTATGCTGCGTCAAGCAGTTCAAGGTCGGCGGGCGCAAGCGCGCCCTTTTGGGGGACTTTGCCGCCGCAATTCTTGTTGATCATCGACAGCGAGCGCTGCGCGAGGTTGCCGAGGTCGTTGGCAAGATCGGCATTGATGCGGTTGACGATTCCCTCATGGCTGTAGGAGCCGTCCTGGCCGAACGGAATCTCGCGCAGGAAGAAGTAGCGCATGGGATCGACGCCATAGGTTTCCGCAACGGAGAACGGGTCGAGGACATTGCCGACCGACTTTGACATCTTCTCGCCCCTGTTGAACAGGAAGCCATGGCCATAGATGCGCTTTGGCAGCGGCAGGCCGGCGCTCATCAGGAATGCCGGCCAGTAGACGGCATGGAAGCGCACGATGTCCTTGCCGATGATGTGCACGTCGGCCGGCCAGAAGCGGTTGCGCTCATGGACTTCCGGCCAACCTGTGGCGGTTACATAATTGGTCAGCGCATCGACCCACACATACATCACGTGCTTTTCGTCACCGGGCACCGGAATGCCCCAGTCGAAGGTCGTGCGGGACATCGAAAGATCGCGCAGGCCGGATTTGACGAAGCTTGCCACCTCGTTTCGGCGGGTGTCGGGCCCGATGAAATCCGGATTGGCCTCGTAATGCGCGAGCAGGCGATCGCCGAAGGCGGAGAGGCGGAAAAACCAGCTCTCCTCCTCCACCCACTCGACCGGCGTGCCTTGCGGGCCATAGCGGACGTTGTCGTCGCGTACCGTCGTCTCGCTCTCGTCGTAATAAGCCTCGTCGCGCACGGAATACCAACCGGCATATCCACCCATGTAGATGTCGCCATTGGCTTCCATGCGGCGCCACAATTCCTGGCAGGTTCGCTTGTGACGCTCCTCCGTGGTGCGGATGAAATCGTCGTTGGAGGCGTTGAGCGCCTTGGCCATGTCGCGAAAACGCGCCGAATTGCGATCCGCCAGTTCGCGCGGCGTCAAGCCTTCGCGGCGGGCGGTCTGCAGCATTTTCTGGCCGTGCTCGTCCGTGCCGGTGAGGAAGAAAACGTCATGGCCGTCCAGCCGCTTGAAACGGGCCATGGCGTCGGTGGCGATCAATTCATAGGCATGCCCCATGTGCGGCACGCCATTGGGATAGGAAATGGCCGTGGTGATGTAAAAGGATTTGCGCGTCGTCATTGCCGCCGCCGGCTCCGCCAGTTCGTAGAAGTTGTTCGTCAGCGCAGTTCAGGCCGCTTCATGTAGTGCGGAAAACAGGTTGAGGATCACCTGCTTGCGGTCTAGATTCCACTCGTCGGCCAGTTGTGCGGAACGGCGGGTCTTTTCCCATACCTCGACCCATCCGGCAAGGCCGCCATGGCTTGGAGCCGGCACGCCCTGCCCGCCCGGTTCGGGTTCGCCGCGGATGCGGCGCCCCACATAGTCATGCACGATGTCGAGCAACAGCCGGTAGCGATCATTGGCCGACGCAACGACCAGTTCACCAGCCAGTTCATGGACCTTGTCCCATTGCGGCGCAGGCGCGCCAGCCATGGCCGTGAACCGGCGGTATAGGCTTGCGCCATCATCCATGACGAGCGTGATAGCACGGCGGACCGACCCGCCGGAAAGGCTTGCCGCAAGCAAAAGATCGTTTTCATCGGCGCCATCGGCCAGACCCAGCGCGGTCAGCGCTTCCACGACTTGTTCATTGCCCAACGGGCGGACGGTCAATTTCTGGCATCGCGAACGGATCGTCGCGAGCATTTTCGGCGCATGGGCAAGCACCAGGAACAGCGTCCTAGGCGGCGGCTCCTCGAGAATTTTCAGCAATGCGTTGGCGGCGGCCGCATTGAGGTCGTCAGCGGTATCCACGACCGCAACACGCCAGCCCCCCTGCCCTGCGGAGGTTCCGAAGAAGGAAACCGTTCGGCGGATTTCATCAACCGTGAGATCACTCTTGAAACGTTTGTCCTTGTGATCCCATGGCCGTCGCATATGCAAATAGTTCGGATGTGCGTTTCGCGTTACCTGTAGTTCGGCGGTGTCGTTCGCCGGCGGCTTGCTGTAATGCGCGGGCGCGTTGGTCGGATCGGGATGGCGGAACACATGCCCGGCAAAACGCGCGGCCAAGGTTGCCTTCCCGATGCCGCGCGGCCCTGATAGCAGCCATGCGTGGTGCATACGCCCGGACGCATAGCGCGCCGCCAGATGATCGAACACGCCTGCATGGCCCACCAGCGCCCGGTTCTCCAAAGGATCGGGAATGCCCTCGATGCGGTCCCAGGCTGGAAGGTCGCCGTCGTCCACGCTCATGCGTCCGGCGTCCTCGTTTTGCGCCGGCGTGGCGCTACTCTCTTGCGCTCCGGCCAGAGGCGGGAAAGCACTGTTTCCAGGACCTTCGCATGTATCTGCTGGGGCGTGCCGGAGGCGTTGATCACCGCGCAACGCTCCGGTTCCTGCCTTGCGATCTCCAGATAGGCATCGCGCCGCATCTGCTGTTTCTCCAGCGCCTCCTTTTCGAAGCGATCCGGGCCGCCCTGCGTTGCGGCGCGCGCAACGGCCCGCTTCATGCCTTCGACCGGATCGAGGTCGAGGATGATGGTCAGGTCTGGCCAGCAATCTTCGCACGCAACCTCCTCCAGCCGGCGCAGGAATGTAAGGTCCACATTTCCGGTGGCGCCCTGGTAGACACGCGTCGAATCGAAGAAGCGGTCGCACAGCACCGATTTTCCCGCTGCCAGCGCCGGACGGATGATTGTTTCCACATGATCGGAACGGGCGGCAGCGAAAAGGATCGCTTCCATTTCAGGCCCGAGCGGCTCGGCGGCGCCCGACAGTAGCACGACGCGAACGGCTTCCGCGCCCGGCGAACCGCCCGGCTCCCGCGTGACGATAGTTTCGATTCCCAAGGCGTCCAGCGCCTTCTCAAGAAGGCGAATCTGCGTGGACTTGCCCGTGCCTTCTCCGCCCTCGAAGGTGATGAAACGCCCCCTGGCAATATCCGCAACGCGGCGATGCTCTTCCAAAAAGAAATCCTTCCGCCCCACCGGTTGGCGCCAATCTAGAAAGGCAGCCATCCCAATGCGAGTTCCTTCAGGGCATCGATGGAACGGCGTTGCAGATCGCCCCGTTCGACAGTTTCACTGGCATATAGCGGGGTTTCCTGGCTGAGCTTGTCCCCGATCCAGACTTTGAGCGTCGCAACCTCGGTACCTTCCTCGACAGGCGGAATCAATGGTCCCTGGTATGTAATCTGCGCGCGCAGGCGGTCACGAAATCCTATGGGCAGGAATATTTCCACCGTCTCTTTTCCCGCCAACCCCACGCCCGTTTTTTCACCGCCATAGACGCTTGCTTCCCCGATCACCTCGCCCGCCGCATAAAGCTGTACCTTGCGGAAGGCGCGAGAGCCCCAGTCGAGAATCTTGCGCGATTCCTCGGCGCGCTCGTTCATGGTCGTCATGCCCAGAAGGACCGCGATCAGCCGCTGTTCGTTGCGCTTGACCGTGCCCACGATGGAATAACCCGATTCCTCGGTAAACCCCGTCTTCATGCCGTCGGCGCCAATTCCCATCGAAAGCAGCGGGTTGCGGTTGCTCTGGGTGATCTTGTTCCAGGTAAAACTTTCCTGCGAATAGATCGGGAAAAATTCCGGGTATTCTCGAATGATGTGTTGAGCGAGTTTGGCAAGGTCGCGAGCGGTAATGTATTGACCCGGATCAGGAAGCCCGGTCGAATTGGTGAAGTTCGAGCCCTTGAGACCGATGTCGCGTGCCCGTTCGTTCATCAGGCCGGCAAAGGCGATCTCCGATCCGGCCATGCCCTCGGCGATGATGATGCAGCCGTCATTGGCGGACTGCACGATTACCGCCTGGATCAGGTCCGACAGGGGGATCTCGCTCTTCAACTGCGCGAACATGGTCGAGCCGCCGGAACTCGCGCCGCCATTCTTCCATGCGTTCTCGGATACGAAAAACGTATCGGAAAGCTTCACATGGCCCATCTTCACCGCGTGAAAGACAACCTCCATCGTCATCAGCTTGGCGAGCGAGGCCGGCGGATAGGACTGGTCGGCTTCCTTTTCAAAGAGGACCGTACCGGTGCCGGCATCGATCAGGATCGCGTTCTTGGCTGCCGTCTGAAAATCCTGTGCCATCGCCTGTCCGCCAAGCGCAAACACGCATAACAAGGCGGTCAGGAAGGCCGGAACAACACGCATCGATAGGGTGGGTCGGGTTAGCATGTCCGATCCTTTGCAGTCGGCTCTGCGGTAACTATTGTTAGGGGAGAAAACCACCCTACTCAAGGTTTTCGCTTGTGCGGAATCACTGCAATGTGGACAGGGCCCGGTGCGCCGTGGCGAAGCCACGCTCGCGCGCCAGTTTCAGCACCCCGTCCGCGGCATCGCCGCCGACGAGCATGCGTATCTCCCATGCCTCACGGCCTTCAGTGACGGTTTTGCGGGCGGAAACCAGTCCGGTGTCCGCAAAAAGCTGGCGTACATGGCTGGCAGCAGCGGGGTTGTCGAACGTGCCGAGGCTGATTACGGCAACGCGGGCAGCAAGTTCAGGATCGACTTTTGCGACCGCCATATCGCGTTCTGCAACCGGTGCGGCAGCGACGTCGAAGGCCGCGAAGGCAGTTGCCGCGGCGCCGCCGGTCCCAACGTCCGGGGCGAAGCCCAAAACGACGGATGTTGTGGCCGCGATGTCGATCGGAGTGCCTTCCATGAACAAGGAAGGACGCCGCAGCGGTATTGGTATGGAAGCAAGCGCAACGCCGTTCAACGCGAATTGATCATCGATTGCCCCCGTTACCGGATTTTGGGGTTCCGCGGCCATCGCGATCATGGTTCCAGGCTGCGTTGCGCCAGGCTCGATGACTGGCGTCCCGGGCGCGCGATAGGATGCGAGCAGGAATTTTTCGTCGCTGCCCTCAATGCGCGCCTTGCCGACATATTCGACTTTCACGTCCGCGACGCCGGCGCTCTTGAAATCCAGCAGATCGGCAGCTTTTGCCGAAACGTCGATGATGCGCTTGCCGTGGAAAGGCCCGCGATCGTTTACCCGCACCATTACCGACGAGCCATTCTTGAGATTGGTCACGCGCGCATAGCTCGGCAGCGGCATGGTGGGATGCGCCGCGGAAAGCGCGTATTGATTGTAGACCTCGCCATTAGCCGTAAGTCGGCCATGGAAATTCGGCCCGTACCATGACGCCCTGCCGGAGGCGACATATTCCGGGTCTTCCATCGGCGTATACCATTTGCCGCGGACCTTGTAGGGCTTGCCGACCTGGCGGCGTCCGCCACCCTTCGGCGTGACCTTGAGTTCGGTCACACGCGGGCTTGCCTTCACACCGACCTGTGCCTCCGTGAACTTCGGGGCCGTGTCGAGTTCGGCCTTGGCGGTTTCCGGCGTGCTGTTATTGCAGGAGGCCACGAAAAACGCCAGCACGGCCAGCGCCGCGCCCCTGGCCGGAATGGAAATGCGGTTGAAAAATGAAACGGAAAAATCCTGCATTAATGCGGCATCACCCTATTCGGAATGCCCCCGATGCGCGGCTGACATCCCACTCCCCTTCCGGCGACGAATCACCGACCTTGAAAAACCCGGCCCGGTTTGATTCCGATCTTACCGGTGATTGCGATCAAACTGTGACAGTTGACCCTGAGACAACAAATTGCACGTTTCTGGTTATGGAACGCTTAAGCATTATTGGCTGGAAAATAGCAATGCGGCCAAAGTGGCGTCGCGGCCGAAAACATCCTTGCGAAAATGCACCATGCCGTCACTGGTCGCCCACGAAGTAAGATATGTGATGTAGACAGTCATCGGGCGGGTGAATTTCCCGTCGGCGTCGATCTCCATCGCGCCGGATTTCCGAACGAGCTCAGCGAACGTATCACCCTTGACGAGTTGCATTGCCCCGCCGGCACTGCCGCCAATGGCGTCGACGTGATCGTTCGCCTCCAGAAGCAGCGCACCGGTTGACGGGTCAAACCCGGTCGCCTTGAGAGCAATGGTCGGAATGTTCTCCATCGCCTGGACATTGGCGATATCGAAGAAACCCGCCGTCTCGCCCGCCAGAACAAGACGGACATTGCCGTCGGCGAGGTTCACATAGACGTGGTTTTCGCCCAGTTCGATGTTCTGCCAGCGCCGCCTTTCCAGATTGAGCCGCATCTGATTGATGCGGGCAGAGAGCGGCACGGCCATTTCCGCCAGCGTCGCAGCATCGGCGATTCCGGTCTGCGGCAGGCCCAGCCGGGCCTGGTATGCGGCAATTCCTGCTTGCAGTGCGCCATCCGCAACTTCCCCATCCCCGGCCGAGACCGGGTTTAGATCGCCTGTGAGGATCAGCAGACGCCGGATCGCCGGCACGCGCGGATCCTTGTCGCCCAGCGTGATTTGCGCCCCGCCTGCGTCGAACTTCGGCCATCGTCCTGAACTTTCGATGCGACTGTATTCCGCGAGCTTTGCAACCAAACGAAAATAGCGGTCGTCCGCTGTCAGGTACTTGCTGGCATAGGCATGGAAATTTCCCTCTTCCGCCGCCCCCTCGATATATTTCGCCGGCTCAAGATCGATGCGCGGCATGGCGTTTTCCGATCCCGGAATTTGCGGCCCGATCCTGCCATTGGCGATGTCCGCGCCGAAATCGATGAACGCCAGCGACATCAACAGGTCGAGCCGGGCCAGTTCCGCCGGATCCTTCGACTCCAGCAGCGCGCCGATCTCGTCGGTGTTGTAGAAAGCCGGCGACAGCCCCTGCACCCAGGACCGCTTCAATTCGGCGTGGAGCGCCCTGCCCTTTGCCTTCGGCCCGTTGTCGCGCACCCAGACAGGCTTGAAGCTGCGGCTGGCGTAGAAGTCCCGCAAATCCGCCAGCCGGCCATCGAGTTGCGGCTTGCCGGCAACGAGCTTGCCACGCTGGAAAATGGATTCAACCGCCGCGCCGACTTGTTCGTTGTCGGCGGCAGAGGCAAAGCCTGCCGACAACAAGGCAAGCACGACCATCAATACGCGCAGCATCCTCACCCCGTAATTAGACGCCAGCGCCGGCCACGTTCACCTGAATGTCGGCATCAACATTGTTGTAGATGACCTTGATTGAATCGCCAGCGAAAATGGAGTCGAGAGTTGCGATATCGGTTCCGGCGACATTGACCGTTGCCCCGCCCGAGCCATTCTCGGTGATCGAAATGTCATTTGGATCGTATCCCGGCGCCAGCAGGCCGGAAAGATCGAGTTCGTCGGCGCCAGTGTTGAAATCGAGTATCTCGTCGATGTTCTCGCCCGGTGCGAGTACAAACCGGTCCGCTCCCGGTGTTCCTACGAGATATTGATACCCGTCGAGATCAAGAGCAATCAGCGGCTCGCCATCCGTTCCAACAAAGGTAATCGTTACCGGAACGCCGGTGCTTTGCGCGTTTGCCGCCAAACTATCGTCCATAATCGATATCGTGCTTGCGATGGTCAGGGTTTCGCCCTGCGCAAGGACGGGAACCGAGCCGTCGGCAAGGGTGTAGGACCACCCGACTTCCTTTGTGCCTGGATTGATTGTCCCGAAAGACAATTCGCCGGGATCTTCAGTCGGCGCAGTGCCGGAGCCTACGTAGGTGATCTCCGGATCGCCCAAGATCACCGTATGCAAATCGTTCACATCATGATCCGCGAACACAAGCGTGCCTTCGATGGACCGCTCTCCCGCCCCGGCCTGGACATTGTCTGCAACGATCGAGTTCACCACCGGCGTATCGTTCGTTCCGGTTACTGTGAAATCCACCGTGTCCGTCGCGGTGGCGGCGTGGCTGTCTGTCGCCGTTACCTCGAAGGAGAAATCAAGCGTTTCGCCTTCTCCCAAAAAGTCGAGATCGATATCGCTCACCAAATAGGACCAAGGCGTCGTGCCGGGCGCTGCTTCATCGGTTGCGCTTGCCGTGAAACCGTTCTCAAGGGTGGTGGCAAGGCCGGGATCGATCGTGCCAGCGCTCCATTCGACATCGCCCGACAACTCCGCGGAAATGTCCACCACGTCGCTTGCGTCCACATCGTTGAAATTGATGGTTCCGTTGCCGGTCAAATCCTGGCCAGAGGCGTCCAGCCCTTCGGTATACCCGGCGGCAGCCGTTGCAGTGACTGTTGGCGCATCATTCGTGCCGGTGATGGTGACGGTGATGGTCCGTTCGACCGTTCCGCCATTGCCGTCATCGAGCGTGATGGTGAAAGTCTCTTCCTTGGTCTGGGTATCCGCAAGATACTCGACCGCCGAGGCGGCGACCGTGTACTCCCAGGCAATGACTCCGCCAAGGCCGGCGCCATCCGTGTCGGTCGTAACGCTTGCCGTCAAAGCGCCGAGCGCGCCACCAGAGGCCACGATTGTCGTGCTGATGCTGTGGGTATCCGACAGATCGACATCGGTGAAGGAAATCGCGCCGGTGTCGGTCAGGTTGCCGGAAGGCGTAACCGGTTCGGTCACGCCGCCAATGACGTCCGCCGCAGCAACCACTGGAACATCGTTCGTGCCCGTGATGGTCAAGATGATGTCCTGATAGTCCGTTGCCCCATGGTCGTCGGTCACGGTGACGCGGTAGGTAAGGTCAAGCTGCTCGCCCACGGCCAGATAGTCGAACTGGTCAGCGCCGGAATCAAAGCTCCAGTTCACAGTACCGGTTGTCTGGGTACCGTCTATAACGCTGGCAGGCGAAGCCGTGAACATGGCCAGCAGCGCGGCCTGCGATGGGGCGCCGCCATCATTGCCGCCGGTTGTCACGATAGTGGCAGAAATCGTCACGATATCAGTGACGTCGACATCGAGCACGTCGAACGAACCGGAAGCGTTGATAGCCGTCTCCGCCTCGGCCTGTGTTTGAGACACGTCGCCGGCGGTAATCACAGGCGTGTCATTCGTGCCGGTGATGGTGACGGTCACTTCCTGCGTCGCAGTGTCGACTTCGTTGGCGCCGGAGGCCGTTGTCTGGCCGCTGTCGTCCTTGACCGAGATGACATAGGTGACCGTGACGGTCTCGCCCGCGGCGAGGAACTGCGTCAGGCCGCCGTCGAGCGCGAAGGTCCAGTTGACCGTGCCTTCGTTGTCATATTCGATGTCGCCGGTCAGCTGCAAGGCGGTGGCGAGCGCGGCATCGAGCGCCGCATCGGGAGTGACGCCCGCGCTATAGACGATGCCACCCGAAGATTTCAGCGACACTGTCGAGTCGGAAGTGTCGGTGACGTCGAGATCGGAGAAGGTGATCGAGCCGGAATCGGTGAGGAACGCCCCGGTCTCGGTCGCCCCCGTGTTCGGGTTGTCGATAACGGTGGCAAGGTCCTCGGTCACTGCACCGATAACATTGACCGCCACGATTTCAGGCGTGTCATTCGTGCCGGTGATGGTGACGGTCACTTCCTGCGTCGCGGTGTCGACTTCGTTGGCGCCGGAGGCCGTTGTCTGGCCGCTGGCGTCCTTGACTGAGATGACATAGGTGACCGTGACGGTCTCGCCCGCGGCGAGGAATTGCGTCAGGCCGCTGTCGAGCGCGAAGGTCCAGTTGACCGTGCCTTCGTTGTCATTCGCAATGTCGCCGGTCAGCTTCATCGCACTCGCCAGCGCGGCATTGAGCGCCGCATCGGGAGTGACGCCCGCGCTATAGACGATGCCGCCCGAAGATTTCAGCGCCACCGTCGAATCCGATTTGTCGGTGACGTCGAGATCGGTGAAGGTGATCGAACCGGTATCGGTGAGGAACGCTCCGGTTTCGGTCGCGCCCGTGTTCGGATTGTCCGCCAATGTTGCGGCATCTTCCGTGACCGCGCCGGTCACGTCGACCGCTGCTATCTCCGGCGTGTCATTTGTGCCGGTGATGGTGACGGTTACGGTCTGCGTGTCGTCGCCGCCTTCGTCATCCGTCGCTTCAACCGTGTAGGTAAGGACCAGCGTTTCGCCCTTGGCGAGGAAATCGAAGGCCTCGGTTCCTGAATTGAAGGTCCAGGTGATGTTGTTCGTATCGCCGATTTCGGCGGGCAGGTCGTCCCCGTCCGGGCTGCCGGTTTCCGTGACCGTCAGGAAGCCCTTGATGGTTTCGTTTGTCAGCGAATCCGGAACGGAGGCCGCGCCGGTTCCGCCAACAGAAACCGTCTCCACCGTCATGTCCACGACATCCGTGGTATCGACGTCGCGAACCGTAAGCGTGCCGGAAACCGTCAATGCGGCATTGGTTTCAGTCCGGCCGCCGGTGGACGTGTCGCCCGATTCGATACTGACTACCGGCTCGTCGACCGTCGCGCCGCGTATGGTGATGGTAACGTCTTGCGATGCGTTGTCGACCTCGTTCGGTCCGGCGGCAACGATTTGGCCGCTATCGTCCGTCAGCGTTATCGTGAAAATTGCGGTGACGACTTCGCCCGCGCCCAGGAAATCGAGTTCGCCTTCCTCGATCTGGTAGTCCCAGGAAACCGTTCCCTCATTGTCCTGCACTGTCGTCGGATCGATGCTGAACGCATCGACGATTGCCTGGTACTCGGCCGCAGTCAGGGTCAGAACGGTTTGGCCGTCCTGTGCCAGGTAGGTGACAGATGCAACGCTCTCGGTTGCAATGACCTGGTCGGTCAGGTCGAGATCGAGATAAGTGATCGAGCCTGAGGTCTGGAGGGTATCGGCGCTCTCAGGCGGATTTTCCTCGACGTCCTCTTCGACGTCGATGATATCCCCTGTCACGACCACCGGGGTTATATCCGGCGTGTCGTTCGTGCCGGTGATGGTAACGGTCACCGTTGCCGTATCGGTTTTTCCATAAAGGTCGGTGATCGTGTAGGTGAACGTCTCGACTGCGATCTCGTCCTTCGCAAGGTATTCGTAGACCAGGTTGTCGAAATAGTCGATCTGGCCGTTCGGCTGCACTTCAAGGAACGCGCCGGATGGCAGCAGCACACGCGCTTCGCCATTGATGTAGGGAAGCGTGGTGCCGTTCACCTGTGTCACCGCGAAGGAGAAACCGTCGGGATCGATATCCTTGCCGCCGATCGAGCCGTCGGTAACGCTTGGTCCAGCCACCGACACCGAATTTCCGCCGATGTAGATGATATTCTCAAGCTGGGAAACCGGTGTTCCGCCGGGGGCCGCAAGGTAACCGTTCTCGACGATGTTGAACGCGTCGTCACCAGCGATCGGCGGGTCGTCCGGCGTACCGCTCGGCGGCGTCCCGTCGGTGCCGCCCGTTTCGCCGCCATTTTCGTCACCGCCGCCTTCCTGCTGATTGCCTGCCTCGCTCGCCAGCGCGATCTGCGCGGGCGGGCGGGCCGCGTCGATGTCGGTCCGGTCGCCGAATGCGCGCGAGAATACTTCGCGGATTTCGTCCAGCGCAGCCTCGTCCTCGATCAGGTCGTTGCCGGTCTTGCCGATTTTCACCGCATCGCCGGAAAGCGACGACACGACCCATTTGTCGGCAACCGAATCAACGCGGCCCATGATCTCGCCGGTGGCGCGGTTGACGAGCACATAGCTGCCGATATTGCCGGTATCGGGGTCGGGCAGGATCGTGAATTCCGTGACGCCCATGTCGGCATCGACCAAGACCATCGGCGTCGTGCCGCGAATACCCATGGTCGCAATCGGCGTTTGCACCTGCATTGAACCGGTTGGCGCGATTTCGCCGGTGACGAACACGAAGGCTCCCTGCACCAGGTTCATCACCATGCTGTTGTTCGCAGGTTCGCCCGGATTGAAGATGAGCTCATCCAGCACCATGCGCGCGTTGGCCGACAACGAGAATAGCGTCTTGTCGATAAAGCTGATGCCAAGCTTGGTGTCGGCTCCCGTCTCGACCACGTCCCCCTGATAGACCACCGACCCGATCGCCAGTTCGTCCTTGACGCCGTCTGTATGCAGACTGGAGGCCGTGCCTTCGAGTGTAACGACCTTGCCGATTTCAACGAGGTTGGGCGAGGCGCCGGCTTGGGCGTACTGGCCAGGCGCCATCGGTCCGGCCAACGCATTGACTGTCGCCCCGTCGATTCGCGCGCCATTCGGGGCAACGAGCAACGCCGGATATTCCGACCCGAAATAGTTCTCGATCAAGATCGAGCGGCCATCGCCGCTGATCACGAGGTCTGAATCTTGCCGAAGATATTGCCCGCCGAACAGCAAGGCTACATCATTGACCTCAATGGCGGAAAAGCCATCGGCCGGCAGTTTGGCGGTGTATTCGACCTCGCCCAGACGATGGTGCACGACAGTCAGTGGCGCGGAATGTCCGCCGGTTGGCGTTTCAGCCATGGCTTTGCTCCCCAGTGCCCCTGAAGATCGGCGCACAAGAACAGATGTTCGCTGAAAAATCAACTTATTGCGCTGCAAACAAGCGCTTATTGTAAACCCGAATAAAACACTTCAACTTGAAAACATGCTTCGCACAGAAATTGTGCAGGAATCGGAATTCTTGTCCGGAAATTCCTCAGCACGGGAACTGCAATTTCACCTCGGCTCGCGAAATGCGAAGTCGCGAATTTGCACGATCGGCCCCAATATGTAGTCAAGCACGGTTCGCTCTCCCGCCAATATGTCCACCGTGGCCACCATGCCGGGAATAAGCTGGACATCCGGTGGGTTGGACGCAACGTCCTGCGGCGACTGTCCGATGATGACCTGGTAGAAAGTCTCTTTGTTATCGTCGGTGATGGTGTCGGCGCCAATGCGTTGAACTGTACCGGTGATATAGCCGAACCTGCGGTAATCATAGGCGCTGAGCCGCACGATCGCCTTCAGCCCGGGCCGGATGAAGGCAATGTCTTCGGGGCGAACCTGCGCCTGCACCAGCAAGGCATCGTCAAGCGGAACGATCTCGACGATCTGGGAGCCCGCCGCGATGACTTCGCCGACCGTTGCAACCGAAATGCGATTGACGATTCCGTTGACCGGCGAGCGTAGAACCGTCCGGTTTACCCGGTCCTGCGCGGCACGAATGCTTTCGCGGGTAACGGAAAGGTCGGCCTTCACAGCGGCAATGCGGGCCTGCGTCTCGGCGAGAAATGTCCTTTCGTCGGATTGCGAAAGCGCTTCGATTTCGGCAATTTCCGCCTGCAACCGGGGCATCGAAGCGTCCAGGATACGGATTTCTCCTTCCAGGTCAGCCGCGGTCCGCTCGATCCGGACCAGCTCCATTTCCGGCACGGCATTGCGGTCGAACAGCTTGCGGGTCAGTTCCAGTTCGCGCCGGGTGAAATTCAGCGAATCTTCCTTTCGCTTGCGCGACACCTCGGCCTCGGTCAGGGCGAAGCGCTTCTGCCCGACCTGCTGGGCCCGCACCTGGCGCTGATTGATCTGAGCGAGCCGCGTCACCTCGAAAACCGCCTTCTGGTCGCCGAGGAATTGCGCCTCTTCGCGGTCAACGCTCACTGGTGGATCGAAAGTTTCAGCGCCAGAGGCTTGCGCCTCCAGCCTCAACAACTCCGCTGCTAGCGCCCGCTCCTTCTGGAGCAATTCGCCGAGGCTGGACGAAAAGCCGGTGTCGTCCATGCGGATCAGATCCTGGCCGGCGGTGACCTTGTCGCCTTCGCGCACCAGCAGTTCCGCAACGATCCCCGGCTCGAGGCTTTCGACCACCTGAACCTGGCTTGACGGAATGATGGTGCCAAGGCTGCGCGTCGATTGTTCGATGCGCGCCTGCGAAGCCCAAACCACACCGCCGGCAAGTCCAAGGCCGATGAAAAACAGCATCCATCCCGCGGCGGGCGTAACCGTACGGTCCACCATCGCATGGGCGTCATTGGCAAATTCAAGGTCTTCCCGTGCCATGCGCTTCAGCTCCCCGCAGCTGCTGCGCCGCGCGCCGGTACCGGCGGGTTTGCCGCCACCGGTTTCACCTGCGCCGCCTTTCCGGCAGCGAGCCGGTCGAGCACTGCCCTGGTAGGTCCGTCGGCGACTATCCGCCCTGCGTCGAGCACGATTACCCGGTCGACCAGTTCCAGCATTGAGACGCGATGAGTCGCCACGATCAATGTCATGTCCGGGCGCAGCCATTGACGGAAGGCATCGACAAAAGCGGCCTCGCTGGTGTTGTCCATCGCGCTGGTCGGCTCGTCGAGGAACACGATCCGCGCCGGGCGCATCATCAGCCGGGCAAGGGCAACTGCCTGCCGCTGCCCGCCTGACAGGGCCGATCCGCGTTCACCGACCGGCATGCCAAAACCCAGCGGATGACGCGCGGCGAAGGCGGTAACGCCCGAAATCCTGCTTGCGGCCTCAATGTCGCCGCCGGCATTTTGTGCCGGCAAAAGGATGTTTTCCTTCAGCGTTCCCGAAAAAAGCTGGGCATCCTGCCCAAGGTAGGCGACCGCCCGCCGGAGCTCGGCAGTGCGGTAATGACGGCTGTCGATGCCGTCTATGGTGATCGAGCCGCTGTCGCATTCGTAAAGGCCACAGAGCAATTTTCCAATGCTCGACTTTCCCGATCCGACGCGTCCGATGATTCCGACCCGTTCGCCCGCTCCAATGCGGAAGTTGACATCCGACAGCGCATTCGCCGGCTCGCGCGGATAGGAAAACATCACGCCGTGGAACTCGATATCGCCGCGGACGACCTCTCCTGCATTGCGCACGACGCCGCGGGACGTGTCGTCGAGATCGCTTTCCAGCTGCATCAAGGCGTCGAGCTGGCGCAGCGATGCGAGCGATTGCTGGAAGCGCGCTATCGTCATGGCGATTCCGGCGAGCGGAGCGATTACCCGCCCGGCCAGCAGGTTCGACGCGATCAGCGCACCGATCGTGATCTGTCCCTCCGCGACGAGGAACACACCCCACACGATCATCACGACGCTTACAGACTGCTGGATGAAGATCGAAAAGAACATTGCCGCCGATGACCAGAACCGGGTCTGCGAACTGGATCGTACGGAACCGGCGACTGCGTTTTCCCACTTGCGCTGCAGCGCGCCTTCCGCGCCGACGGCCTTCACGGTCTCGATGCCGACCAGCGCCTCCACCAGCACCGACTGGCGGTTCGAAGCAGTCGACAATGTGCGCGAAATTGCCTGCGCCAGCGGCAATCGCACGGCGAGAGTTCCCAGGAGCACGATCGGTATTGCAACCAGAGGCACCAGCGCCAGCGGGCCGACGATCAGCCAAAGCACGATCAGGAAAAGTCCGATGAACAGGAGATCGATCACCGAGGCAATGCTGGCCGAAGTAAAGAAATCGCGAACCTGGTCGAATTCACGGATATGGCTGGCAAGTTCGCCCGCCCTGCCCGGACGGTCGCCCATGCGCGCCGCCATGGCCTGTTCGAACAGCCTCGCCGAAGCAGCCATGTCAATGCGCCTGCCAGACTGGTCGATGATGGAGGCCCGCAGCATGCGCAGGATGAAGTCGAACAGCAGCGCCAGCATCACGCCGAATGCAAGCGCGAAGAGCGTGTTGATGCTGTTGTTAGGAATGACCCGGTCATAGACATTCATCACGAACAGCGGCACCGCCAAGCCAAGCACGTTCAGGAAGAACGTGCCTAGGATGACATGCATCCAGCTATGCCAGTATTTTCCGGCCACGGACCAAAGCCAATGGCCTTGCGCCGGCCGCGTTTCGGCGGCGCCGCGGTCGGCCAGAACTTGTACGTCGGTCACGTAGAAAATTGTACTCGTGGCGTCGCGTTCGAAGCGCTTCACCGATATTGTCTTGAGCTCGTCGGATATGCCGGGCATGCATACCCGCAGGCGGCCGCCCGGCTGTTTGGAATGAACCACGGCCACGTCGCCGCTTTTCATCAGCACGGCAAAAGGGCACACGATGGCCGGCACGAGGGAAGTGCGCCGCTCGACGATGCGTGCGGCAAGGCCAAGGCGGCCCGCGGCCCTCGGAAACAGCGCGGGCGAGAGTTTGCCATCGACAAGCGGAATGCCGCTCAGCGCCGCGGCAGGCGAAAACTGTTTGTCGTGGTGCCTGGCGAAGTATTCTATTGTTGCGAGCAGCGGATCGAATTGCGCTTGCTCCGTAGCGCTCGCAGCGTCCTGATGCCGGCCTGTACCGGCTTCGTGTCCCGCCATAGAATCAACCGCCTGTGTCCCGCTGACCGGCGGCAAGCTAACCCGCAATCAATCCTGGCGCAAAGGCGGAATTATGAAGGAGGAGTTCAATGACGGCTTGGCTGTCAGTTCGGGCGTGTCGAAGAACTGGTCCGCTCCCTGCGGGGCATCCACGCCGAAATGCTCAAGCAGCATCCCCATGGCGCCCACAAGCTGGTAACTTGCGAACTTGTAGAGTGCATCGGTGTTCGACAGTTCGAATTCGCCGAGGAAGGCGGTGTTTTCTGCATCCAGCACATCAAGTAGATTGCGCCGGCCGGCATTGTACTCGTCGGTATAGGTGGTGATCAGATTTTTGCTCTGCTGAACCTGTTTGGTTTTCGCTGCCACTTCCTTGCGGCCCTCGGTCAGACGCGCCCAATTGACGCCGATCTGCTCTTCGATATCGCGCAGCAGAACGCGCTGCTCCGCAGCCTTTTCCGCTTCGCGCTCGCTCAGTTCGTTGATCCGGTTCCTGCGCACGCCGCCATCGTAGATCTTCCAAGTCAACGTAACGACGCCCTTGAGTTCCTCATCGGGCCCGGGCGTTCCATCGATATTGGTGCCGTGTTTTGCGGTTCCCTCAAGGGCAAGTGAAGGATAGAGCGTCGACTTGAACTGCTCTTTCTCGAATCCTGCGGCGGCAATTTCGGCATTTGCGGCCTGGATGCGCGGATTCTTGCGAACTGCCGTCGCCAGCACATCGTCAAGCGTGGGCGGCAAGGCCTTTGCGTAGCCGACCTGCTTGAGCTCTCCCGCTTCCTTGCCGACGGCCGCCTTGAAACGGGCCTTCGCGGAAGCGAGCGCCACTGCGATTTCCGCGACCAGGGCGCGCGCGCCATCCAGGCGCTCCTCGGTTTGCTGGACGTCGCCGATCGAGGCGCGCCCGCCGTCAAAACGCTCCTTGATGATCTTCAGGAGTTGCTGGTGCCGCTCGACGTTTCTTGCCGACAGCGTGAGCAGGTTACGATGACGCGCCACATCGATATAGGCCTCCACCACGTCGAGAGCGACCGCTTCGGAACGCACCATGATCTTGTGCGACGATGCGGTGATCAAGGCCTGCGAACGGTAAAGGTCGTTGGCCCGGTCGAAGCCGTCGAAAAGAATCTGCCTGAATGTCAGGGTTCCCTGTTTGCGATAACGCCACTGGTCGTTGATAAGCGGACCGAAACCCTCGGGCTGGTCGATTTTCTGCTTGCCCCAGTCGGCATTCACGTCAACTTCTGGCAGAAACCGGCCTTGCGCCTGTTTCAGTACATAGTCATTGGCCCGGCGGCCTGCCTGCGCGACTTCGACATTGGGGTTCGTGGCAACGCCAAGCGCAACGGCTTCCGCCAGCGACATCGCCAGCGCCGAAGGTGACCCGAGCAGGGTTATACCAATCAGAATTGCCCCAACGCCACGCAAAGGTACCAGCCCCCGATATCATGCAGAAAAAAAGACTACGGCATCATCGCCAGCCGAAAAAGCTTACAGTTGTCAAATGGATGTGCACAGCCTCTTTTTGATGGTCCAATGTAACATATCTGCACCGCAATGGACCGACGAGCGCTGAAAATACTCATTTGTCGGTTGCAACGTATACGGCGTCCCAATCGTCGCCGGGAGGATTTGCCATATAGTATGCATTTCGAACCCGGTAGACATCGGCATAGTGCTCAAAGTCGAGCCCCATATCCTTTGCGTGACGAACCATATCTACCGCGGCATCGAGGGATGATTGCCAGTTCCGCGAGCGATAGGCCGAGATCATGGCCGCATTGGATGCCTTGACTGAAGCGAAGGCTTCGCTTGCGCGCACCGCTTCGTCACCCACAAGCGTGAAGATCTGTTCCGGCTCGTCCTTGCCCTTGACCTTGATGAGGTCGACCTCAAGCACCGCCATGCGGTCTGCCACTGCCTTCGCGGTGGCGTCGCCCAATATGATCTGGAGGCCGAAGGGCTTTGACTGTCCCTCAAGCCGCGATGCGATGTTGACCGTATCGCCAAGCGCCGTGTAGTCGAAGCGCATGTCGCTGCCCATGTTGCCGACAACGCACTGGCCCGTGTTGATGCCCACGCCGACATTGATTTCGCGGAAGACTTCTTCCGTGCTTCCGGCGAGTTCTGCGCGCCTGTCTTCATTGAGTTTCCTAACGCGCGCCAGCATTTCCATGGCTGCGCGACATGCCCGCCCAGGATGGTCTGGTTCGTCGAGCGGCGCGTTCCAGAACGCCATGATTGCATCGCCCATGTATTTGTCGATGGTTCCGTTTTCCTCCAGGATGGCATTCGACATCACGGTAAGGAACCGGTTCATGAGCCTGGTCAGGCCCTGCGGGTTCTGCTTGTAACTCTCCGAGATCGTGGTGAAGCCCCGAACGTCGGTGAACAGAACGCTGAGCGACCGCGTTTCCCCGCCCAGCTTCAAGCTTTCGGGATGCGCCGTCAGGTGATCGACCAGTGCCGGCGACAGATACTGTCCGAAGGCCCCGCGGATCTGGCGTTTCTGCGCTTCCTCGCGAATATAATTTGCGGTGGCCATTGCGATGAACAGCGTGATCATCGCCGCGATCGGGAACGTGGCGTCGATGAGGAACAGGCGATCGACATACGCCCACAGCGATCCCGCCGCCGTGGCGCCTATGAAAAGCACGGAAAGGATGAAAGCCCAGATGGCGCCGACCAACGGCACGACCCAGATGATTGCCAGGCCGGAGATTGCCGCAAGCACCACTTCCATACCCAGTGCGAAATTCGGCCGCGTCAGGAATTGCTTGGAGAGGATGTTCTCGATGATTTGCGCATGGATCTCGACACCAGGCATTGCAGCCGCGACCGGCGTGGCGCGATAGTCTTCCAGCCCGACTGCAGAGGTGCCGACCAGCACCATCTTTCCCTTGACCGCGTCCGGCGCGGCTGTACCGGAAAGGATCGATCCTGCCGCCACGTATCGCGCCCGCTCGCTTGGGCTGAACCAGGGCCAGACCCGCCCGTTAGGGTCCGTGGGTACAAGCACCCTGCCGACAATGATGCCTTGCAGTCCGGCGGCGTCCGCCTGCGTCGCAACCGCCTGCCCGCCAGTCGCAATCCGCAGGATTTCGGCGGACAAAGCGAGCCGCTTCGTGCCGCGGATTTCGACGATCAGCGGCACGCGCCGGAAAATGCCGTCATTGTCCGGAACGACCGTGAACACGCCGAAGCCGGCAGCGTTCGCCGACAGGACGTCAAGATTTTGGACAATGTCGGGGAATTTCAACAGCCACGGCTGCGGGTCCATACCCATTGCAGCAAACGGCATTTCCGATATCGGGCGCTGTAGCACCCTGCCCTGTGTCACCGCGCGCACGCTGGTTTCGCCGAGCACCACGCGCGAGCGCGCAATCGCGTTTGCAAAGACGAGTTCATTGGACGGCATCGCGGCAAGGCCGGCACGGACATCTGCGGGCAGCCCAGGATTGTCGTCCGCGACCAGTTCGGGCGAGAGGCGGTCGGGCTCCGCGAACACGATGTCGAAACCGATGACGATGGCGCCTGCCGCCGTCAGTTTCTCGACGAGTTCGGCCATGCGGGTGCGCGGCCAGGGCCACTGCCCGTATTTTTCCAGGCTCGCTTCATCGATATCGACGATGGCCACCGGAAGCGGCTGGTATTCGCGCGGCTTCATGCGCTGGTAGAAATCGAAGCTTTGGTTGCGGATCGTCTCGACGAATACGGGATCGAAGATTCGCAGAAGAATCAATCCGGCAAGCAAGCCGACGCCCAGAAGGCGCGCCGCCATGATCCAGCGATTGCCGGAACCCCGAAAAACACCCGAAAGTATGCGGCCCATGTTCCCCGGCTGATCCCGATCCCACCTGCTGGCGCCGGCGCCAAGATGAGGCAAGGCCCGGATACTCTTCGCTTCACTCTATCGATCGGCATTGGAAAGACAACGCGCCCACGGCAATTTTCATGACGCATCGGCAACGGCGCAGAAAGGAAGTTGATCGTTAACTTCGGACATTAGGTGTTGAAATTCGTGGCGTCGCCGCGCAACTTGCGAAAGGCGGGTTTGCGCAATGAGGGAAGTGGCGGCGCTGTTGCGCGGGCGAATTGGGTGGGAGACAGGGTGCAGGATCAGGCGAACGATGTGAAAGCGGCTTTTGAACGCAGTTTCCGTTCGCAGGCAAGAATGATGTCCGCAGCGCTCTGGGCCTCGCCCTTGCGAAACAGGATCCTGCTCTACGCTATCAGCATCCTGCTGGTGATCCTTGCCACCGCCTACGGACAGATCATTCTGAATCAGTGGAACAAGCCATTCTACGACGCGATGGAAAGGCGCGATCTCGACGCATTCATCCACCAGCTCGGCATTTTCGTTTGGATCGCCGGCGGACTGCTGATCCTCAACGTCATGCAGGCATTCTTCAACCAGATGATCCGGCTCAGGCTGCGCGAGGGCCTGACGCGCGACCTGCTGGGAGAATGGATGCAGCCTCGCAGGGCATTCCGCCTTGCCAGTGCCGGCGCAATCGGCGCCAATCCCGACCAGCGGATCCATGAGGATTCGCGCCACCTCGTCGATCTGACCACCGATCTCGGCGTCGGCCTCCTGCAGGCGAGCATCCTTCTTGCAAGTTTCGTCGGCGTGCTCTGGGCGCTTTCGGCAGATTTCGCCATAACCATTTCCGGCACGAGGATCGAGATACCCGGCTACATGGTATGGGCAGCGTTTCTCTATGCCGGCACGGCATCATGGATAAGCTGGATGGTCGGCCGCTCGCTCGTCGCACTCAACGGCAACAAATATGCGCGCGAGGCGGAACTTCGTTTCTCGCTGATGCATGCCAACGAGCATCTTGACGCCATTTCATTGGCGGCAGGCGAAGCAGACGAGCGGCGGCGGATCGAGATCGATCTGAACTCGGTGTTGCAGGCGACAAGGCAGATCGTCCGCGCGGTCACGAACCTCACCTGGGTAACGGCCGGTTACGGCTGGATGACCGTGGTCGCACCGTTCATCATCGCGGCTCCGGCCTACTTCTCCGGGAACCTCACCTTCGGCGGCCTCATGATGGCGGTAGGGGCATTCAACCAGGTGCATGAATCGCTGCGCTGGTTCATCAACAATATCGGCGGAATTGCCGATTTCCGCGCAACCTTGCTGCGGGTCGCCGATTTCAGGACCGCCGTAAAGATGACCGATGTGCTGCACGAGGTCGAGAAGCGGATCGAAATCGTCGAGGGAAGGGAAAACAAGCTTATATTCGAGGGCGTGAAGGTCTCGACGCCGGGCGCCTGCACCAAGATCGAGGATGCGCTGGTGGAGGTTCTGCCGGGCCAACGTCTTCTCATCAACGGTGCGCCGGGAGCAGGCCGGGCGATGTTCTTCCGGGCCGTCGCCGGGCTTTGGCCATGGGGCAGCGGCAGGATCACCCTGCCTGCGGACGAACCGGTCAGCTTCATGCCGCGCACACCCTATTTCCCGCCGGGCACGCTGCGCGAGGTTCTTTCCTACCCCCGGCCCGCGACGACATTCGGCGACAGCGAGTTGACGGCTGCTCTGGTGCGCATGGACCTTGGCCGCCTCGCCGGTTCACTGGACCGCCATTCGCGATGGGACAGGGAACTTAGCGAGGAGGAACAACGCCTGCTTGCCTTCGCGCGGCTCGGCCTGCACAAGCCGAAATGGGTTATGATCAGCGAAGCGCTCGACCTGTTCGAGGGCGACGTACGCAAGCGGGTCATGTCGATGATGGAACGCGAGCTCACCGGATCGGCGATTGTCAATATCGGCCGTCCCGGGCGCGACGGCGGGTTCTACGACCGGATTATCCATCTGGCGAACGATCCCGAGGGTCATGCCTTGCGTCCGCTCAAGCCTCCGGCGGACGAACTGAAGGCCGCGCCGCCGGCCGAGAGCGCAGCCTGACCGGCCAATCAGGCGTCAGCGGATGCCTTCGGGCGGCGTATCATCGGCAAGGCGCTGTTGATTGCCGGATCGAAGCCTTTCTCGCCAGCTTCGATCAACTGGAAAAGCTGAGCGCGCATTCGCGGCTCCCAGAAACTGTTGATGTGCTCCGCGACGCCCGCGACTGCTTCCTCGCCGCCCTGGCTGCGAAAGAATGTGGCGATCTGGTTCGCCATGCGGATGGTCTTTTCAGGCGACATGCGCGCGGACTCCCGTAACAATCCGGTCCTCGTGGGTGTAGACATCAAAATCGGCGCCGCGCACGAGCGCGACCAAAGTGATGTTTGCGTTCTCGGCAGCGCGAACGGCCAGTGCTGTCGGCGCCGAAACCGCAAGAATGAACGAACTGCCGCAGGCGGCGGTCTTTTGCACCATCTCCACCGAAACACGGCTGGTGACGACAATCGCGCCGGTTGCGCCATTCCTGCCGGAACGGGCAAGCGCGCCGCACAACTTGTCGAGCGCATTGTGCCTGCCGACATCCTCGCGCACGGCTACAATATCTTTGCCGGGCACGAAAAACCCTGCGGCATGAACCGCATGCGTCATCGCATGAAGCGGCTGCCGCCCGGCAAGGGAGGCAACAGCGTCGCTGATATCCGCTGGCGCCAGCGTCAGCGGCGCACCGGCAAAAACAGGTGGCTTGCGCAATGCGGCCTCGATGCTTTCGACGCCGCAAAGCCCGCAACCCACGGGCCCGGCCATTGCGCGCCGGCGTTTCGTCAGTGCTTCGGCTGCATCGCCGGCGAGGTCGATCTGCAGATCGACGCCTCCATCGGTCTCGACCGGCGTGACGGAAAGGATATCGGAAAGATCGGATGCAATACCTTCGTTGAGGCAGAAGCCGACAGCGAAATCCTCGAGGTCGGCAGGCGTTCCCATCATCACCGCGAAGGTCGAACCGCCGAAGCTGAGCGCCAGCGGCGTTTCTTCGGGTACCGTGCGCGTTCCCGTGCTTGGCGCGCCATTGCGCCAGGCAATACGGGAGACGGAGCGGTGCGAGGGAATGCTCATGTCACTCCGCCGGTTCGGCCACGTGTTCTATGCGGCGGGCCTTTCTCGACAGTTCCTCGTATTCGACCTGCCATTGCGAAGGACCGTTGGAGGGCGAAACCTGAACGGCCGTAACCTTGTATTCCGGGCAGTTTGTGGCCCAGTCGGAAAAGTCCGTGGTAATCACGTTCGCCTGCGTGTCCGGGTGATGGAAGGTCGTGTAGACCACCCCCGGCGCCACGCGATCCGTCACGGTTGCGCGAAGGGTCGTTTCGCCCGAACGGCTGGTGAGTCGGACGAAATCACCTTCGCGGATTCCGCGCTGTTCGGCGTCGTGCGGATGGATCTCCAGCAGGTCTTCCTCGTGCCAAACGACGTTGGCGGTGCGGCGCGTCTGCGCCCCGACATTGTACTGCGAAAGGATGCGCCCCGTGGTCAGCAGCAGCGGGAAGCGCGGGCCGGTGCGCTCATCGGTCGCCACATATTCAGTGATCATGAAGCGGCCCTTGCCGCGCACGAATCCGCCGATATGCATGACCGGCGTGCCGTGCGGCGCCTTTTCGTTGCAGGGCCACTGCACCGAGCCGTCACGTTCCAGCAATTCGTAGCTCACGCCTGCAAAGCTCGGTGTCGTCGCGGCGATCTCCGCCATGATCTGCGAGGGATGCGTGTACGACCAGTTCGCGCCCATCGCCTGCGCCAGCTTCTGCGTGACTTCCCAATCGGCAAGGCCGTTCTTCGGCTTCATCACGCGGCGGACGCGGTTTATGCGCCGCTCGGCATTGGTGAACGTCCCGTCCTTTTCGAGGAAGGTCGAGCCGGGCAGGAAGACATGCGCGTAGTTTGCCGTTTCGTTCAGGAAAAGGTCATGCACCACGACGCATTCCATCGCCGCAAGCCCGGCCGAGACGTGCCTGGTGTCGGGATCGGACTGCAAGATGTCTTCGCCCTGGATATAGATGCCCTTGAACGTGCCATCGACGGCGGCGTCCAGCATGTTGGGGATGCGCAGGCCGGGTTCGTCTTCGATCCTGACGTCCCACAGCTTTTCAAAGATGTCGCGGGTCGCCTCGTCTGAGACGTGGCGGTATCCCGGCAATTCGTGCGGGAACGAACCCATGTCGCAGGCGCCCTGCACGTTGTTCTGCCCGCGCAGCGGGTTCACACCTACGCCCGGCCGGCCGATATTGCCGGTCACCATGGCCAAGTTGGCAATTGCCATCACCGTGGTGGAGCCCTGGCTGTGCTCGGTGACGCCGAGGCCGTAATAGATCGCGCCATTGCCGCCAGTGGCGAAGAGGCGCGCTGCCTCACGAACGGATTGTGACGGAACACCAGTAAGTTTTTCAACGACTTCCGGGCTGTTCTTCTCAAGCGACACGAAAGACGCCCATTCCTCGAAGTCGCTCCAGTCACAGCGCTCGCGAATGAAGGCTTCCGCGTGAAGGCCCTCGGTCACGATCACATGGGCAAGCGCCGTCAGCACCGCGACATTGGTGCCCGGCAGCAGCGGCAGATGGTGCGCGGCTTCCACATGCGGCGTGCGCACGAGGTCGATGCGGCGCGGGTCAATCACGATCAGCTTTGCCCCGGCGCGCAGGCGCTTCTTGAGGCGCGAGGCGAATACCGGATGCCCGTCGGTCGGGTTGGCGCCGATGAGGATCACCACGTCGGTGTGCTCGACGCTGTCGAAGTCCTGCGTGCCGGCGGAAGTGCCGAAAGTCTGCTTCAGCCCGTAGCCTGTCGGCGAATGGCAAACGCGCGCGCATGTATCGACATTGTTGTTGCCGAAACCGGCGCGCACCAGTTTCTGAACGAGGTAGGTCTCCTCGTTGGTGCAGCGCGAGGAGGTAATGCCTCCGACCGCGCCCTTGCCGTATTGCTTCTGGATGCGCCGGAACTCCGAGGCGACATGACCGAAGGCCTCGTCCCACGACACTTCACGCCAGGGATCGGTGATCTTCTCGCGTATCATCGGGTTGAGGATGCGGTCCTTGTGGCTGGCATAGCCATAGGCGAACCGGCCCTTGACACAGGAATGACCGCGATTGGCCTTGCCGTCCTTGAACGGCACCATGCGCACCAGTTCCTCGCCGCGCATCTCCGCCTTGAAGGAGCAGCCGACGCCGCAATAGGCGCAAGTGGTGACGACGGAATGCTCGGGCTGGCCGATCTCGATGACGGACTTCTCGGTCAGCGTCGCAGTAGGGCAAGCCTGTACGCAGGCGCCGCAAGAGACGCATTCCGACGACAGGAAGCTTTCATGCATGCCGGGGGAAACGCGGCTGTCGAAGCCCCTGCCCTCGATTGTCAGCGCAAAGGTGCCTTGCACTTCCTCGCAGGCGCGAACACAACGCGAGCAGACGATGCACTTGGAAGGATCGTAGGTGAAATAGGGATTGCTCTCGTCCTTCGGCATCCACAGTGCGTTGCCCTCGCCGGACGTGTCGCGCGCCTTCACGTGGTTGTCGCCCCCATAGCCGTAGCGCACGTCGCGAAGGCCAACCGCGCCAGCCATGTCCTGCAATTCGCAGTCGCCATTGGCCGCGCAGGTGAGGCAATCGAGCGGATGGTCGGAGATGTAGAGTTCCATTACGCCGCGGCGGATGTCCTTGAGCTTGCCGGTCTGGGTATGAACGACCATCCCGGGCGCAACGGGCGTGGTGCAGGAAGACGGCGTGCCCGCCCTGCCCTCGATCTCGACGAGGCACAGGCGGCAGGAGCCGAATGCATCCACCATGTCGGTTGCGCAGAGCTTCGGAATGGCGATGCCTGCCTCCATGGAGGCGCGCATGATCGACGTGCCTTCCGGCACCGTCACCTCGAAGCCGTCGACGGTCAGCGTGACCGTTTTCTCGGCCCGGGATGCCGGCGTGCCGTAGTCGATTTCGGAAACGAGACCCATGGTCCTACTCCGCTGCCTCGGCCACGCGCGATGGCCGGAAATCTTCGGGGAAATGCTTGAGCGCGCTCATCACTGGATACGGCGTGAAGCCGCCCAGCGCGCAGAGCGAGCCGAATTTCATGGTGTTGCAAAGGTCGGTGATCAGCGCGACTTGGGCATCCGGATCAATTCCGGCCGCGATCTTGTCGGTAACTTCGACGCCGCGGGTAGAACCGATCCGGCATGGCGTGCACTTGCCGCAGCTTTCGATGGCGCAGAATTCGAAGGCGAACCGCGCCTGCGCCAGCATATCGACGCTTTCGTCGAATACGACAATGCCGGCATGGCCGATCAGCCCGTCTTTGGCGGCGAATGCTTCATAGTCAAAGGGCGTGTTGAACATTTCGCGCGGGAAATAGGCGCCGAGCGGTCCGCCGACCTGCACCGCGCGCACCGGCCGGCCGGTGGCCGTGCCGCCGGCGATGTTGTCGACGATCTCGCCGAGGGTCAGGCCGAATGCGGTTTCGAACAGGCCGCCATGGCGAACATTTCCGGCGATCTGGATCGGGATCGTCCCGCGCGAACGGCCCATGCCGAAGTCGCGGTAACGTTCCGCACCCTTTTCAAGGATCACGGGCACAGAGGCGAGCGAAATGACATTGTTGATGACGGTCGGCTTGCCGAACAGGCCCTGATGCGCCGGCAGCGGCGGTTTGGCGCGAACGACGCCGCGCTTGCCTTCCAGGCTGTTGAGGAGCGAGGTTTCCTCGCCGCAGACATAGGCGCCGGCGCCGACCCGCACTTCCATGTCGAAGGCAAAGCCCGAACCCAATACCGATGTGCCGAGAATCGAATGCTTGCGGGCAATGACGATGGCCTCTTCCATCGTGACGATGGCGCCCGGATATTCGGAGCGGATATAGATGTAGCCCTTTGTCGCGCCCGTCGCGATGCCGGCAATGGCCATGCCCTCGATCAAGACGAAGGGATCGCCTTCCATGATCATGCGGTCGGCGAATGTGCCGCTGTCGCCCTCGTCGGCGTTGCAGACGATGTATTTGCGCGGACCCGCCGCTTCCAGCACCGTCTTCCACTTGATGCCGGTCGGAAATCCCGCGCCGCCACGGCCGCGAAGGCCGGACTGCGTGACTTCCGTGACAATTTCATCCGGCCGCATGGCGATGGCGCGCTTGAGGCCGGCAAGGCCGCCATGGGCTTCGTAGTCGGATATCGATAGCGGGTCCGTGATGCCACAGCGCGCGAAGGTCAGGCGCGTCTGGCGCTTGATGAATTCGTGATCGTCGACAATGCCGATACATTTCGCATGCGCGGCGCCTTCCAGAAAACCCGCATCGAAAAGCGAGGAAACGTCCGATACCTCGACCGGGCCGTAACCGATGCGGCCTGCCGGCGTCGCGACTTCCACCAGCGGCTCGAGCCAGGCCATGCCACGCGAGCCGTTTCGCACGATGTGAATGTCCGAGCCGCGCGCCGCAGCCTGCCGGGCAAGTTCGGCGGCAAACTCGTTTGCGCCGAGCGCCAGCGCGAAGGAATCGCGGGGAATGAAAACCGTGACCGTCATGCGCGCACCGTCCTGGCGATCGCTTCCACCTTGCGCCCGTCGAGACGGCCGATGACCTTGCCGTCGAGCATCGCTGCGGGCGCACAGGCGCACAGGCCGAGGCAATAGACCTTTTCCAGCGTCACCGAACCATCCGCCGATGTTTGTCCGAAGGCGACACCCAAGGCGCGCTTAAGCTGCGCGGCGATTGCCTCGCCGCCCATGGACTGGCAGGCTTCCGCCCGGCAGACTTTCAGCACATGCCTGCCTGCAGGCTGGGTACGATAGTCATGATAGAAGCTTACGACGCCATGGACTTCCGCACGGCTCAAATTGAGCGCCCTGGCGATAACGGGCAGCGCCTCGGAAGGTATATGGCCGAACTCTTCCTGCACATTATGCAGGATCGGCAGCAGCGGCCCTTCACGGCGGCTGTGCCGCGCTACGATTGTGCCAACGCTCTCGGCCAGCGTTTCAGCTGAAGTTTGCACGCGACTCTCCCTTCGCTGTGACGCCCGGTAATGATAACGGCCACGGCTACGCGATCAATTCCGATGATCCGTGAATCGATAGGCGTTTTCTATCAATATTCCGAACCGGATTTGTCAGGAAGCGTCGACACGGCGCGGGCAAAATGCATCAGCGCCGAAACAATTGGCGTATGCGGCTCGCGGTGGGCGACAACAAGGCCGACCGTGTGGCCGACATCGGGTTCGACTATCGGGATGGCGCGGACCGGTTCGGCAAGCCCAAGTGTCTTCACCAGGTTCAGCGGCATGATGCTCGCCCACTTTCCGGTCTTGATGTGGGAAAACAGCGCAATCATCGAGTTCGATTCCAGGGTCGTATGCGCTTGCGCACCGGCCTCTGAGATGTGCTGGTTGATGATGCGCCGGTTCTGCATGTCGGGTGTCAACAGGCAAAGCGGCAGGCTGGCGGCTTCCTTCCATGTCACCTGCTTGCGGTCGGCAAAGGTACTGCCGGCCGATGTGATGAGCTGGTAGCGCTCGACGTAGAGCGGCACCGACGCAACCCGGCCAAGCGGCTCGTTGTCGAGATAGGTAATGCCGGCGTCGATCTCGAGGTTTTCGAGCAGCGTCAACACTTCGATTGAGGTATGGGACAGGATCGTGAAGGTAACGTCCGGGTGCTTTTCGCGGATCGGCGTCGTCAATTCCGGGATCATCGCCAGCGCCGTTGGAATCGCGGCAATGCGTACATGTCCGGCGAGACCGCTTCTGGCGGCCCGCATTTCCTCGCGCATGGTACGGGTATCGCCAACGATGCGCCGCGCCCATTCGAGTACGCGCTGGCCTTCGGGCGTCAAGCCCTGGTAGCGCGCGCCACGCCGCACCAGCATGACGCCCAGCTGCTCCTCAAGCTGCTTGATCGCAGCCGAGAGCGAGGGCTGCGTTATGTTGCACTCCTGCGCAGCGCGGCCGAAGTGTTTTTCTCGCGCCAGCGCCATGAACAATTCGAGTTTGTCGATCATCCGCAAGTTTCTGACGGCAAAGCTTATCCTGCGCAAGGCCCGCGATATCCCGAACGTCCGTCATAATCCCGACATTGACCCGGTGCGAAGACCCACATGTGGAAGCCTCGCCTCTCCGGCGGCGGCGAACCGCAATTCACTTCTGCGCCCCAGTCACTGCTATTGCGCGGAATGCTGAAATGGGATTGTCTTCGGCTGGGGGTAACTACGGTCGAAGACAGGCGAATGGCCATGCGGAACCGGGCAATCGGACCCGCCCATGGACGAAAACCGAACGCCTGACCGGCGGCAACCGAGGAAACAACCAATGAAACGTCTTCGCAAAATTACAGCCATGCTCGCAGCATCGGCGATGGTCTCTGCGTCTTTTGCAGGCGCGGCATTCAGCCAGAACATGGATGAACTCGTGGCCGCGGCAAAGGCCGAAGGCATGGTCTCAACCATCGCCTTGCCACATGACTGGTGCGGATACGGCGCCGTCATCGACGCCTTCAAGAAGAAATATCCTGAAATCACGGTCAACGAACTCAACCCTGATGCGGGTTCGGCCGACGAAATCGAGGCAGTGAAAGCGAACAAGGACAACAAGGGCCCGCAGGCGCCGGACGTTCTTGACGTCGGCCTTGCCTTCGGTCCTTTGGCCAAGGCCGAGGGCCTGACGATGCCCTACAAGGTATCGACGTGGGACGAAATCCCGGACAACATCAAGGATGCCGACGGCCATTGGTATGGCGACTACTACGGCGTGATGGGCTTCCTTGTTAACAAGGATCTCGTAGCCAACCCGCCCGCCGACTGGGCCGACCTATTGAAGCCCGAATACAAAGGCCAGGTCGCACTCGCAGGCGATCCGCGCGCTTCCAACCAGGCAATCCTGGCCGTGCACGCGGCAGGCCTCGGCAAGGGCGCCAAGGCAGGGGCGGACGCCGGCAAGGCAGGCCTCGCCTTCTTCGCCGAACTCAACAAGGCCGGCAATTTCGTTCCGGTGATCGGCAAGGCCGGCACGCTGGCGCAAGGCGCAACGCCGATCGTCATCATGTGGGACTACAATGCGCTTGCAGCGCGTGACACGCTCGCCGGCAACCCGCCGGTTGAAGTCGTCGTGCCCAAGACCGGCATCCAGGCAGGCGTCTATGTCCAGGCGATCTCGGCCTATGCGCCTCACCCCAACGCAGCCAAGCTGTGGATGGAGCATCTCTATTCGGATGAGGGCCAGCTTCTGTGGCTCAAGGGCTACTGCCACCCGGCCCGCTTCAACGCAATGGTCAAGGCTGGCAAGATTCCGCAGGACCTGATCGATGCCCTGCCGCCGGCGGCTTCCTACGAAGCGGCATATTTCCCGACGCTTGAGGAAGTTGACGCGAACAATGCAGCCGTAACGAAAGGCTGGGACAGCGTCGTCGGCGCGAACGTCCAGTAAACTGTCGATACTGCCCGCTCCGGCACAGGCCGGGGCGGGTATTCCAACCGGAAGCAAATGTCCGGAACAGGACCGGGGACCATGGGGATGCAACCGGCAACAGCAAACACTGGCGCAACCGCGCGGCGCAAGCTGCCTTTGCATTGGCTCGGCATCGTGCCGTTCCTCGTCTTCGTGATGCTTTTCCTGATCTTGCCGACAATGCGCATCGTGATCGGCGCGTTCGAGTCGGCAGACGGCGGCTTCACGTTCGCCAACATTCGCGGACTCAACACGGAACTGATCCGCACCGCCTACTGGACCTCCATCAAGATCAGCGTGATCTCGGCGCTTCTGGGCTGCGCCATCGGCTACGCCATGGCTGCTGCCGTTGTGTTGGGCGGGCTGCCGCAATGGCTTCGCGGACCGCTGCTCACCTTTTCCGGGGTCGCATCGAATTTCGCCGGCGTTCCGCTCGCTTTCGCCTTTCTCGCCACGCTCGGCCCGCTCGGTCTGGTGACGGTTTTCCTGAAGACGCAACTGGGCCTTGACCTGCGGGCAATGGGCTTCAACCTGCTCAGCTATTACGGTCTCGTGATCGTCTACCTTTTCTTCCAGATACCGCTGATGATCCTCATCATAACGCCGGCGCTGGACGGGTTGAAGCGTGAGTGGAAGGAAGCGGCATCGATCCTGGGGGCCAGCGGCGCGCAATACTGGCGCATGGTGGCGCTGCCGATCCTGATGCCGTCGCTGCTTGGCACTTTCGCGCTGCTGTTCGCCAATGCATTTGGCGCCGTGGCCACGGCCTTCGCTCTCGCCGGCCCGGCTTTCTCGCTGGTGCCGATCACGCTTTTCAGCCAGATCAGGGGCGATGTGCTAGGCGATCCGCGCCTCGGCTATGCGCTCGCCTTCGGCATGATCGTCATCACCGGAATTGCCAACGCCATCTACATCGTGTTGCGCACCCGCAGCGAACGGTGGCTGAAATGAGCCGCATGTGGGCTTGGGGGGCCGTCATTTTCGGCATGCTCTATTTTCTGCTTCCGCTGGCGGGGATGCTGAACTTCTCGCTAAAGGCGCGACGCGGTGAGTATTCATTCGATGCCTATGCGCGGGTTTTCGCCGACAGCCGTTTCCAGGAGACCTTCACTTATTCCGTTGTCATGGCGCTTTTCACCATTGCATTCGGGGTCCTGCTGGTGGTCCCGACTGCCTATTGGGTGCGGTTGAAACTGCCGCAGCTCCGGCCATGGATCGAGTTCATCACCCTGTTGCCGCTGGTCATTCCGGCGATCGTTATCGTCTTCGGCTATATCCGGCTCTACAACACTTCGAGCTTCCTGCCGCTCACGGGGTCTGCGACTGGCACGAACATCCTGCTGATGTTCGGCTATGCCACGCTTGCCCTGCCCTACATGTACCGCGCCGTAGATACCGGCCTGCGCACGATCGACGTGGCGACGCTTACGGAAGCTGCGCAAAGTCTTGGCGCAGGCTGGGCGACAATCCTTGCCCGCATTATCCTGCCGAACGTCATCGTCGCGGTCCTGTCCGGCGCCTTCCTGACCTTCGCAATCGTGATCGGCGAGTTCACCATGGCCGCGCTCCTCAACCGCCCGGCATTCGGGCCGTACATGCAATTGCTTGGCGCGAACCGGGCCTATGAGCCGGCAGCGCTGGCGGTCATCGCTTTCGGAATCACCTGGGCTTGCATGGGCCTCATCCAGCTCATAGCCCGCGCCGCGCCCAAACCAGCGACCCCGGTGAAGACCTGATGGCCGACAGACCATTCCTCGAACTATCCGGCATCAGCAAGTCCTTCGGGCAGACGCTGGTCGTGCGGCAGGCCGACCTTGCGGTGGATCATGGCGAGTTCGTTTCGTTCCTCGGGCCGTCGGGCTGCGGCAAGACAACCATCCTGCGCATGATCGCAGGGTTCGAAACCCCCAGTTCCGGCCAGATCCGTATCGGCGGGGCGGACGTGACCAACCTCAAGCCGAGCCAGCGCAAGATCGGCATGGTGTTCCAATCCTATGCCCTGTTTCCGAACATGACGGTGGCGGGGAATATCGGCTTCGGCCTCAAGGTGGCAGGCGAACCCTCGCAGAAGATCACCGCGCGGGTCGAGGAGATGCTGGCGCTCATCAAGCTGCCGAACCTTGCCGATCGATACCCATGGCAGCTTTCGGGTGGCCAGCAGCAGCGCGTTGCGCTCGCCCGCGCGATTGCGCCCCGGCCAGGAGTCCTGCTTCTCGACGAGCCGCTTTCCGCGCTCGATGCCAAGATCCGGGTCTCGCTTCGCCAGGAAATCCGTGCGATCCAGAAGGAATTGGGCATCACCACGATTTTCGTCACCCACGACCAGGAAGAAGCGCTTTCGATGTCGGACAGGGTGATGGTGATGAATGAAGGCCGGATCGAGCAGATCGGAACCCCATTCGATGTCTACAACCGCCCCGCTACGCCGTTCGTTGCATCGTTCGTCGGCACGCTCAGCACCCTTCCCGGCACGGTGGAAAACCTCGCCAAGGGAATTGTCAGGGCCGGCGGCACAACATTCCCCGGACTGACGCTCCCCGCTACAGGCAAGGATGGTGACAAAGTCACGTTGGCGCTCCGCCCGGAAGCGCTTCGCCTCGACAAGCGCGCGGGAGATCACCACTTTGAAGGGCGCATCGCCGCTGTCGATTTCATGGGTTCGGTAATCCGTATCCGGATGAAGTTGGCCGAGGACCAGATATGGCTCGATACCTTCAATGACCCTTCGCGACCACCGGCAAAGGTGGGCGATACCGTCACGGTCCACTATTCCCCGGCCAGTGTGTTGGCGCTGGCGGGCCAATAGCGACTCCGCATTCCAAAAACCGCACAAAGTGCGTTTTCACTTCCGGCATGTCTGAACCATGTCGAACCGGCTCCGTTTACTTTGTGGAACTTTGTCAAAGGCTTGGCATTGTGCCGATTGGCGCGTTGTTCGCGCGCTTGTTCGGCCCCCGTCCGGGAGGTTGGAGTAAACTGAATTGAACGCGCCGCTAATCCTGATCCACATGGCCGGAGCAACCATGCTGCTGCTCTATTCCGTGCGGATGGTGCGCACCGGGGTCGAGCGGGCATCCGGTCCGGTGTTGCGGCGCGCGATTTCCGATCCCTCGCGCGGTGTCGCCTCTGCGGCGGTGCTCGGCGCGGCCATGGCGGTGATCCTGCAGAGTTCCACGGCAGCGGCTGTCCTGGCATCGAATTTTGCCGCCAATGGAATGCTCGCCGCTTCCGGCGGAATTGCCCTGCTTCTTGGCGCGGATGCCGGTTCCGCGGTGGTCGTCAGCATCCTGTCGCTTGATCTGACCTGGTTCATTCCGTTTCTTTTGGCCACCGGCGGATGGATGTTCCTCAAATTCGAACACCGCTCGGTTCGCCAGATCGGGCGCGTGTTTCTCGGTGTCGCCTTTGTACTTGTGTCCCTGCGAATGATCGGCGAGGCCGTGGCTCCCCTCAAGGACGCGCGGTTGATGCCAATGATTGCCGCATGGCTTGAAAAAGACTATTTGACCGCGTTCATGTTCGGGGCTGCTCTCGCCTTTCTGCTGCATTCTTCCGTCGCCACCGTGCTTTTGATCCTGGCGCTTGTTGCCAAAGGCGCGCTTGGGCTGGATGCGGCCATATCCATGACGCTTGGCGCCAATCTCGGCGGCAGCCTGGTCGCCGTCTGGTTGACGCGCGGTCTTGCGGCGCGGGGCCGCAGGCTTCCGGCGGGAAATTTCTTGCTGCGTGGTGGCGCGGCGTTGGTCGTGCTTGCCGCCTTGCGGTTCATCGAGTTGCCGCCCTTCGTTGTCGAACAAGGTGCAGCCGCAGTAATCGTCAACCTGCATCTGGGATTCAACTTCGTGGTGGCAATCCTTTGCCTGCCGCTTGTCCGCCCGCTTTCCAGTCTCCTTGTCCGCCTTTTGCCTGAAAAGCCCGAAGCAGACACGGCCGCCGAATGGCTGCGCCCGGGAAGCGCGCTCGACCGCTCGGTGATGGCTTCCCCCCACCTTGCGCTCGCAAGCGCCACGCGCGAGGTCTTGCGAATGGCGCAACTTGTCGAAGTAATGCTGCGGCCCGTGATGGGTCTGTTCAAAGACTTCGACCAGGACCAGGTGGAGCGGTTGAAGCGGCTGGACCGCGAAGTCAATGCCGTACATTCGAGTATAAAGCTCTATCTTGCGGAAGTGAGCCGCGATGCCAGCGAGGAAGATCAGGCAGCGCGGGGTTTCGAATTATCCGGATTTGCGATCAACCTCGAAAGGGCTGGCGACATCATCAAGTCGCTTCTTGTTATGGTGGCGGACAAGCACAAGAAAGATTGCAACTTTTCGGCCGAGGGCTGGTGCGAGCTTGCCAGCCTGCACGACCGGGTCATGGCAAACATGCAACTGGCGCTGAACGTGCTGGTTTCAGGCGATATTGAATCTGCCCGGCAATTGATCATGGAGAAGGACAGGATGCGAACGCTGGAGCGGCAGAGCAGGCAGTCGCATCTGAAAAGGCTGCAGGCCGGTTCGGAAGCCAGTATCGAGACCAGCGACCTGCATCTGGAAATTGTCAGGAGCCTGCGCGAGATCAACACTCTGTTCGCCGCGGTTGCCTATCCCATCCTTCAGCGGCACGGGCAGTTGCGCGACAGCCGGCTTGTCTCGGCCAGGTGATTAAACGTTGATGATGCCGCCAATCACCGCCACGGAAATTACTGTGGCGAGAAACGGCAGGCCGATGCCGCGTGTCATTGATTTCAGAACCTGCCTTGACTTGCTCATGTCTGCTCCTTCGGGCCGGTAACACCCGACCGTGAGAGAACCATACCGCCGGGAAATTTCGGTCTTGCTAAGCGACAAGGTTAGCAGAGTCGGAAAATAGGCTTTCTTTATACCAACGGATCGTTGCAAAGCGCACAGTTTGCGGCTTAAATTTTACCTTTCGTTAAGGGGGGGGTATCATGCGCAATCCGTATTCAACCGTCGTGCTTTGCCTGACTGCAGCCATCGCCGCCGCGTGCACTTCTTCTGGCGGGGGCGTCGATGAAACGCTGTCCAGCGCACCCGCAACGACGGCGTCGCCGGAAGTTGCGGCTGCTTCAGGTACGGCAGGAGCAGCAGCCGATACCGCCGCCAGGGATGGTTCCGGTGCAGCGCTCGCCTATGCAGATCCGAAGGCCGCAAACCCGGCACAATGCGCCATCCAGATAGCCGCCGGCCCGCCGGCCAAACCGGCCAAGGGTGCGGACTTTGGCGAGGCGGTCGTCAAGGATACCGGCAAGGCGGTTGGCCGCGGAGCGATGCAGATGGTCGGAGGCCTGGTCGGCGGCGGCCTTGGTTCGGCAGTTGCCGGCGGCATTGCCCAGTCCACGGTGCGCTCCGAGGGCGACATCAAGGGCGTTTGGACGATCACCGACGGCAACCCGAATTGTGGTTGCCAGATCGGTCTCAATGGCTTCTTCATGCAACAGGGCAAGGGCAACGATACCGGCAACGTCAAGCTCAAGGGGTGTTCAAACCCGCAGATCGCGCAGGCAGCCGCCTGGGCGCTCGGCTACTCGTTCACCGGGTATGACGCCAAGTTCGAATTGAAGGCCAAGGACAAGACAACGGTCGTAGCGACCATGAACCGCGACGGCATGCACTATTTCTCAGGCACGCTGGCGGACGGAACGCCGGTGGTGATGTGGCGCGACGGCCAGACCTATAATGAGCTCGCGACCTTCAAATAGACAAGCGGGCGCAGCGCCATTCACTGGTTCTTGAAAAGGCGGTCGTCGTTGAAGCCCTGGCAATACACCGCATAGATGCATCGCGTCTTGTCGGTGGTGCGGGCGCTGGCGGTGCGGCGCTGGTAGTTGTTCGGCCCGCAACTCAAGCCGCGCGACTGCCGTATCGGAATGCCCACCTTTACGGGGAGGATCTTCCCGTTCACGGTCTTGTAGATCACGCGGTTTGTCTCGAAATACCGGATCAACTGCTCGCATGTCAGGCGCTCGGCCACTTGCTGCGCAGCAGAAGGCGCTACGGACAATACAACAAGGATGGTTGCAAGAATGGTGCGCATGATGCCCTCCGTTGGTTATCATACGCAAAGAAGCGCGGCCCGGTTTTGCAGGCCGCGCCTGTTCCATGCTCGGGCCTGGCGCCGCAGTCGCAGCTCAGCAGCGTGCCTCGTAGCGGCGGCCGTAGCGGTCTCGATAGACGCAGTATCCGGGCGACAGTGACTTGCCGATGAGCGCTCCCGCCACTGCTCCGATCGCGCCACCGACCGCAGCGCCCTTGACATTGCCGGTGGCCACGGCGCCGATGACTGCGCCCGTGCCGGCGCCAACCGCCGCACCGCGTTCCGTTGTCGTGCATCCTGCAGCCGCCAGCAGCATCGCTCCCGCTGCGGTTGCCTTGAAAATTCGAGTCATTGACTTCCCCTATGGTTGATGTGCCCCCCGGCCAGATCAGGCATAGACGCTTTCGCGTTTGAAGTGTTTCACCAGCAGGTAGTAGAAGACCGCACGGTACTTGTTGCGGTTCGACTTTCCGTACTGCTCGTTGATCGCCGCGATACCGGCGTCAAGATCAGGTCCATCCTTGAGCTTGAGTTTCTTGATGAGGAAGTTCGAGCGGATTCGCGCGACTTCTTCTTTGTCGGTACCCGATACGGTGGATGAATCATCGCGGTAAATGGTCGGACCACAACCGATCACCACCTTCTTGAGAAGATCCATGTCGGCCGAAACACCGCACTTGTCTTTCATGTCTTTGGCATATTTGGTTATCAACTCGTCACGCTTGCTCATTGCTGCCTCCCAAGGAAATGGACCTTCGGCCCCCGGATATCGACTTGTGGCCCAATTACTTGCGCCAGAGACCCGGAATCGACCATACGTTACCTCACCGTGCTCGGCAATTCTCCAAGCATCCGCTTGGACCGACGGAATCAAAACATCCGAACCGGATCAATGTCCAAAAGTTATTTCGCGATAACCGATGCATTGTCGGATTGCAAAAAGTTGATGGGTAATAATGCAGTATGTTTTGACACTTTTTTGCTGTTAAGGTTTCAACGAAAAAGCTATCGACGTTCAAGTGCCGCTTTGCCGGTATTGCATTTTTGGCGGAAGATTTGCTGCTTGCCGGGTTCGCTCGCATGCAGGATCGCGCATACAACTTGTGACGAGGGAGAAAACCGTGAGAAGGACAATTTCTACAGCCTTGGCGGGATTGATCGCGTTTGGTGCGGCAGGTGCAGTTCAAACCGGAGACGCGGAAGCGGCCTGCGCGAAAATGACGCCCACCCGCCCCGGCGAAGTGTATCTGTGGCGCGGCTTGGCCAACATATTTTCGCTCGGCATGGACGAGATGGGCAAGCAATTCACCAAGATGGGCATCGAAAACTGCGTCTACAATCACAGCGGCTGGAATGCGGCGGCACAGGAACTCGTCGAGCGCCATCGCAAGAAGGAAAAGATTTCCTATCCGATTGTCATCATCGGTCATTCGCTCGGCGCCGGCGTTTCGCCGCAAATGGCGACTTACCTGGCCGAGCGCGGCATTCCAGTGACTTACGTGGTCATGTACGACCCCGTCGTGCCGACGCAGGTGGGCGGCAACGTCAAGTCCATCGTCAACTACTTCATCAGGAAGCCTGACAAGGACAAGACACTCTACGCCATGGCCGATTTCAACGGCACGCTTGAAAATATCGACATGTCGGGCCGCCGGGACATCGACCATTTCAACATCGACAAGAAGCCGGACCTGCACAAGATCGTCTACACGCGCGTGCTGGAGGAATCGGAGGCGGCGGCAGCGCCAGCTTCGGCAAAGCCCAAGAAGAAGAAGTAACCGTCCTCACCGGCATAAGTGCCGGAGCCGGCTTGCCAAATCCGCTTCTCGCGACGAGGGAAACGGACCATTCCAGCCGCAATTGAACGGCAAAGGGTCCGCCGTTGCCGGCAGGCCCTTTGCTTTTGCCTGTACGCCGCCTACGGCATGTTGGCGAGGTAGATGGTGTGGGACAGGCGCTCGTCGTAATATACCTTCGGTCCGTTGGCCGCTTTGAGCGAAATGCCCGTCGATGTGACCTTGGCTTTCGCATTGCCCAGATGCGAGATGTTGATCGTTGTCTTGACCGG
>JBGSJA010000170.1:0-16925 GCA_041742235.1 Salaquimonas sp. | reverse complement strand
GCGCCACAGGCTGCGGAACAGGTCGAGCCGATCAGGACCGGCGCATCGGTCATCATCCGTCGCGGCGACAATCTGTGGCGCATTTCCCGCCGAATGCTCGGCAAGGGCGTGCGCTACACCACGATCTATGAAGCCAACCGCGACCAGATCAAGAATCCCAGCCTGATCTATCCGGGCCAGGTGTTTGACGTTCCCGGCGCGACCAGCGTCAATTGACCTTGGTAGCGAATTGCTGCGAGGAACGGGGCTTCGGCCCCGTTTCTTTTTTCACACCGGCGTTGCTTTCATCGGTATTTACCGATAAAAGAACCGCATGCGCGAAACGACGTCCCAATCACCGGAAGAACCAACTGCCTGTTGCGGCGGAAAATCAGACCAACTGGCATTCCAGCTGAAGGCGCTTGCCCACCCGGCCCGCCTTGAGATCGTTAGGCAGTTGCAGGAACGCGAATGCTGCTGTTGCGGCGATTTTTGCGCCACGCTCGACCTTGCCCAATCCACGGTATCGCAACACCTCGAACTTTTGCGAAAGGCGGGTCTTGTCGAATACCAGCCGGAAGGGACGCGTTCGCGCTACCGCCTGAACCGCCAGTCATTCCTGGCGCTGGCCGGCGCCATCGGCGCTGTTGCAGCAAAATAACGAAAGTCCCGTCATGCGGAAAATCAAGATCGACGATGCCGCTCCCGCCATTGCGCCTTCGAAGGCAGTTGGAGCAATGAATGTTAGCGGTGACCGCGACCAGACATTTTCGGCGTTGCAGAGCCTTTGGCCCTATATGTGGCCTACGGGCCGCCCGGATTTGAAGCGCAGGGTGGTCTGGGCGTTCCTCGTCCTGATCCTCGCCAAGATCGTGACCGTTCTGGTTCCATACACCTACAAATGGGCGACGGATGCGCTGACGGGGACCAATTCCGCTCCGTCAATCCTTCCGGCTTTCCTCATTGTGCCCGTGATGCTGGTGGTTGCCTACAATGTCGGCCGCGTCCTGATGACCGGCTTCAACCAGATCCGCGACGCCATGTTCGCATCGGTAGGCCAGCACGCCGTGCGCCAGCTCGCCTCCATCGTTTTCCGCCACATGCACGCGCTGTCGCTGCGCTACCATCTGCAACGGCGCACCGGCGGCCTGTCGCGAGTGATCGAACGCGGCACCAAGGGCATCGAAGCCATTGTCCGCTTCACCATCCTGAGCGGCGGGCCGACCATCGTGGAATTCGCCTTCATGGCCGGCGTTATCTGGTACCAGTTCGGCTTCTCCTATGTCGCTGTGATCGCGGTCATGATCTGGGCCTATGTCTGGTTCTCGGTGGCCGCCAGCGACTGGCGCATCAGCATTCGCCGCGACATGAATACCAGCGATACCGACGCCAATTCGAAAGCGGTCGATTCGCTCCTGAATTTCGAGACGGTCAAGTATTTCGGCAATGAGCGCTGGGAGGCCGACCGTTTCGACGCCTCGATGGAGCGTTACGAGAGGGCGGCCACCAAGGTCTGGACGTCGCTTGCCTGGCTGAACTTCGGACAGGCGGTCATCCTTGGCATCGGCATGGGCGCCTGCATGGTGATGTCGGCCCTTGCGGTGCAGGCGGGTACCCAGACCGTCGGCGATTTCGTGCTGATCAATGCGCTGCTCTTGCAGCTATCGATCCCCCTCAACTTCATCGGCATGATCTATCGCGAGATCCGGCAGGGCCTGACCGACATCGAGGCGATGTTTTCGCTGCTCGAGGTCGAGGAGGAGGTCAAGGACAGCCCGAACGCCAAGCCCTTGCGCGTGGAAAAGGGCGAGATCGTTTTCGAGAACGTGAATTTTCACTACGACCCCGACCGCGCGATCCTCAAGAACGTCTCCTTCAAGGTGCCGGCGGGAAAGACGGTCGCAATCGTCGGGCCGTCCGGCGCGGGCAAATCAACCATCTCCCGGCTGCTCTACCGCTTCTATGACGTTACCGGCGGGCGCATCCTCATCGACGGGCAGGACATTCGCGACGTGACGCAGCAATCGCTGCGCGCCGCTATCGGCATGGTCCCGCAGGACACGGTGCTGTTCAACGACACGGTGCTCTACAACATCCGGTATGGCCGCACCGATGCGAGCGATGCCGAAGTCGAGCGCGCGGCCGAAATGGCGCAGATCGGAAACTTCATCCGCACCCTGCCGAAAGGCTTCAAGACGGAGGTTGGCGAGCGCGGCCTCAAGCTTTCAGGTGGCGAAAAGCAGCGCGTCGCGATCGCGCGGACACTCCTGAAAGCACCGCCGATCCTGATCCTCGATGAGGCGACCTCGGCCCTCGACACCCATACCGAGCGGGAAATCCAGTCTTCTCTCGATGTTGTCTCGAAGGATCGCACCACCGTCGTCATCGCGCATCGCCTGTCGACTGTCGTGTCGGCCGACGAGATCATCGTCCTGAAGGCCGGGGAGATCGCCGAACGGGGCAGCCACCGCGCGCTGCTGCGCAAGAAGGGCCTGTACGCCGAAATGTGGAACCGCCAGCGCGAGGCGAGCGAGGCCGAGGAAAGGCTGCGCCAAGCCCGCGAAAGCGACGGGCTTGGCATTGTCATGCGTGGGCAGCGGGCAGGGGAGTGACGGCCCTCAGTGCCGCGGCATCGACCTGAATTCCCAGGGCGTCACATTGCCGTCCTTGTCGGCGTCGGCCTGAAGGAAGCGGGCCTTGCCCTCGGCCATGAATTCGGCCTTGGAAACCTTGCCCGACTTGTCGGTGTCCATGGGAGCGAAGCGGGCCCGCTTGGCTTCCTGCCGGGCCTTCATGCGTTCCTCGTTGCGTCCTTCGCCCCGGCCCATGCGCACGGTCATGAACTCTTCCTCGGTGAGCTCGCCGTCGCCATCTGAATCCATTGCGATGAAGACCAGTTCGCGCTGGCCCGCGGCCTCGTCGTCGGAAATGCGGCCATCGTCGTTTTCATCGACGACCATGAAGCGGCGCATCGGCCCGCGCCCCTCGCCGCCCATCCATCCGGGCATCCAGCCATGCATTCCATGCCGCCAACCGCGGTAATCGTCACTGTCATCCTGCGCGGATGCAGGTGTTGACACGAGCGCAATCGCAAACATCGCGGCCATTGCAGTTGTTGCAGTCATCAGCTTCAACATGTCGCTTCTCCTTGCTGTTGATGCCATGACTGTCGTTTGCCTGTGCGACCAATGGCTTGATCTCCATCAATATGGACAAAATGTAATTTCCGCATGTGTTGCTCCGTGTGGCCGCGGCTTTTCGGTCCGGTGACAACGCCGCCATTTGCTGCTACCGCAATCGCGCGTCTTGAAGCTGCAACCGAACGGGGCAACCATGCAGATCGATGACTTGACCGGCTCTATTCGCCGCGCGCTCGTACCCGTCCATCGCGACGGCTGGAAGTTTGTAGGCGCCTTTGCTGCCGTCACCTTCATCTTGGGTTTGTTCTCGAACACGCTGTTCTGGCTGGGCGTCGGACTCACCATCTGGTGCGCGATGTTTTTCCGTGATCCGCAGCGCGTCACGCCGGTCAGCGAGGATTTCGTCATCAGTCCGGCAGACGGCAAGATATCCGCCATCGGACAGGCTATCCCGCCGCGTGAACTGGGGTTGGCGAATGTTCCGCTCACGCGCGTTTCCATCTTCATGAACGTCTTCAACTGCCATGTAAACCGCGCGCCAATGGCGGGCCGCATAGCGCGGGCCGTCCACAAGAGCGGCGCATTCCTCAATGCCGAACTCGACAAGGCGTCGAGCGAAAATGAACGCAACAGCCTCGTCATCGAGACCGTGCATGGCGCGCTGGGCGTCGTGCAGGTAGCTGGCCTAGTCGCGCGCCGCATCGTTTGCTGGTCGCGCGAAGGCGAGATGCTGGGTGCCGGCGAACGCTTCGGGCTGATCCGCTTCGGTTCGCGCCTCGATGTCTATCTGCCGGACGGCGCGGCCGTCTGCGTTTCGCTGGGCCAGACTGCAATCGCCGGCGAGACCGTTGTTGCGCGGTATGACGGCGCGCCGGTTGCGCCGGTCACGCGGGTATCGTGAGCCGTGGAGACGCCGTTTCCGCCATTCGACCCGGAAGGCGCCGAACGCGGTGCACGCTTGCGCGACATTCCGCTGCGAACCATCTTCCCCAATCTGCTGACCTTGCTGGCGATCGCCTCGGGCCTTACCGCCATCCGCTTCGCAATCGAGGGCCGGCTCGAGCTAGCCGTTGGCGCGATCATTCTGGCGGCCTTTCTTGACGGCATCGACGGGCGTGTCGCGCGGTTCCTCAAGTCGACAACCCGTTTCGGCGAGCAGATGGACAGCCTTGCCGACTTCGTCAATTTCGGCGTCGCACCGGCGATGATCCTCTATTTCACGCTGCTTGACGGCCTGCGCTCTGTCGGCTGGCTGGTCGCCATCCTCTTTGCGATTTGCGGATGCCTGCGGCTTGCCCGTTTCAACGCCACGCTCGACATGCCTGGCAGGCCGGCGTGGCAGAAGAACTTCTTCACCGGCGTTCCGGCCCCGGCGGGCGCGCTGACCGGACTTGCCCCGATTTACGCGCTGCTGTTGGGGGCTGAAAACTCATACGGCTTCGCCGTGGCGGCTTCCGTCTATACGCTGGTGATCGCCTTGTTGATGGTCTCCAGCCTCCCAACCTTTTCGGGCAAGGAGATGAGCCAGCAGGTTTCGCGAAATTGGGTGCTGCCGCTGCTCATCCTGGTGGTTGCCACCGTGGGCCTGCTGCTCAGCTACCCTTGGGAAATGCTGCTCGCATTTTCGGCGCTGTACCTTGCATCGCTTCCCTTCGGCTACATGGCCTGGAAGCGGCATGAAGCGCACGCCGGGCAGGACGCAGGCGATGCCAGGCCCGAAAACCGCGAAGACTAGGCGGCTTCGCCGAGGCCAAGTTTCTCGATGGCGATCTTCTTCGACGAGACATAGTCCGTCTTGCCCGTGCCCAGCACCGGCACCTGCGAAACGTGGATGATTGAATTGGGTACCCACAATTCCGAATAGCCGGATTTGCGGCTCGCATCGGCAATCGTGTCGCGCGAAGCGCCTTCCGCGGTCGTCACCAGCACCACGCGCTCGCCCTTGCGCTTGTCGGGCACGGAAACGACCGCGTGGCTTTCTTCCGGCCACAGATGGTGCGCGATCATCTCCACCGCGCCCAGCGAGACCATCTCGCCAGCGATCTTGGCGAACCGCTTCACCCGGCCCTTGATGGTGATGAACCCTTGGTCGTCGACATCGACGATATCGCCAGAATCGTGCCATCCGCCTTCCGGCGCCACCAGAACACCCGGATTTTCCGGCAGCATGTAGCCGAGCATCACGTTCGGCCCCTTCACCCACAGCTTGCCGCCGCCCTCTATGCCCTCGACCGGCTCGAGGCGATGCTCCATGCCCGGCAGCAATTGCCCGACCGAACCGATGCGGTTCGACTGCGGTGCATTCACCGCCACGACCGGCGACGCCTCCGTCATGCCGAAGCCCTCCAGCACGGTCGTGTTGAAGCGATTGCGCCAAGTTTCATGGGTATCGTGGCGCACCGCCTCCGCTCCGGCGACGACCAGGCGCAGCGAGCTGAAATCGCTGTCCTTGGCAGTCCGAGCATAGCCGGCAAGAAACGTGTCGGTTCCGAACAGGATCGTCGCGTTGGTCTTTGCCACGGCTTGCGGGATGATCTTGTAGTGCAGCGGCGAGGGATAGAGGTAGAGCCGCACGCCGGTTACCAGAGGCAGGATCATGCCGCCTGTCAGCCCGAGCGAATGGAACACCGGCAGCGCATTGAACAGCTTGTCCTTGGGCGAGAACTCGATGCGGGTTTCGATCTGCGCGCAATTGGAGAGGATGTTCGAATGGCTCAGCACCACGCCCTTCGGCGCGCCTTCCGAGCCTGAGGTGAACAACACCAGCGCCGGGTCGCCCGGCCTGGTCTTCGCCAGCGGACGGCTCCGCATCAGGAACCCCCATGCCTTGTCGAACGCGGTCACGGTCTTGGCGATATCCTCTAGCCAAACCATTTTGAGGCCGGCCTTTTCCAGCGCATCGACGAGCGGCTGCAGTTCGGCTTTTTCGACGAAGGTTCGCGATCCGATGACGAGCCGGGCCTTGACGGTCTTGCAGGCAGCTACCGCGACCGCCGGCCCCGCAGTGTAGTTGATCATCGCCGGTATGCGCCCGCCCGACTGCAGCGCGAGGAAGGTCAGCACCACGGCATTGGCATTGGGCAGCATGACGGCGACATATTCGCCCTGCTGCGTCTGGCGCGCGAACTTGCGGGCCAGCACCGCCGCCCCGATCATCATTCGCTTGTAGGTGAGCGCACCGCCCACCGCGTCTTCCACCACGGGCGTGCTATCGTCATGGGCACGGGCGGCGGCAGCAAACGCGTCGAACAACGTCATGCCCGCAAAGCGCGACCTGAAAGATTGCATTGCCCGGCCCTCCCAGCCGCAACGACATTTCCATTATCATGGCGTGCGGGCAGAGGAATGCAAGCGGCGGGTTTTTTGGAACGTCAGGCGGGGCGCTGCGGCTGGCGCCAACGGCCGTCCTCGACGTTGTAGATCTGCCCGCTGCGAACCTCGCCATCGGGCGCGGCAAGCGGCACCAGCGCTGCTGCGACGACGGAAGGGTGCGGCAGCGTATGCGGATCTTCGCCCGGCATTGCAAGCGCGCGCATGGCGGTTCGCGCAACGCCTGGATCGACTATCATGCTGGTAATCGATGTGGATTTGCACTCCGCCGCATAGACCCGCGCCAGCGCCTCCAGCGCGGCTTTCGATGCGGCATAGGGCCCCCAGAACGCCCGGCAGGAATGGGCGGAGCCTGAACTCATGAAGATCGCCCGGCCGGCGTCGGAAGCACGCAGCAGCGGATCGAGCGAGCGGATGAAGCGCCAGTTGGCGGTGACGTTGACGTCGAACACGCGCTGGAAATTCTTCGGCTCGTAATGGCCGAGCGGCGACAATCCCCCGAGCATTCCGGCATTGGCGAGGAAGATGTCGAGCCTGCCCCAGCGCTGGTCGATGCTTGATCCCAGCCGGTCGATGGCGTCGAAATCGGTGACGTCGAGCGGGACCAGCGTTGCTGCCTCGCCGCCTTCAGAGCGGATCTGGTCGTCCAACTCTTCCAGCCCGCCGACGGTGCGGGCGACCGCTATCACGTGTGCGCCCTCGCGTGCGAAGGCGAGGGCCGCATTGTAACCGATGCCGCGCGATGCGCCGGTGACGAGCGCGATGCGCCCGGCAAGCCTTTTTGCAGTCATGCCAGTCAGCCCTTCGCCTCGGCAAGCAGCGAAAGCTTGCGGACATTATCGCGGTCGTCGAGGTCGGTCAGCCGCGTCGGGTACTGGCCGGAGAAACAGGCATCGCAGAACTGCGGCGTCTCGTTGTTGCGCGCCGCCTCGCCGGCAGCGCGGTAGAGCCCGTCGAGCGACAGGAAACCGAGCGAATCGACGCGGATGAACTCGCGCATTTCCTCGATGTTCATGCGGTGCGCCAGCAGCTTTTGCGTCTCGGGCGTATCGACGCCGTAAAAGCACGAGGACATGGTGGGCGGGCTGGCGATGCGCATGTGCACCTCGCGCGCGCCGGCATCGCGCACCATCTGCACGATCTTTTGCGAGGTCGTGCCGCGCACGATGGAATCGTCGACCAGCACGACGCGCTTGCCCTCCAGCATCTTGCGGTTGGCGTTGTGCTTGAGTTTCACGCCCATGTGCCGGATGGAATCCGTCGGCTGGATGAAGGTCCGACCGACATAGTGGTTTCGGATGATGCCCAGTTCGAACGGCAGTCCCGCGCCCTGCGCGAAGCCGATTGCGGCGGGAGTTCCCGAATCGGGCACCGGCACGACGAGGTCGGCATCGGCCGGCTGTTCGCGGGCCAGTTCCACCCCGATCTGCTTGCGCACGGCATAGACGTTCTTGCCTTCGATCACCGAGTCCGGCCGGGCGAAATAGACATATTCGAAGATGCAAAAGCGCGGCGGCACCTGCGCGAAGGGCTTGCTAGACTGGATGCCGCGCTCGGTGATGACCACCAGTTCGCCCGGCTCGATATCGCGCACCAGCCGCGCGCCGATAATGTCGAGCGCGCAGGTTTCCGAGGTGAGGATATAGGCCCCGTCGAGATCGCCCAGCACCAGCGGGCGCACGCCCAGCGGATCGCGGCACCCGATCAGCTTCTTGTTGGTGATGCCGACGATGGAGAAGGCACCCTCGATTTCGCTGAGTGCGGAAACGAGCTTTTCCTCGAAGCTGGCATGCTTGGATGTCGCGATCAGGTGCAGGATGACTTCCGTATCCGAGGTGGTGTGGAAGATCGAGCCGTTGCGCTGCAGGTTCCGGCGCAGCGTCATCGCGTTGGTGATGTTGCCATTGTGCGCGACCGCGAAGCCGCCGCCGGCAAATTCGGCGAAGAACGGCTGCACATTGCGCATCTCGTCGCCGCCGGTCGTCGAATAGCGCGTATGGCCTATTGCGCGCGAACCCTTGAGCCGGTCGAGCACGCTCTTGGCGGTAAACGTGTCGCCGATCAGACCGCGATGGCGTTCGGCGAAGAACTGGCTGCCGTCATATGAGACGATGCCGGCCGCTTCCTGGCCGCGATGTTGGAGCGCATGCAGCCCAAGCGTCGTCAAGGCCGCCGCATCGGCATGGCCGAATATGCCGAACACGCCGCACTCTTCGTGCAGCTTGTCGTCGGACATCGGATTTGCCGCGAAATCCTCAACCGGGCCTGCGTCAATGCCTGCCATCAAGGTTTCCTTTCGCTTCGCTCCATGGGGAACGTCAGCCGTTGTTGCCCTCTTGCGCGCCATTGCCCTCGCCAGCCGGCGGGGTGCCATCGCCGCCCTCGGCAGCCGGTGGAGCGCCTTCTTCACGGGGCTTCAGCTTGTCGAGAATGCTCGATTCCGGATCATCCGGCAGCAACTGGACGATGCTTTCACCGATCGATTCCAGCACAGGCTTGGATTTGGCGTTGGCAATCCAGGGCAACTGGTTTTCCGGCATCAGCCAGTTGTAGAACAGCAGGCCGACCACGACGAGCAAGGCTCCGCGCGCCGCACCGAAGAGGAAGCCGAGTGACCGATCCAGCGGTCCGATCCGGCTGTCGACGATGAAATCGGCGATGCGCATCGTCAACAGGCTGACGATGATGAGCACGACGACGAAGATGATGCCTGCCGAGGCAATGTCGGCAACCGTCTTGGAACTGGAAATCTGTGCCGTGTACTGCGCCACGAAGGGCGAGAGGCGCCCATAGAAGAAGAAAGCCGCGCCCGCGGCGGCCACCCAGGAGCCGATCGAAAGCACTTCCCGGCTGAAGCCGCGTATCATGGCGAGGACCCCGGAAACCAGCATCAGGCCGATCAGGATTCCGTCAAAAAGCGTAATGCTCATCGTGCTTTCAATTCCGCAGAAAGGTTCTTGGCGGGGGCTTGTTAAGCCGCACCCGCCTCGATGGCTGAAATAGACTTCTTTTCCGCGCCATTCCAGTCAAAAATGGCGTGGTCCCCGTCACGATTGCGCCGAGGCGATGGCCGCAACCAGCGCCGTTAGATCCTCGAAACCGCGGACCTTGATGCCGCCCTTGCCCGCTTCCACTCCCTTGGGTGCGTTGGCGAGCGCAAATCCAAGTTTTTCGGCCTCCTTGAGCCGCGCCGGCGAATGCGCCACGGGCCGCACCGCACCCGAAAGGCTCGCCTCGCCAAACCATACGCTGTCCGCCGGCAGGGGCTTGCCGGCGAGCGAGGAAACCAGTGCGGCGGCAACGGCAAGGTCCGCCGCCGGTTCGCTGATCCGGTATCCACCCGCGACATTGAGATAGACATCGTGCTGGCCGAAGCGAACGCCGCAGCGCGCCTCGAGGACGGCAAGCACCATTGCAAGCCGCGGCCCGTCCCAGCCGACGACCGCCCGTCGCGGTGTGCCCAGCGATGTTGGCGCGACAAGCGCCTGGATTTCCACCAGCACAGGACGCGTGCCTTCCATTCCGGCAAACACCGCTGCACCGGGCGCTGACGCGTTGCGCTCCGAAAGGAACAGCTCCGAAGGGTTCGGAACCTCCCGCAACCCCTTGTCCGACATCTCGAAGACGCCGATCTCGTCAGTCGGGCCAAAGCGGTTCTTTACGGTGCGAAGAATGCGAAAGTGATGCGCGCCTTCGCCTTCGAAATAGAGCACGGCGTCGACCATGTGCTCGACCACGCGCGGTCCGGCGATCTGCCCGTCCTTGGTGACATGGCCGACCAGCACCACGGTCGTGCCGGATTTCTTGGCATAGCGGATCATCGCCTGCGCCGCCGCGCGCACTTGCGTCACCGTGCCGGGCGCGCTGTCGGCAAGCTCCGTCCACAGCGTCTGGATGGAATCGATGATCAGCAGGGCGGGGGGCGGGCCCATTTCCAGCGTGGCGATGATGTTCTCGACGCTGGTCTCCGCGGCAAGCCCGACATTGGCCTCCACCGCGCCCAGGCGTCTTGCCCGCAGCCGGATTTGCGCGACCGCCTCTTCACCCGACACATAGACGACCGGATGCCCTGCCCTGGCGAGCGCGGCGGATGCCTGCATCAGCAGCGTCGACTTGCCGATGCCGGGATCCCCGCCAACCAGCAGCGCCGATCCGCGGACGAAGCCGCCGCCTGTCACCCGGTCAAGCTCGGCAATGCCGCTGGCAACGCGCGGCGCTTCCTCGAGGTCGCCAGAAAGCGAGACCAGCGCGACGGGCGTACCCTTGCGCATCGCCCTTGCTTGCGGCGCAGCGCCAATGCCGGTGGAGGCGTTTTCCTCGACCAGCGTGTTCCACTCGCCGCAGGCATCGCACCGCCCGGACCATCGCGGGCTGGAAGCACCGCAATTCTGGCAGACAAACGTTGAGCGGGAGGGTTTGGCCAATGGGCGCCGTTCGTGCGGAAGAATATGTTCTTGTAATGTTCTAAGTGATGTGTGCCGGGATATCAAGCGCCGAAGACTTTCTGACGCTATCGAAAACAGGCGCTGATTGTGGTAGGGTGTTCACTCCTAAAGATACACCCGATCCGCCCTTTTCCCCATTCCCGTAAGCACCTCGTAGCTGATGGTCCCGGCAGCGCGGGCGAATTCATCGAGCGGCATGTTCGGGCCGAAGAGTTCGATCCATTGCGTCCCATCCAGAAGCTGCCGCGGCACGTCAGTGACGTCGAAGGCCGTAAGGTCCATCGATACGCGGCCCAGCACCGGCACCCTGAATCCGGCGAGCCAACCCTTCGCGCCCCCGCCGGGCCAGCCGGAAGCGCCACGCCTGATTCCGTCTGCATAGCCCGCGCCGGCGACGGCGATCCTGCTGTCGCGGGTCAAAGTCTGCGTTGCGTTGTAACCGACCGTCTCGCCCTTGTTCGCGTCACGGACTTGCACGATGCGCGCTTCGAACTTTGCGACCGGGGCCATCGGGTTGGGCTCGCCCGCTACCGGCTCGCCGCCATAAAGCGCTATGCCCGGACGGGTGAGGTCGAAGTGGTAGTCCGGGCCGAGAAACATTCCGCCCGAATTGGCGAATGAAAGCCGCACGCCGGGAAAGTGCGCCGCGACCTGCCGGAACTCGCCAAGCTGGCGGGCATTCATCGAATTTGCTCGCACCTCTCCGCAAGCCAGATGGCTCATCGCCAGCACCACCTCGACACCCTCGCGCTCGGTCGCAATTCGCTGCGCCTCGCGACGGTCGAAGCCGAGCCGGTACATTCCGGTGTCGAAATGCAGTGCGCAGGGCAGGGGAGCGCCCGCCTTTTTGCCTTCCGCGCGCCAGATTTCCAACTCCGTTTGCGAATTGACGACCGGGGTGAGACCGGCTCTGCGGCAGGCCAATGCGGCTTCAGCATCGAGGCCCGCAAGCACGAAGATCCGCGCCTGCGGTAGCAGCGTGCGCAGCGCCACGCCTTCATGGCAGTAGGCAGTGAAGAAGGTGCGCGCGCCCGCCTGCCACAGGCTTTGTGCGCATGTCTCGATCCCGAGGCCATAGGCGTTGGCTTTCACGACCGCGGCCACTTCCGCGCTGGACGCGATGGCGGCTAGTTTGCGCCAGTTTTCCTTCAGCGCCGCGAGATCGATGGTCAGGCGCGCGGTTGCAAGCGCGTTACTCATGCCGTTCGGGCAGGTAGTCGTCCTCTGCCAGATCCGAGAAGCGGGTGAACATCGGCTGGAAGGCGAGGCGCGCGGTACCCGTGGGGCCGTGGCGCTGCTTGGCGATGATCACTTCGGCCTTGCCGCGCACTTTCTCGAATTTTTCCAGCCACTCGACATATTTCGGGTCGCCCTCGTCGGGCTGCTTGGCCTGCTGGTAATATTCCTCGCGGAAGACGAACAGCACCACGTCGGCGTCCTGTTCGATCGATCCCGATTCGCGAAGGTCCGACAGCTGCGGACGCTTGTCGTCGCGGCTTTCCACCTGGCGCGAAAGCTGCGAAAGGGCAATGATCGGGATGTTCAACTCCTTGGCCAAGGCCTTGAGCCCGGTGGTGATTTCGGTCACTTCCTGCACGCGGTTTTCGCTCGCGCGCTTGGAGCCCTGCATTAGCTGGATATAGTCGATGATCAGCACATCGAGGCCGCGCTGGCGCTTCAACCTGCGCGCCCGTGCTGCAAGCTGGGCAATGGATATGCCGCCGGTCTCGTCGATGTAGAGCGGGATGCGCGCCATTTCCTGCGCGCAGGCTGCCAGCATCTCGAATTCCTGCTCGCTGATCTCGCCGCGGCGGATCTTGGATGATGAAATCTCCGCCTGCTCCGAGATGATGCGGGTGGCGAGCTGCTCGGCGCTCATTTCCAGGCTGAAGAAGCCGACGACGCCGCCATCCAGCGCCTTGGGCGTTCCGTCCGCCTCGGTGCCGGGAAGATAGTTGTGTGCAATGTTGAAAGCGATATTGGTCGCCAGCGAGGTTTTGCCCATGCCCGGGCGTCCGGCGAGAACGATCAAGTCGGACTTTTGCAAGCCGCCCATGCGCTGGTCGAGCGCATGGATCCCGGTCGAGACGCCGGAAAGCCCGCCGTCGCGCTTGAAGGCTTCGCTGGCGATCTCGACCGCCGTGTTCAGCGCGGAAGCAAAATCGTGGAAGCCACCGTCATACTGTCCCGTTTCGGCGAGTTCGAAAAGCCGCCGCTCGGCATCCTCGATCTGCGAGGCGGGCGGCATCTCGACCGGCGCGTCATAGGCGATGTTGACCATGTCCTCGCCGATTGTGATCAGCTGGCGGCGGATGAAGAGGTCATAGACAGACCGGCCGTAATCCTCGGCATTGATGATCGTGGTGGCTTCCGCCGCGAGCCGGGCGAGATAATGCGCGACCGTCAGGTCGCCCACCTTCTCCTCGGCGGGCAGGAATGTCTTGATCGTCACCGGATTGGCGCGCTTGGCGGCGCGGATCATGTCAGTCGCGACCTTGTAGATCTGCTTGTGCAACGGTTCGAAAAAGTGCTCGGCGCGAAGGAAATCGGAGACGCGATAATAGGCGTCGTTGTTGACGAGAATCGCACCCAGAAGCGCCTGTTCGGCCTCGATGTTGTGGGGCGCGGCGCGCCAGGCCAATTCGTTTCGTTCGAGCTTCTTGACTGCTTCCGCCATCGATTCTTCTTCCCGCTGAGTACCTCCGATCCCATTTGCCCGGCTCTGCCGCAAGGCGTATCGGGGCTGGCTTGGGCGCGCGACCGTTATTCAGACCCTGTGGATAATCAAATAGCCGATTCGTCCTGTTTGGGCGAATTGGCCCTTGCGTCAGGCGCATCCTTCGGGGGTCGCGAATCGGTCGCCTTACGTGCCGCCCGTGCTCGGGCGCTGGTTGGAGGATTCTTAACAAATCCATGCTTTCATTTACAAAAGGTCCACCGGCAGAATGCCGCCTGAATGCCATCGTCGCCAAAAGCCTATTTCCCCAATCTGGATTTGCTTCGCTTCGCCGCGGCTGCCTGGGTGATTCTCTTTCACTATTTCACGATCGGTCCCATCCGAAATCTGACGGGCTATGCCCCGCCCGGCGGCATCCTTCGGATATTGTCCGAACATGGCTACATGGGCGTTTGCCTGTTTTTCATCGTCTCGGGCTTCGTCATTTCGCTTTCTGCGGAAAACGCCTCGCCGGCATCATTCATCGCGGGACGGATAGGCCGGATCATGCCCGGTTTCATGATATGCATGACGCTGTCGACGCTGCTGATCAATCTGGCCGGCGCTCCGGATGCGCCGGGGTTCGCAGTCTGGTTCGCCAATCTTTTCATTCTGCCGCAGATATTCGGTCAGCCGTTCGTGGACGCAGTCTACTGGTCACTGGTCTATGAGGTGCTGTTTTATGGCTGGGTCGCGCTGTTTGTCTGGCTGGGCCTGGTCGGAAAGCATCTGGCAACCATCTGCTGGGTCTGGCTGGCAATCGCCGTTTGCGACCGGTTTTTCGTTCAATCCGTTGTGCTTGAACGGGTTTTCATCACCGAGTTTACCGGTTTTTTCGTTATCGGCGCGGCGCTCTATCTGCTGGATCGCAAGCAGGCGGGCTGGCGTGGCGCTGCCTTGCTGGTTGGCGGCATTGTTCTGGGCGTCGAGGGATTGGCGACCTTTGGTATCGTCGAGGTAGACGGGGTTCCCGCAAATCCGCCGCTGTCATTGGACTTCCGGCTTGCCTCGACCCTTGCAATGGCCGGCGCCGTGCTCTTCGCGCTTGCTGCCCCGCAGCTTTCGAGGTTTGCCAGGGCGGGTTTCGTGCTGGGCGGCATCAGCTATCCGCTCTACCTCCTGCACCACGATGTCGGCTACGCCATTTTAAGGCTGCGACCCGAATGGGTTTGGCCGGAGGCAATGGGCCTCACCCTGGCCGCTGTAATGGTTCTCGTTTGCTGGCTTATCTTCCGTTTTGCCGAATCCCCGGTGCGACGGGCGTTGAGACCGCTGCTTGAGAGCACCGTCGCAACGCTGTTGCCGCCCGGCAAAAAGGGCGCGGCCGAAGCCACGCCCCCTGCTTGAACCGGCAAGGCCAAATTATTCCTGTTCTGGCGCGCTTTCGAAGATCTCGGAAAGATCGGGCGCTTCTTCTTCCGGAAGCTCCTCGAATTCGAATTGCGTGCGCTTGGTCAGATCCTCGCCCTTTGCCTGGCGCTGCGCCTCGTCGCTCGAGCGGGCAACGTTTACCGTAACCTTCGAAGCCACTTCCGGGTGAAGCTGCACCGTCACCTTGTGCATGCCGATGGTCTTGATCGGCAGGTTGAGGTTGATCTGTGTGCGATTGACCTTGAAGCCGCTTTCTTCTAGCGCCTGTGCAATGTCGCGGGTAGAGACCGAACCGTACAACTGCCCGGTTTCCCCGGCCGAACGGATCACGACATAGGCGGTGCCGTCCAGCTTTTCGTGGACTGCTTCGGCTTCCTTGCGGCGCTCGAGGTTGCGCGCCTCAAGATCGGCCCGCTGGGTTTCGAACTTCGCGCGGTTGGCATCATTGGCGCGAAGCGCCTTGCCCTGCGGCAGCAGGAAATTGCGGGCGAACCCGTCCTTTACCTTGACTACATCGCCCATCTGGCCGAGGCGCGGGATTCTCTCAAGCAGGATGACATGCATTTTCTTTTCCTTTCAATGCTTCGTTTCAGGTTTTGGCAATGCCGCCCGGTCCGGAGCTTCCGGCAGGCGGCTGGCTTGGAGGCATGCGGCGCAGGGACCGGGCGATGCCCATCGCTGCGAAAATGAAAACGGGAAATCCGAAGATCACGAGCGTCAGCCAGGCGAAGAACAGCACGATGCCACGCGCCAGTTTGCCCCTTGTGGCGAAGTGCAGATCGGCAAGGCCGCAAAGGGCGAAGCCGGCTATGCCGATACCGGTCGCGATGGCGCTGATTTCATAGAGCGGCGATCCGAGCAGCATCATTCCGGCAATGCCCAAAGCGGGAACCGCGATTGCCCAGGAAGGCAATCGTACATTCGCGGCGATGTCCTCCGCAGGGCGCGCCAGCAGGCCAGACCGGCTGGTGACGATAGCGGCCAGGTGCATTACGAGCACATGGGCAAAAAGCCACATCGCCGGAATGACGGCAGGCAGCAACGCCGCATAGGCGCGGGCGCTTTGCTGCAGCACTTCCTCGGAAGGGGGCGTTGCGCCGGGATCGGAAGCGGTCAGTTCACGGAACAAGCCGGTAAAGGCAGCCGCGACTTCGTTGGTCTCATAGCCCAGCGCCAGGCCGGCGACGACAAATCCCGCACCGAGCGAGGCCATCAAACGCAGCAAGATTCCGGAAATCGGATACCAGTCCATGCCGGAGCCGTTTGGCGCGGGTCGGGCAAGATTGGCCAGGTGTCCCGCCAGGGCGGCCGGTGCGAACAGGAGGCCGGCATCGACCGCGCCCGCCGCAGGGCCGTGCCATAGGACAGCCGCGCCCGTGGCCACAATCGCGGCAATCACGCCCGCGGCAGTTCCCCAGCCAAGGGATGCGACATAGACGGCGAAGGGTGCGCCGATGAAGAGCGGTAGCGAGAAGGCAGATGGCCGCAGGCCGGCAACAGCCATCAGCCCGGCCGCAATGCCGGCGCCGAATGCGATCGCATAGACGGTCTGCCTGTTCATGGTCGCTGTCCTGCCGTTTTGACAGTTAGGGCCGGTTGCCCAACTTGGTTTCTTTAAGCGCTCGCGCCAGGAGCGGCCCTCGGGGGCTTGCCGGGCGGAGCCATGCCCCGCCCGGTGATCATGGCATCAGCCCAGAAGATAGGGCAGCAGGCCGAGGAAACGCGCGCGCTTGATCGCTTGGGCGAGTTCGCGCTGCTTCTTCTGGCTGACGGCGGTGATGCGCGACGGCACGATCGTGCCGCGCTCGGAAATGTAGCGCTGCAGCAGGCGCACGTCCTTGTAGTCGATCTTCGGAGCGTTCGCGCCGGAGAACGGGCAGGTCTTGCGGCGGCGATGGAAGGGCCGGCGCGTCGGGATCTGGTTGATGTCGACCATTACTGCGC
>JBGSJA010000169.1:0-6529 GCA_041742235.1 Salaquimonas sp. | reverse complement strand
GCGCCCGCTTCTGGGAACCAGCGGCGAGCCCACCATCGGCGGCGCATTTGCCTGCGGCGTTTCCGGCCCGCGACGCATCCAGGCGGGGGCGCTGCGCGACAGCGCCATCGGCGTGCGCTTCGTCGACGGCACCGGAACTATCGTCAAGAATGGCGGGCGGGTGATGAAGAACGTCACCGGCTATGACCTTGTAAAGCTGATGTGCGGCTCGCGCGGTACGCTGGGCGTGGTCACCGAGATCGTCTTCAAGGTGCTGCCAAGGCCGGAAACGGCGGCGACTGTGATCCTGCACGGCCTCGACGATGAGCGCGCTGTCGAGGCGATGTCGGCGGCGCTGGGGTCCCCCTTCGATGTAACGGGCGCGGCGCATAATCCCGGCGACGAGTCACGAACGTTTCTCCGGCTCGAGGGCTTCGAGCCTTCTGTAGCCTACCGGTCCGGCGAACTGGTCCGGTTGCTTTCGCCGTTTGGCGAGGTGCGGGTTGCCGGCCGCGAGGATTCGCTGGAACTGTGGCACACGGTGCGCGACGTACTCCCCTTCGCCGGGCGCGCCGGAGCCGTTTGGAAGATTTCCGCCCGGCCATCCTTCGCGCCGGCGTTCGTCGCGTCGATCAAGGCAAGCCGCGAGGCGCAAGCGCTGTACGACTGGGGCGGCGGGCTGATCTGGCTTTTGACGCCGGACGATGACGATGCCGGCGCCGCGATGATACGCGGTGCGTTGTCGGGCAACGGGCACGCCACCTTGGTACGGTCCGCAAACATGAATGTCCCGGTTTTCGAGCACCAGGCCCCGGCAATCGAGGCGCTGTCGGCGAATTTGCGCCGTCAGTTCGACCCGGGGGCGATCCTCAATCCTGGCATGATGTAGGCGATGGCATTTTTCGCGATCATCTTCGTGTTGCTTCCCGCGGCGGTCTATGCCGGGCTTTGCCTGCTGCCGCGCGGCCGGGCCGCGGCTTTGGGTATCGCTGGTGCGGCCTTGTTCGCCGGCATTGCATGGGCCGGAACGCTTGCAATGGAGGAACCGTCCATCGCGAGATTGCCGCTGGCCTTCGCCAGCGTTGGCATTGCCCTTGCCGCTCCGGTGCAGGCGCTGCGCGCCGTGATCGGCCCGGCACTGCCATTCTGGCTGTATTTGTCACTTGCCGCCCTCGTTCTTTTGGGCGCGCTCGGCCTGATGCCGAAATTGATGTACGGGGCCTGAGATGCAGACTGTCTTTTCGGCGGAGCAACTTGCCGATCCGCATGTGGCGCATTCGGAGGCCATCCTGCGCAAATGCGTCCATTGCGGCTTCTGCACCGCGACTTGCCCGACTTACCTGACGTTGGGCGATGAACTCGACAGCCCGCGCGGTCGGATCTACCTGATCAAGGACGTGCTGGAGAACGGCAAGCCCGCTGACGAGCGCTTCGTCAAGCACATCGACCGCTGCCTCTCCTGCCTTGCCTGCATGACGACCTGCCCGTCGGGCGTCAATTACATGCACCTCGTCGATCATGCGCGCGCCCATATCCAGAAGACCTACCGGCGGCCGCTGGCCGATCGCGTGATCCGCGCGATGCTGTCGCAAGTGCTGCCCTATCCCGAGCGGTTCCGCGCGGCGCTCACCGCTGCCCGCCTGACGCGGCCATTCGCCGGGGTTTTCCGGGCAATTCCCGGCCTGTTGCCGATGTCGGCAATGCTTGCGCTCGCCCCGTCATCGCTCCCCAAGGCGAGTGGGGCGGCTTCAACCGGCACCCACAAGGCGGCGGGCGCGCGCAAAGGCCGTGTCGCGATTCTCTCAGGCTGCGCCCAACCGGTGCTGAACCCGCGCATCAACGAGGCGGCGGTTGAACTGCTGACCCGCCTCGGCATCGAGGTAGTCGTGCCGAAGGGCGAGGGATGCTGCGGCGCGCTCGTCCACCACATGGGGCGCGAAGGGGAAGCGCTCGCCCAGGCGCGCCGCAATGTCGATGCCTGGACGGCCGAGATCGAAAATGGCGGGCTCGACGCGATCATCATAACCACGTCGGGTTGCGGCACGACGATCAAGGATTATGGCCACATGCTGCGGCTGGATCCGCAATACGCCGAAAAGGCGCGCAAGGTTTCGGAACTTGCCAAGGATGTAACGGAGTATCTGGCGACCATCGCCATGCCGTCCAGCGATGCTGGCAGGGGCATTCGCCTCGCCTATCACTCGGCATGCTCCATGCAGCATGGCCAGAAGATCAAGGAACAGCCCAAGCGCCTGCTCGCCGCCGCCGGCTTCACCGTGGTCGATGTCCCGGAAGGCCATTTGTGCTGCGGGTCCGCCGGAACCTACAACATCCTGCAACCGGAGATCGCCGAAAAACTCAGGGCCCGCAAACTCGCCAACATCGCGCGCACGCGGCCTGACCTTGTTGCCGCCGGCAATATCGGCTGCATGACGCAGATCGGAGATGGTGCCGGCGTGCCGGTCATCCATACGGTGGAAATCTTGAACTGGGCCCATGGCGGGCGCATGCCGCAGGGCATGCCGGCTGCGCCACGGTTGGAGGCCGCGCAATAAAAAAGCCCGCAAGAAACGGGCTTTTCAAGATTGCGGATTGATTGCTTCAGCCGCCGAGAATGGAGGTCAGCGCGCCGCCGATTGCGCCGCCGACCGCGCCGAAACCTTCGCGCACATATCTGCGGGCATCCTCGCCCGGCCCGACCACGATGACCTTCGTGCCGATATCCACCTTCGAATAGAGGTGCTCGACATCCTTGTTCATCATGCGGATGCAGCCTGACGAAAGATTAAGGCCGATCGACCAGGGCTGGTTGGTGCCGTGAATGCGGTAGATCGTATCGCGACCGCCTTTGTAGAGATACATCGCACGTGCGCCGAGCGGGTTGTCGGGTCCACCGGCCATGCTTATCGGCAGGATCCGCCCCGCTGCCCGCTCACGCGCGCGCATTTCGGCGGGTGGCGTCCAGGTTGGCCATTCCTTCATCGCGCCGACCTTCACGGTGCCGCTCCAGCCAAAGCCCTCGCGGCCAACGCCGACGCCATAGCGGGTCGCCCGGTTGTTGCCAGTGATGTGGTAGAGAAACTTGTTGTTGGTATCGATGATGATCGTGCCGGGCGATTCCTGCGTGGCAACGACCACTCCGCGACGCTTGAACTTCGCGGGAACAGACTTCATCCGCTGGCGCTGGGCAAGGTTCACCTCTTCCCACCGTCCCTCGCTGGCGTTGTAGACCATCTCGGCGCGGGCGGTTGTGGCGAGCGGAGCGCTCGCGAACACGAAGGCCCCAATTGCCAGGGCTCCTGCAATGAAGGCTTTGCGTATCATGCGGACAGTTCTCCCTACGGCGCGATCCCGATTTTTGGACAAACTGGAGGGTTCGGTTTCCCGCCCCAATTTCTCCATCACGTTACCGTAATTGCCACATTCGCACGGCGCAAGGCAAGCCGCCTCACGAAAACGCGAGGCGGCACATGATTGCTGGGCATTTTGCTTGCGCGCGAACGAACCCGGTCAGGAAACGATGACTTTCGTCCCGGTTCCCACGCGCTCGTAAAGGTCGATGACATCCTCGTTGCGCATGCGGATGCAGCCGGAGGAAACCGCCTTGCCGATGGTCCATGGCTGGTTTGTGCCATGGATGCGGTAGAGCGACTCACCGAGATAAAGCGCCCTTGCGCCGAGCGGGTTTTCCGGCCCGCCCTCCATGTATGCAGGCAGGATCTTGCCGTGGGCGGCCTCGCGCTCGCGCATTTCCGAGGGCGGCGTCCAGCCCGGCCATTCCGCCTTGCGTGTGATCTTGTGCTCGCCCGCCCATTCAAAGCCCGGCCGCCCGACGCCTACGCCGTAGCGCCGGGCCATGCCCTGCTCCTCGACAAGGTACAGGTAGCGGGCCTCGGTATCGATGATGATCGTTCCGGGCTTGTAGCCGCTTTCATAGGAAACGATCTGCATCTCGAACTGCGGATCGATCTCCCTCTGGGTTTCCTTTGGAGAAGCGCTTGCTTGCTGAACCCGCGCCGGCTCTTCCGCCTGACGCTTGCCGCGCACCGGATCGGCCTGCAGCGGCGTGAAACCGCTCAAGGCGGCCTCCTTTCGCCAGGCGCGCTGGATTGGCGGCGGCGCGAGTTCCACCCGGCGGCGGCCAGAAGCGCCCGGCTTCACCGAAAGCTGGTTGATCCACGGCGATACAAGGTCGGCCGAAAGGGCCGATGCCGGTGGCGGCGCATACCGCTTCGAGGTCTGGGCCGCTGCCGGAAAGGCCATCAGCATGGCAAGGAATGCCGCGCCGCAAACGGATGAGGCGGTTGGTTTCATGACGTACACCCTACAAATCGTCGGTTTCCGGCGCGCGGAAGCGCCCGGTTAAGCACGCGTAAAGCATTGGCGGAAAAACCGAAGCGAATGGTGAACGCGCCGGTAACCGGGCCGGCTCAGTTCAAACGTGGTAAAGGCCGGGTTTGCCGCACTGGTTAACGGCGCCTTAACGCCGCTTTGCGTCCCGCAGCACTGCCGGCAGCAGCGGTTGCACCGATTCGAGCGTCGCCCCGTTCCGGATGCGCTTGTCATAGAGCATGTTGAGGATGATCCGGTCGAAGCGCGTGAAGGAAGTGTGCCGCGTCCGGTCGTTGAACATGCTTTCATAAAGGCTCGGATGTTCGTTCAACGGGCCGAGGCCCTGCAGGATTTCCTCCGCCTTGCAGCGGTTGAACAGCGCTTCCCCCTCGTCAGAAACGATCACGGCGTCCGACCGGTTGATGCCGCTGCGGGAAAACACCGACCGCACCAGGCACTTGCCGGGCGTGCTGGCGGTGGGTCGCCGGTAGACCTTGTCGCGCACGGTCGCAACGTAATCCTTCCGGTCGACCACATAGACCGTGAAGTTCGCGCGGGATGGCGAGTCAACGATCTCCGCCCGGAAATTGCCGATCGAACGGTTCAGCGACAGGATGAATGCCCGGATCTCGGGAATGCGATTGCGCGACGCAAGATTGACGATATGAAAGCGCACAGTGCCGTTGAACTTGCGGACATAGTTCGACTGGAAGCCCAAAGGCGAATACTCCGCGCCGAACACCGTGAGATTGAAGCCTCGTATGATCTCCGCGTCACTTGCCGCCCGAACTGCGTACGGCATCAAGACAAGGGAGGCGGCAAGGATGAGGGCGCAAACCTGTCGGGTCAAATGGCGTGCCTTGGGATTTTCCGTTGCGGGGCGGGCCGGCAGTTTGCTGGCGGCTGCTTCGCCGACTTGCATTTGCATCCCGAACCGCTGCAATTAAACGTATCGCATGCCTTTTGAAAAGGTGGGATCGGGGAGCCACATGCCGCAGCCGCAAGACGGGACCTCAGCCGCCGGCCTGTTGGAAGGCGCGGACGGGCGTCTGCGATGTCTTTGGCATGGCGGTGTGCCCGAATATGAGCGCTACCACGACGCCGAATGGGGGCGCCCGGTTACAGACGACACGAGGCTTTTCGAGAAGATCTGCCTCGAAGGCTTCCAGTCCGGGCTTTCCTGGCTGACGATCCTGCGCAAGCGCGAGAATTTCCGTGCGGCCTTCCACGGTTTCGACATTCCCGCCGTCGCTGCGATGGATGAGACCGATATCGAGCGGCTGCTCGGCGATGCGGGCATTATCCGCCACCGCGGCAAGATCGCCTCGACAATCAACAATGCACGCCGCGCGCTTGAACTTCAGGCCGAAAAGGGATCGCTGGCGGCCTGGTTCTGGAGTTTCGAGCCGCCGCGCGATGCCCGTCCGGAGAAACTGACCTGGGAGTGGCTGCGGGCAAATCCCGTTTCGCCGCAATCGGTCGCGATCTCGAAGGACCTCAAGAAGCGGGGCTGGACATTCGTCGGCCCCACCACCGTCTACTCCTTCATGCAGGCCATGGGGCTGGTCAACGACCACATCGAAGGCTGTCACTGCCGCGGCGAGATCAAATCGCTTCGCCGCGATTTCGCGCGTCCCCGCATCCGGCAATGAGTGAACATGCGCAGGCGCGCCGGTAGAAACCGTTTCCGCTGACCGGTGCGAATAGGCAATGAACATCCACGTGCGAACGGACCCGCTGTCCTACCATCGCCGCTCTTTCAGGGGGTGCCGGTGTCCGAATTCCTGTTGTTCTTGCTCGTCGGCTTTCTGGCGCAGGCCGTGGACGGGGCCTTGGGCATGGCCTACGGCGTCATATCGTCGACCGTGCTGATCTCTTCGGGCATTTCGCCGGCCCACGCCTCGGCGGCCGTGCATGCGGCGGAAGTCTTCACCACCGGCGCGTCAGGCATCTCGCACCACTATTATCGCAACATCGACTGGAAGCTGATGGCGCGGCTGGCGCCCTTCGGCGTCCTGGGCGGCTGCCTCGGCGCTTTCGTGCTGACCTCCATCGATGCTTCGGTAATGCGGCCCGTGGTCACAACCTATCTGGCGCTGATCGGTGTGTGGCTGCTTGTCCGCTCGTTCCGCAAGCTGCCCGCCCGCCCGGTTCCTGCCGCAATGACCGCGCCGCTCGGGGCGATCGGCGGCTTTCTCGACGCCGCCGGCGGTGGCGG
>JBGSJA010000168.1:0-1790 GCA_041742235.1 Salaquimonas sp. | reverse complement strand
GGCGGTGGTGGACTATTCCGACGGCGCTTTCACGCTCAACCTTTCCCAAGATGGCAAGCCGGTTGCGGTCGACTTGGTCTCGGCCATGATCGGGCATCCTGCGAGCAGCCGGGAAGACCGCAAGCTCACGCTCACCGCATTAGGCGGCGGCGTTTTTTCAGCCGAGACAAAACTTGCGCCGGGGCTGTGGCAGGCAGACCTGTCGGCTGTCGCTTCCGACGGCACGCCGTGGACCCATGCAATCCGCTTCCGCGTGGAGGGTTGAGCGATGTCCGTCAATTGTTGCGGCGCCGGCATGGCGGCGGAAGCCTGCCGCAATGTCGATGATCTGTCCAAGGTAGCCCTCGACGAAGAGCTGGCACGCGCCGGCAGGGCATTGCCCGACGGTACTGCAGAGTACGTGCTGAACGTCCCTTCCATTCATTGCGGGGCATGCATTTCCGCGATCGAACGCGGCTTGGCCAGGGTTCCAGGCGTCGTTTCCTCGCGCGTGAACCTCACGCTGCGCCGGGTAACCGTCCGTCTGGACAGCGCCGCGCGGGCGCCCGGTTTCCTCGTTCCAGAACTCGACAAGCTTGGCTACAAGGCGTTTCCGTTCGATAGCGTATCGCAGGCGGAAGCCGCCGAACGCCGGCGTTCGTCGGAGCTTCTGCGCGCGCTCGGCGTTGCCGGATTTGCCGCCGCCAACATCATGCTGCTTTCGGTCTCCGTCTGGTCCGGCGCGGAAGGCGCGACCCGTGATCTTTTTCACCTGGTGTCGGGCCTGATTGCGCTGCCAGCGGTTGCCTATGCAGGCCAGCCCTTCTTCCGCTCCGCATACCATGCGCTGCGTTCGCGCAATCTCAACATGGACGTCCCGATTTCCCTGGGCGTACAGCTCGCTGTAGCGATGAGCCTCTACGAAACCTTCACCAGCGGACCGGAAGCCTATTTCGACGCTGCCGTCACGTTGCTGTTCTTCCTGCTGGCCGGGCGCTATCTCGACCAGTTGATGCGCGAGAAGGCCCGCAGTGCCGTCACCGGCCTGACGCGGCTAGCCGCCAAGGGCGCGATCGCCGTCGGGGCCGACGGTTTGCTGCGCTACGTTCCGCTGGACGAAGTAAGGGCCGGCGATACCCTTCGTGTTCCGGCCGGCGAGCGCGTTCCCGTCGACGGACGCATCGTTTCAGGTTCCACCGATCTCGACCGGTCGCTCGTCACCGGCGAGAGCGTGCCGGTCGCGGCAGGCGAAGGCCAGGAAGTGGAGGCGGGAACGCTGAACCTGACGGGTTCCTTCGACATGGTCGCGCTTCGCGGGGCGGGACAGTCCTTCCTTGCCGAAGTCATGCGCATGATGGAAGCCGCCGAACAGGGCAGGGGCCGTTATGTGCGGATCGCCGACCGGCTGTCGCGCATGTACGCGCCCGTGGTTCATGTGCTGGCCGCGCTGGCATTTGTTTCGTGGATGCTGGCGACCGGCGACTGGCACGCATCGATCTACACGGCCATCGCGGTGTTGATCATCACCTGTCCCTGCGCGCTCGGGCTGGCGGTTCCCGTCGTCCATGTCATCGGAGCGGGAAGGCTTTTCGAACTCGGCATTTTGATGCGCGACGGCTCGGCGCTCGAACGCCTCGCGGAGGTCGATAGCGCCGTATTCGACAAGACGGGCACGTTGACCAGCGGCATTCCATTCATCGAGCTTCCCGCACTTTCCGCCGAAGAGGCGGGCCTTGCGAAAACGCTGGCCGGCCATTCGGTGCACCCCGCCTCGCGCGCGGTCGCCGAGGCGCTCGCCGGCCGTGCGGGCC
>JBGSJA010000167.1:0-13144 GCA_041742235.1 Salaquimonas sp. | reverse complement strand
CACATCTACAAATTTGTCTGGAACACGGTGTGCGACTGGTATCTGGAACTGCTGAAGCCGGTCTTTTCGGAGGGCGACGAGGCCGCAAGAGCCGAAAGCCAGGCATGTGCGGCCTTTGTTCTCGACCACACCTACAAGCTGCTTCACCCGTTCATGCCCTTCATGACCGAGGAGCTTTGGCAGCATACGGCTGGCGAGGGCCGCACGCGCCCCAGCCTGTTGTGCCATGCGACGTGGCCCGAGCCGGTTTTCATTGACGAGAACGCGGCAGGCGAAATCAACTGGCTGGTCGAACTCGTCTCGGAAATCCGCTCCGTGAGGGCCGAGATGAACATCAAGCCGGGAGCTATGCTGCCGCTCGTCATTGTCGATGCGAACGAAACGACGCGCAAGCGACTGTCGATCCATGGCGCGGCCATCACGCGGCTGGCGCGCGTCGAGCCGATAACCACGGCCGACGCCGCGCCGAAGGGCTCCGCGCAGATCGTGATCGGCGAGGCGACCGCCTGCCTCCCGCTGGAAGGCGTGGTCGACTTCGCGGCGGAAACGGCCCGGCTGCAAAAGGAAGTCAAGCGGCTGGAAGGCGAGATCAAGCGCCTCGACAGCAAGCTTTCCAACGAACGCTTCGTTGCCAATGCGCCGGAGGACGTGGTTGCCGAGGAACGGGAAAAGCTCGCCGGCTACAGGGACGAGATGGATCGCACGAAAAAGGCGCTGGAACGCGTGGCGGGCTGAGGCCTGCCCCAACTTGCGTCAGGCGATACCGGCCTTGCGCGATTCCGGGTGCAGCGATTTTCCCAGGATGTGATCGTCGCGACCGATCACATGGCCGGCATGGCCGACGATCAGCGGGTCTGGCGCATGGGCCACCTGCCGATCCCGGTTTGGATAGGGCAGGGCGCTGAGCAGGTGCAGCATGCAATTGATGCGCGCCCGCTTCTTGTCGTTCGACTTGATCACGGTCCACGGCGAGTCCGCGGTGTCGGTGTAGAAGAACATGGCCTCCTTCGCCTCGGTGTACTCCTCCCACTTGTCGAGCGAAGCGCGATCGACCGGCGAGAGCTTCCACTGCTTCAGCGGATCGTTCTCGCGTTCCCGGAATCGGCGAAGTTGCTCGTCCTGCGTAACGGAGAACCAGTATTTGAAAAGCCAGATGCCCGAGCGCGTCAGCATGCGCTCGAGTTCCGGCGTCTCGCGCATGAATTCGAGGTATTCGTTCGGTGAGCAGAATCCCATCACGCGTTCGACGCCGGCGCGGTTGTACCAGGAGCGGTCGAACATGACGATCTCGCCTGCCGCGGGCAGGTGCTCGATATAACGTTGATAGTACCACTGCGTGCGTTCGCGCTCGGTCGGCTTTGACAGCGCGACCACGCGGGCTGTGCGAGGGTTGAGGTGTTCCATGAAGCGCTTGATGGTGCCGCCCTTGCCGGCCGCATCGCGGCCTTCAAACAGGATCACCAGTTTCTGTCCGGTTTCCTCGACCCAGCGCTGCACCTTCAAGAGTTCCACCTGCAGAAGCGCCTTGTGCGCTTCATAGGCGTCTGTGCGCATGTGGGTCTTGTAGGGATAGATCGTCTGGTCAAAGGCCTTGGGGCGGGCCAACTGCTCCGGCTCGCCGACCGGCGAAGGCTTGGGGGTGTCTGCCGCCGGTTTGGCCCCGTTGGGCTCGACATGCCCGGCAGGCGCCTGCGTAGCTGCTTCCGTAAGCTGTTCCGTCATGAAACCCTCCCCAAACGTGGAAGGTCAGGCTGTCACGAGGCTGTCATATAAACCTTGACCAGGATCAACGGTCTTTTGCGGCCAACAAGTCAGGTCTGTGCGTAAAGACACGCCGCCAGACGGTTCGAAGCGCTAACTTCCCCTAATTCGTGGCAGGAAAGCAACAGCAGTGGCAAACCGTATTGGCTATAAGCGTGGATGGGCTTGGGGCGGCCGTGCCGCCGCTTTTCAGCCACAAATAATTTGATTCAAGTTCGGCGAGGTCCGCATGCGCGGCATCAGCGCTGCGGAGGGGAATTTAATGGACGCGAAATCACCAAGACCGGTCATCGACAAGGCGAAGCTCCCGAGCCGGTACACAACCGTCGGGCCGGAGCGCGCTCCACATCGCTCCTATCTGTACGCGATGGGGCTTTCGACCGAAGAAATCGCACAGCCGCTGGTTGGCGTCGCATCCTGCTGGAACGAAGCCGCCCCGTGCAACATATCGCTGATGCGCCAGGCGCAGGTCGTCAAGAAGGGCGTTGCCGCCGCCCACGGCACGCCTCGTGAATTCTGCACCATCACCGTCACCGACGGCATCGCGATGGGCCACCAGGGCATGAAATCCTCGCTGGTCAGCCGCGACGTCATAGCCGACTCGGTGGAACTGACCATGCGCGGCCATTGCTATGACGCGATCGTGGGGCTCGCGGGCTGCGACAAGTCGCTGCCGGGCATGATGATGGCCATGGTGCGGCTCAACGTGCCGTCGATCTTCATTTACGGGGGATCGATCCTTCCGGGCACTTTCAAGGGCCGGCAGATCACGGTTCAGGATGTGTTCGAGGCTGTCGGCCAGCACTCAGTCGGCAACATGTCTGACGCGGACCTGCAACTGATCGAGCAGAGCGCCTGCCCCTCGGCAGGCTCATGTGGCGCACAGTTCACTGCAAACACCATGGCCACCGTTGCCGAAGCGATCGGCCTGGCGCTGCCCTATTCATGCGGTGCGCCCGCGCCTTACGAAATCCGCGACCGGTTCAGCTTTGCGGCGGGCGAAAAGGTGATGGAACTCATCGCCCGAAACATCCGGCCACGGGACATCGTCACGCGCGAGGCGCTGGAGAACGCTGCGGCGGTTGTCGCCGCTTCAGGCGGATCGACCAACGCGGCGCTGCACCTGCCCGCGATCGCGCATGAATGCGGCATCAAGTTCGACCTCTTCGACGTTGCGAAGATTTTCAAGAAGACGCCCTACATCGCCGACCTCAAGCCGGGCGGAAAATATGTCGCCAAGGACATGTTCGAGGCGGGCGGTATTCCGATCCTGATGAAGACGCTGCTCGACCACGGCTATATGCATGGCGACGTTCTGACGGTAACAGGCCGCACTTTGGCCGAAAACATGTCCCATGTTGAATGGAACGACCAACAGGATGTGGTTTACCCGGCAAACAAGCCGATCACCGCGACCGGAGGCGTGGTCGGCCTCAAGGGCAATCTTGCCCCGGATGGCGCGATCGTGAAGGTCGCAGGCATGAAGAACCTGAAGTTCACCGGCAAGGCACGCTGTTTCGACAGCGAGGAAGCGTGCTTTGAGGCGGTGAAAAACAGGAAGTACAAGGAAGGTGAGGTTCTCGTCATCCGCTACGAAGGACCCAAGGGCGGTCCGGGAATGCGCGAGATGTTGTCCACCACGGCCGCGATATACGGCCAGGGCATGGGCGACAAGGTGGCGCTGATCACCGATGGCCGGTTTTCCGGCGCAACGCGCGGCTTCTGCATCGGCCATGTCGGGCCGGAGGCGGCGGTCGGCGGTCCGATAGCGCTGCTGAAGGATGGCGACGTGATTTCGATCGATGCCGTGAAAGGGACGATCAGCGTCGATCTCTCGCAGGACGAGCTCGACAGGCGGGCGAAGAAATGGAAACCGCGCCAGACTGATTACCAGTCTGGAGCGTTGTGGAAATATGCCCAGACGGTTGGCACGGCGCGATTGGGCGCAGTGACCCACCCGGGCGGTGCGAAAGAGACACATGTTTACGCGGATATCTAGGTCAGTTTCTGCGATCATTATCGGTGCAGCCATTGCCGTTGCCGTCCCGGGCGGCGCGACGCTGGCGCTTGACGCAAAACAGGTGCTCAAGGAAAAGAAGAAATCCCATGATGACGTGTGGGAGAAGTTCTTCTCGTTCCGCAAGAACGGCAAGACGAAGGAAGCCGCCAGCACGCTGGAATATGCCGCCGAACAGGGCGACCATGCCGCCCAGTGGAAGCTCGGCAAGATGTACGAAACAGGCGACGGCGTGCGGAAGGATCCGGCGGCGGCCGTGCGCTTCTACAGCAAGATCGTGGAAAACTATTCCGATGCGCAGCCCGGCACCGCCGACTGGCAGTTCACCGGGAACGCCATGGTTGTGCTTGGCAGGTATTATCGCGAAGGCGTACCCGAGGCGGGACTGCGCAAGGACCGCAGCGAAGCCATCATCATGTTCACCACTGCCGCCACTTATTTCGACCATCCCGATGCGCAGTTCGAACTGGCGCGGATGTATCTTGAAGACGGGGTAGGCGAGGGCGACGCCATTCAGGCGGCCCGCATGCTGAAACTCGCCTCCGACCAGGGCCATGCCGGCGCGCACGCGCTGCTTGGCCAACTGCTCTTCGAGGGCGAGCATCTGCGCCGCGATCCTGTCCGCGGGCTGTCCATGATCATCGAGGCGCAAAAGCGTGCCTCCGGTGCGGAATCTGCCTGGATTTCCTCGTTGCAGGAAGAAGCCTTTGCCTCCGCCAGCGAGAAGGAACGCCGAGAAGCGGTCCTGATGATCCAGAAGCAGGCTGCGCAGTAAATCCGGCCCCATTCAACTCAAGCCGTTGCCTTGCCGATCAGGCTGTTGCCGGCATGGCGGAAATTTCGCCACGATATCCGGGCTTTGGCCGCCCGCTGCACCCCTGCGCATAGTACCATCGGGTGATTCGCGGGGGCGGCAATTGCGAATGGAACAGTGATCTTCCCCGTGTTATTCAACTAGTGCGAGTGCGCCGAAATTCGGGCACTTGGCCGCCGGGCATTTTCCGGCGGGGTGGCAAAGGGGCGGAATATTGGGCATGGGCGAACGTGTTTCCGGTCGCGTGCAATTGCGCGTGCGGCCCGGCCTAAGCGAACGGGGCGCCGATGCTGCCGCCCACCTTGGCATGGCCTTGCTGGCACTGATCATGACGGCGGTGTCGGGCTACACGACCTTTATGGGAATGATCCGGATCGTTGGCGCGGACGCGCCGCAGGATGGTATCGGAAGCTGGCTTCCATTGCTGGTGGCGGGTTCGATCACCGCCGTGGTGCAGATCGGCCTTACAGTACTGTGCTGGGTGGCAGGGCGTGATCTTGCCCGTGCTGTAACCCGAAAGTCCGATGAGCGCCTCGAGCGCGCGCCGCTCTCGGCATCGATCGGAAAGATTGCCGCCATGATGGCGCTGCTGGCGATCTGTTTCACCGTATCGGTGTTCTATTCGTTCAACACCTATTTCAACAGCATGTATTCCGGCAAGGAAGAGCGGCGTGTGGAAGCCCAAGCTGTGCCAGCCGTTGCCTTGCAGGTTTCAAGCCTGCTGAGCGAAGCCGTGCTGGCCGAAAGGGCTTCCAGCGTGGATGCCATCCGCACGCTTGCATCCAAAGGCTATTTCGCGGAGTTGGAAGGCATCGCCAAGGCGGTGGCGGAGGCAGGCACGCGCATCGACCAACGCAATGCGCAGACAAGGATGCACGAGGTCGAGGCGCAAAAGCAGCGCGTAGCCGAAGAATTCGACGAGCGGGTACGGCTTTCGAAAATCCAGAACGAAATCGATGCAGCCAATGCGCGCCTCGCCGAAATCGGCACTGAGACTGCGGCGCTCGAAGAATCAAGGGCGGGGAACCAGGCACGGATTGAGGAGTTGAGAACCAGCGAAAATACGGCGCTTGACGAAGCGCAGAAGCAACTGGACGGCGAAGCGGGCCGGCCGGCCGGTCCCGGAAAGCTCTATGCATCAGCCGTCGAGGAAGCAACGCGCGCGGCCAACGACGCTGCGGCGCTTGAATCAAGGTTGGCCGCCGAAGCTGACCGGATGGCATTTTTGGCAAGCGAGCGGATCGAACTCGAAAAGGCGGTCAGCCTCCTGCAGGTCGAAGTCGGTGCGGATACAGGATCGCAGTCAAGCTTGAACGACGACGCCTTGCCCGCCGGCAGCGATGTGATCGGCGGCGCCACCAATACGCTGGAGAAAGCGCGCATTGCCTTCGAGCAGACGCCGGATCGCGCCGCCTATGACAGGCTGCAATCGGAATGCGACGGCCTCAAGGCCTTGGGCAAACCGGATGAGGAGGCCCGCGCCATCCTCGATACGGCATCGTGCAAGGCGCGTCCGGAGAGCTTCAATGCGGCGGTAGATGCATTCACAAATGCCGAGGTTCAGCGCGTGCTGTACAGCGAAACATGCGGTGCGCTCGGCGGCGGCTTGAAACCGGCGAAGGCAGTCGAAACGCTGCGGGAATGTCATTTTCTGGCGCTCGCGACCGGCGTCGATGCGCAGGATCGCAATGCGGCGAGGGCGTTCGAGGCTATTGATGCATTCGCATCGAAATTCGACCGGGACCAGCATCCGTTCCTGAAGACGCTGCAAGCATTCGCCATTGCGCCGAGCCTCGCCATGCTCGCCTTGTTTCTTGCCGCGATTCAGGACGTTGCGGTTTTCATCATGACCTTCATGGTGGAGTTCTTCCGGCGCGAACGGCAATTCGCCCGGCAGGAACAGCGTAACGGGGAAATCGATGCAGTTGAGATGCAGGCAATCCGGCACGTTCTTTCGCGAGCGGATCCCGAACCTACACGCAAGAACGGCTATGTCTTTCGATTGCCGCCAGAAAAGGTCGCCGTGATGGATACGGACGAGTTGCTTGCAATCAAGGCTGTGATCGAGGATCTGCGCGGCCGCGGGATGATAATCCCGGTCAGCCGAAGCGCCTACATGATTTCCGGCGCCGGCTTCCAGTTGTTGACGCGCCGCATGCGCAATGCCCGACCCCGCCCGGATGCCGCCGGCGATCACACGGGCAGGGCGCGTTCGCAGGCGGCTCCGGCCTTGGCCCAAGGCGAGACTTTGGAAAATGTCCTTGCCCTGCGCATCAAGACCTGACCGGGTGCATCCCCGTCAGGCGACGCGCAGATCGGCTGTGACAGGCGCCGGTTCCGAGATAAGGCCGCCTATGCGCAACAGGTCCGCGAAGCGTCCGTCGCTTGCCGCCAGTTCGTCATACGAGCCGCTTTCGACGATCCTGCCATCGTCCATGTAGAGGATCAGGTCGGCGTCTCGTACGGTCGACAGGCGGTGGGCGATCACAAACGTCGTCTTGTCGCGGCGGATCTCGTCGAGTGCGTTCTTCACCTGCATCTCGGTTTCGACGTCAAGGGCGCTGGTGGCCTCGTCGAGAACCAATATCGGTGCGTTCTTCAAAACGGCGCGTGCAACTGCAATGCGCTGGCGCTCGCCGCCTGAAAGCTGGCCACCCCTGTCGCCGGCCGAGGTGGCGTAGCCTTCGCCCTTCGCGGTGATGAAATCATGCGCCGCCGCCGCCCGGGCAGCATCCTCGACCTCGCGGTTGCTGACCGCATCGCGCCCGAGGCGAATGTTTTCCTCGATGGTCCGGTTGAGCATGCACGAATCCTGGAACACCGTTGCTATCGACCGGCGCAGCGAACGCAGTGAAACTTCGCGCACATCCTGCCCATCGATCAGGATGCGGCCGACATCTGGCTCGTAAGTGCGCTGCAGCAGGTTGACGAGCGTGGTCTTGCCCGAACCGGTCGGCCCGACGATCGCCACGGTCTTGCCGGCAGGTACCGCGAGGTTGATGTCCTTGAGGCCGGTTGCGGCGCCGGGGTAGGTAAACGACACATTCTCGAAGGCGACGCTACCGTCGTGAACGTGAATGTCCGGCAAATGGCTGCGGCCTGCCTCCGGGTCGGCTTCGTCCTCGATGGCGTAGAAATCGATCAGGCGCGCGCGCGCCTCGAAAATCTGGTTGAAGAAGCCGGCTACCTGGTCGAGGCGTGAAATCAGCAGGCCGGCAAAGCCCGTGAACGCGATGAGTTCACCGATACGCAACTCGCCGCGGTCGACCAGCATGGCGCCGATTGCCAACACCACGCCCATGGAAATGGTCGAGGAAAGACGGTGCATGGCGGCAGCGAAGGCCCACCAGTTCAACACCGGATACTGGGCCTCCAGAAGCTGCAGCGTGAAGCCGCGCAGGGACTGTACCTCGGCTGCGACGCGGTGATAGCTCTGCAACAGCGACACGTTCGAAATCGTATCGCTGACATGCGAAAACACCTGGTGATGGTAGCGCTCCACCGATCGCTGGCCTTGTTCCGTCTTCTTCATCACAATGCGGCTGATGGTCATGTATGCTACGCCAAGGGCGATCAGGACCACGGTCAGCCGCCAATCGAGATAGATCGCGGTCGGCAGAAGGAAGATGAGCGCGATTGCCGTCGAAAGGTGCTGGCGCATGAATTCGAGCCAAAGGCCCGAAAGCGTGTCGATGCCACGCAACAGCGTGTGCAGCGCATGCGAGGTGCCGCGCTTGTGGTGCCACGACAACGGCAGCGCCATCACCTTTTCATAGTTGCGCGCCAGCAGCGCCAGACGGTTGCGGTGCGACAGCCGGTCCGATTGGCGGGCGACGAAAACGAAGCCGATTATGTTGAACACGCCCAGCGCGCCCCACATCAGCAGCGCCGGGGTGATCTCGCTGCGATCGGAAACCGCATCGAAGACCTTGCCCAGCGTCACGGGTTCGAGAACCGCGGTGGCCGCGAGAAACAGATTGACGAGGCAAATGGTTGCCACCTCGCGCCGTTCGGCGCCCAGGTAGGCGAGGGCACGCGCGTAGGTCTTGGCCAGCGTCACGACACAACCTTCTCATGCGGAATGCGGGATTATCGGGGATTTGAGCAACGCAAATATCATTTTTGCTGCACTGCATCAACTTCATCCACTATGTGAATGATCTTTGCGGCAAAAAATAGTCATGCCGTAAGGTGAGGCATTTTGAAGCACACTCGCGATCCGGTGCTAACTGCCTGATAATTGGTGGCCGATTGCCTGAAAAACAAGCAACCTGTAACGAACGGGCAGAATGCGGAAATGTTCCGCAACGCGATTTGAATGGCAAGCCAAGCTTTGCTGCGCTGCACAATCGCGGAACGTGCCCGGTTTGCAGGTTCGGCATTTAGCAGGGGCGGTCAGCTACCGCCTCCTCCAGATTGCTTTCGAATCCCCATCGTCAGCCAAGGTCCGGCTTGTCCCGAGTCAGTTTGGCCGGCTTGGTGAACGCGCCGCCGCGCCCGGCCGCTCTTGCGGATGCGGGTTCTTCAACGAGCGGGAAACCGCCATGGCTTTGCGGACCATCGCCATTGACCGTTACCGTTAACTTGCCTGCCGTATCACGCCTCGCCTCGATGTCGAATATTCGTCCGTCCTGCTTGAGGCGTGCCTTGTATCCATCCCAATGGCCAGGAAGTGCGGGTTTGACGAAGAGCAGATGCCCTTCGCGCCGGATTCCCAGGATTGCCTCGACGGCGCTTCGCCACAGCCATCCGGCAGAACCCGTGTACCAGGTCCACCCACCGCGGCCTGTCTTGTCGCCATCTCCGTAAACATCCGCCGCCACCACATATGGTTCGACACGGTAACGTCCGGCGTCATCGCGGGTCGCTGCGTGGCCGACAGGATTGAGCATGTTGAAGCAAGCATGGGCATCGTCGCCGCGCCCCATCAGCGCCAGCGCATATACTGCCCAGGTGGCAGCGTGGGTATATTGACCGCCGTTTTCCCGCACTCCGGGCGGATAGCCCTTGATATAGCCGGGATCCTTGTCGGTTTTCTCGAAGGGCGGCGTAAACAGCTTCAAGATGCCGCCATCCTCGTCACGCAGGCGCTCCAGGACCGAATTCATCGCCGTCGTCGCACGTTTCTTGTCGGCTGCGCCCGAAAGCACGGACCAGGATTGGGCGATCGAGTCGATCCGGCATTCGGCTGCGTCATTCGCGCCCAGCGCAGTGCCATCGTCGTAGTAGCCGCGAAGGTAGTGGTCGCCGTCCCAGGCGTGCTTTTCGATCGCGGCGATCACGGATTTGCGGTGGTCGCGCCATTTGCCGGCGTTGGCCTTGTCGCCGCGGCGCTCGGCGATCGTGGCAAAACTTGCCAGCGTGTGTGCAAGGAACCAGCCAAGCCAGATGCTTTCGCCCTGTCCTTCCTCACCGACCCGGTTCATGCCATCGTTCCAGTCGCCGCCAAGAATCAGCGGTATGCCGTGGGGCCCGGTCCGCTTGATCGCGACTTCAAGCGCACGCGCACAGTGTTCGTAGATCGAGCCAGTCTCGTCCGATATCTCCGGCTTGTAGAACGAGTCGTGCCGGCCCTGTTCAAGCGGCGGACCCGAAAGGAAAGGTACGGTTTCGTCGAGCACGCCGGCATCGCCCGTCACCATGACATAATGCGCAGTGCAATGCGCCAGCCAGACGACATCGTCGGAAATGATGGTGCGGACCCCGGCTCCGGTCGCCGGCAGCCACCAGTGCTGGACATCGCCTTCGACAAACTGGCGGCTGGCCGCATTGATGATCTGCGCGCGCGCCAGCGAGGGATCGTGAAGCAGCAGCGCAGCGGTATCCTGCAACTGGTCGCGGAAGCCGAATGCGCCGCTGGCCTGGTAGAACGCTGCCCGCGCGCGGACCCGGCAGGCAAGGTTTTGGTATGGTAGCCAGGTGTTGACCATTCGGTTCATCGCCTTGTCGGGCGTTTCGATCTGCAGCGTTTCGAGGAATTCGCTCCAGTGAAGTTCGGTCTCGGTCAGCAGCACCTCGAAGTTCTCGCTGCGGCAGCGCGCCATGATTTCCGGTGCTTCTGCCGCAGGTGCATCGCCGAAATAGAAGATCACCTCGCGCGTTTCCCCCGGCGCCAGCGTAACGTCGCAGGCGACGGCAAGGCACGGATCGCCATGCGATTCGATGTCGCCCGAAAGGCTTGAACCCGACCTCACGGCATTCGGCCAGTGCATGGATCCGGTGCGGCCGATGAATTCCGACCGCGAGGCAGTGAAGCTTTGCAGCGGTTCACTGGCGCAAAGGAAGGCTGTCCGCCCCTTGTAGTCGAGGCTGTAGCTGTTTGTGGCCGTCACGGCATCGGCTTCCACATCGCGATCAACGGTCACGAACGGCGCGCTGCGGGCGCGGTTGTTGCCCAGAACGAGTTCGGCGAAGTTGAAAACGCGCAGCGTGCGCACGTCGGAACCCGTATTGGTAATCGTCAACCGGCTCTGCTTGACCGGAAAACGCCTCGACACGGCTAGCGTGAGTTCCATCTTCAATCCCGCGCTTTGGGTCTCGAAGGTCGAATAGCCCGGCGCGTGCCGAGCCTCGAAGATGGCGAACGGGTCGGTGGCAAGCGCCGCCAACGGGGTCACGACCGCGCCTGTTTGCAAGTCGCGCACATAGAAGGCTTCGCCCGGCTGGTTCGTTACGGTGTCGTTCGACCACGGCGTCAACTGGTAGTCGCGGGAATTGGCGCTCCAGGTATAGGCGCAGCCCTCTGCCGATACGTGGAAGCCGAAATCCTTGCCGGCGACAACATTGATCCACGGGTGCGGGGTCGAATCGCCCGCTTGCAGGCGCACCACATAGGCCCGGCTGTTTCGGTCGAACCCGCCATAGCCATTCCAGTGATCGAGATCGCTGCCGTCGATGGCCGCCTTCGCGGGAAGCAGCCTTGGGGGAGGGGGAGCGAGCCTCATCGCCGGGCGTTTCGGCGCGGCTTCCTCTTCTGCCCGCTCGAGCCGTGCGAGCTGCTCGGCCAGCTTGCCATTGCGCGTGTGCAGCGAAATGCGCGAGGCGGCAATGAGCGCGGCCCAGCTTTCCTCGCCCATCAGATCCTTGCGAACCGAGAAAATGTGTTGTCCGGGGCCCGAGGCAAGGCCGCGCCTGCTGGCATTCTCGCACAGCGCATTGATCGCATTGTTGAGGTCCTGCGCGTAGGAAACAGACCGCTCGTTGATGATCACGAGGTCGGAGATCACCCCGCGCGAGCGCAAATACTCCTGCATGCTTAGCGCTTCGCGAACGGAGCCGATTTCCGCTTCGCCATCGATGCGCAGCGAAAAGATCGGATAGTCGCCGGAAATCGACATTGGCCAAAGCGCCGATTGCGGCCTCAGGCCCTCGCGCACAACGGCTTCCCTGGGGCGCAGGCGGATGTCCGGATAGATCAGGAAGTTGGCGAATTTCTGGAAGTTCGCAGCTTCTTCGGGCGTCATGTCGATGTGCCGGATCTGCACCTGCGACCGGGTCCAGGCCAGCGTTGTTTCGTGTATGAATGTTTCCGCACGCCGATAGTGCATTACAGCGCGATCAAGCCCCTCGCGGTCGGGGGCGGCGATGGTCCAGAAGGTGATGCTGACTTCCTTGCCGGCCGGAACGCGCAGCGTCCTGCGCAGCGAGAAGACCGGGTCCATCGTGTAGCCGTCATGGCCGCCAAGCCTTGCGCCGGGGTCGAATGCCGCCGGGTCGGTGATATCGCGGCCCCGCCCGACAAAGGCCCGCCGGTCGGTTTCCGCCTGCGTCTCGCGCCCGTCATGCGAACTGTCGGCGACAAGATGGGCAATGACAATGTCGGGATCGGACGGCGAGCGCTTGTTGCGCGTGGCGTAGATCGTATCGCCCCTGGGACCGATCTCCGTGCGCACGAACATCTTCGAGAACAGCGGATGGGCTATGTCCGCATCGTCGCGCGAAAGCACGCATTCGCCGAAGGATGTTACCTCGATGAACCTGTCCTTTTCCGTCCTGTTGGACAGGGTAAGCCTGCGACCTTCCGCATCCGCGCCGGAACACACAAGGCATTCGAGCCGCGATTCAATGCCGTTTGCCTTCTTGTGGAACTCGGCACGGTGGTCGGCAAAGATGGTGAAGCCGGTTTCGCCCGGCGCCTGCTTCGGCTCCGGCGTTGCCGACCACCAGTCGCCGGTGGCCTCGTCGCGCATGAAGATGAATGTGCCCCAGCGGTCGCAGGTCGGATCGGGCCGCCAGCGCGTGATCGCCTGGTCCATCCAGCGCGAATAGCCCGCGCCCGTTGCCGTGAGCATCACGCTGTATCGACCGTTGGAGAGTACCGATATCTCGCGCTTGGTCTCCAGCGGATCGTCGACACGGATATATTGCAGGCCGGCGGTATCGGCATAGCCGGTTGGACGGTCCTGCAGATGCGCGGCCCTCGTTACCGATACAACCTCGCGGGGCGCGCGCTCCTGAAGCAGCAATTCGGCTGCCTCCACGACAGGATCGGCATGGAAGCGTTCGCGCAGCCGTCCGTTGAGCACCGCGTTGCCGATCGCCGCGATCGACAT
>JBGSJA010000166.1:0-8172 GCA_041742235.1 Salaquimonas sp. | reverse complement strand
GGATGGCTGGATACGTCCCTTGAAGACGAGATCGCACGCCGCCTGGAACGCGATAGAGCCGTCGAAATCGGCCGCCATCGGCTGGTAAAGCGGATCGCCCGCGTTCTGCCCGTCAACGACCGCCGCCATGCGCTTCATCGTTTCCATCACCTGCGCCTTGGTGGCGACGCCGTGATGCAGCCAATTGGCGATATGCTGCGATGAGATGCGCAGCGTAGCGCGGTCTTCCATCAACCCGATATTGTTGATGTCGGGAACCTTGGAGCAACCGACGCCCTGGTCCACCCAGCGCACGACATAGCCGAGAATGCCTTGCGCATTGTTGTCGAGCTCCTTCTGGATATCCTCCGGCGACCAGTTTGGGCGGATCGCCACGGGAATCGACAGGATGTCATCGAGCTTTGCCTTCGGGCGCGAGGCGATCCTCGACTGCACTTCACCAACGTCCACCTTGTGATAATGCGTCGCGTGCAACGTCGCGGCGGTCGGCGAGGGAACCCAGGCCGTGTTCGCCCCGGCCTTGGGATGGGCGATCTTCTGGTCCAGCATCGCCGCCATAAGGTCCGGCATCGCCCACATGCCCTTGCCGATTTGCGCCCGGCCCTTGAGGCCGCATTCAAGGCCTGTGTCGACGTTCCAGTTCTCATAGGCCGCGATCCAGGTGGATGCCTTCATGTCGCCCTTGCGGATCATCGGGCCGGCTTCCATCGAGGTGTGGATTTCGTCGCCGGTACGGTCGAGGAAGCCGGTATTGATGAAGACGACGCGCGAGCGGGCCGCGCGGATGCATTCCTTGAGGTTGACGGTCGTGCGCCGTTCCTCGTCCATGATGCCCATCTTCAGCGTGTCGGGCGCCATGGCGAGCACCTGTTCGACCCTGCCGAACAGTTCGTTGGCGAAGGCGACCTCGTCCGGCCCGTGCATCTTCGGCTTGACGATGTAGACCGATCCTGCAGGGCTGTTGGCGCGCCGCCCGTTGCGGCCGACATCGTGGAGCGCGATCAGGGCGGTCACAACCGCGTCCATGATTCCTTCGGGGATCTCGCTGCCATCGGCGCAAAGGATCGCCGGGTTGGTCATCAGGTGCCCGACATTGCGCACCAGCATCAGCGAGCGGCCCTTGAGGCGCAGCGGCTGACCATCGGTCCCAGCAAATTCGCGATCCGCGTTGAGGCGGCGCGTGAAGGTCTTGCCGCCCTTGGAGACTTCCTCGGTGAGGTCGCCTTTCATCAGCCCGAGCCAGTTGGAATAGACCAGCACCTTGTCCTCGGCGTCCACGGCAGCGATCGAATCCTCGCAGTCCATGATTGCCGTCAGCGCCGATTCGAGGATCACGTCGCTGATGCCCGCCGGGTCGTCCTTGCCGATGCCGCTCGACCGGTCGATCCTGATCTCGGTGTGGAGACCGTTCTTGCGAAGTAGCAGCGAGAACTTGCCGCCCTCCCTCACCGCGTGTCCGGCAAACTGCGCCGGGTCGGCAAGTTCGGCATGGCCATGCGCGGTGGCGATTTCCAGCCGCCCGCCCTTGACGTCAAGACCTGTCACTTCGGCCCATTTCGCGCCGATGAGGGGCGCGCTTTCGTCAAGGAAATGCCGCGCCCAGGCGATTACCCGCGCACCGCGCGCCGGATCGTAGCCGCCGCCGGATGGAAGGTCGCCCAGCGCATCGGTGCCGTACAGCGCATCGTAGAGCGAACCCCAGCGGGCATTGGCGGCGTTGAGCGCATAGCGCGCATTCATCACCGGCACGACAAGCTGCGGCCCGGCCGTCTCGGCGATCTCGGGGTCCACATTGGCGGTCGTCACGCTGAAGGCCGGACCCTCCGGCACGATATAGCCGATATCGCGCAGGAAAGCCTGGTAGGCCTCCATCGAAATGCTGCCGCGATTGGCCTTGTGCCAGGCGTCGATCTTTTCCTGGAAAGCTTCGCGCACCGCCAGCAGCGCGCGGTTTCGCGGGGCAAGGTCCGCCACGATGGCCCCGAATCCTTCCCAGAATGCTGTCGGATCGACGCCTGTGCCGGGAATGGCTTCCTTCTCGATGAAGTCGTGAAGTTTGCGGTCGACCTTCAGGCCGGCGATCGCGATACGCTCGCCCATAATGCTTTTCCTCGGCTGACGTGGATGGCCGCCTTGGTAACGCAAAAGCAGGGGCTGTCAATCAGCCATGGGGACTATGCCCCGGGCGGAAGATGGTTCCGCCACCGGGCCTGCTGCCTTTGTCAGGCAGTCGCCGGGGCGGCTTTCGCACCCTGCCTTCGCCAAGTTCGCGCAGCCACGATGCCCACCGACATCGCCGCGACGAAAATCAGCGGATCGACAGAGCCGAGGCCAAGCGCCGGAATGGCGCCGCCGGGGCAGAAGCCGGAAATTCCCCAACCGATGCCGAATGTGGCCGCGCCCAGCACCAGCGGCCTGTCGATGAGGTTGGTGCTTGGAAGGCTGAAGGAAGCCTCGAGTACCGGCCTCTCGCGCCGTAGCGCGAAACGATAACCTGCCATGGCGGTGAACATGGCGCTGAACATGACGATGACGAGGCTCGGGTCGAAGGTGCCGGCGATGTCGAAGAAGTTCAGCACCTTTGCCGGATTGGCCATGCCCGATATGGCAATGCCGGTTCCGAAGACCATGCCGATCAGCAACGCAGAAAGATGGCGCATCTCAAGCTCCGAACACGTGGCGGATGACAAAGACCGTGGCGAAAGTCGTGGCCATGAACACGCAAGTTGCCACGAATGAGCGCTTGGAGAACCGGGCCATGCCGCAAACCCCGTGGCCCGAGGTACAGCCGCCGCCGAAAGTCACACCTACCCCGACGATCAGTCCGCCAACCACCAGCATCGCTTTCGAGACCGGTTCGTCAATGGCAATGACATTGCCGGTTGCCATGGAATAGACCACCGGCCCGGCGATGGCGCCGGCAAGGAATACCGCCCGCCAGGACCAGTCGGAGGCAACCGGCGGCAATACCGCGCCGACAAATCCGGTCATGCCGGCGATCCTGCCGTGAAACAGCATCAGCAGCACTGCGGAAAGCCCGATGAGGAAGCCGCCAAAGGCGGCGGCAAGGGGTGTGAATTCTGTCACGAGATGATCCTGTGGCCTATGGGTCGGTTGCCGATGAGGTTAGCGCGCCGGACGAAAGCTGGGAAAGCAAGGTTTTTGCGCAGAATTTCAACTTTGTGGCATTGTAATTTCATTAGCTATTGCTAATATACAAATCATGCAAGCGGAACTTTTAGAAAAAAATGCTGAACAGGCGGCGGATCTGCTCGGAGCCATGGCAAATCCGCGCCGTCTGATGGTCCTTTGCAAGCTCATTGACGGCGAGAAGAGCGTCAATGCGCTTGCCGAAAGCGTTGGGCTCAGCCAGTCGGCGCTTTCCCAGCATCTGGCAAAACTGCGCGAACGCGGCTTGGTGACGACGCGCCGCGATGCGCAGACCATATATTACGGGCTTGCTTCCCGGGAAGTCCGTGGCGTCCTTTCCACCCTTTACGGCTTGTACTGCGCCGCCTGAACCTGCCCGTGCGGGTTGAACCGCTCAAGCGCCACTCCCATATTCTGGTCAGTTCGGTTCGCCTTTCGGGTTCCGCAGCGAAGTTGCTGGACACCGGGCATGCCCGGCAGGGCTTTGGAAAGGACGGGGGATGTCGCGCATTGCAGGGTTTTCCAGCCCGCTGCTGCTTGGCTTCGACGAGATCGAGCGCCTGCTCGACAGGGTTTCGAAGAACACCAGTGACGGCTATCCGCCCTACAACATAGAGCGGATCCGCGCCGGGGATGGCCGCCCGGAGACCTTGCGCATAACGCTCGCGGTGGCAGGTTTTTCACAAGATGATCTGGAAATCACGCTCGAGCAGAACCAGTTGATGATCAGGGGCAGGCAAAAGGAAGAGCCTGACCGGGAGTATCTCCATCGCGGCATCGCCGCTCGCCAGTTCCAGCGTGCATTCGTGCTCGCCGAGGGAATGGAAATTGCAGGAGCCACGCTGGAGAACGGACTGCTTTCGATCAATCTGACCCGGCACGAGCCGGAGCGGATCGTTCGCAAGATCACCATATCGTCGAAAGCCTGACGGATTCGGCGATTGAAACCGGCGCCGTTACGGGCCGAAGGAGTAAGGAACATGCGTCACGAAAAGGAACTCGCAGCCATCACGCCGCAGGAACTGGCAGCCATTGGCGCCGGCCACATCGCCTATATGCGTGAAATCTCGGGCAAGGAAATGAACGAAGCTTTCCCGGGCAAGCTTCAGATCGATCCGGAAGCCAGGGTCTGGGCGCTGTTTGGCGCCGACGGAACCCCGATCATGCTGGCAGGCGATGCCGGCTCCGCCCTTCAGGGCGCATTCCAGAACGACCTCCTGCCCGTCGCGGTGCATTGACCACTTCACGCATGCGACAATTAGGGGCCCCTTGCGGGCCCCTTTTTCAGGCCGCGTTCGAAGCCTGGTTGTCTGTCAAAAGCGAATAGATCGCCGCCGCATCGCGCGTTTCGCGCAATTTCTCCACGATGTCGGGCTGCCGCAGGACCCGCGCGATACGCGCCAGGGCCTTGAGATGGTCCGCTCCGGCGCCTTCCGGCGCCAGAAGCAGGAAGACGATGTCGACCGGCATGTCGTCGATTGCCTCGAAATCCACCGGTCTCTCCAGCCGGGCGAAAAGCCCCGTGATCCGCTTCAGGTTCGGCAGCTTGCCATGCGGTATGGCGATACCGTTGCCCGCGCCCGTCGAGCCGAGGCGCTCGCGCTGCAGCAGCGTATCGAAAATCTGCCGCGCGGCGATGCCGGTCTTGGCCGATGCGCGCTCCGAAAGCTCCTGAAGCAGCTGTTTTTTCGAATTGCTGCGCAGCGCCGGCATGATGTCGTCCGGGGAAATCAGATCGCCAAGGTTCATGCGAATCCTCCAGGAGGCCTTGTCCGGCTACCTTGTTTCTGGCGCTGCGGCGCCGTTCAGCTTTTCGAGGGATCGATCCACCCGACATTTCCGTCGGCCCGCCGGTAGACGACGTTGGTGCGCCCGTTGGCAGCATTGGTAAAGACGATCAGCGGCTTGTCGGTGAGGTCAAGCTGCATCACGGCCTCTGCTACGGATTGCGTTTCGACGCCGGTCGACATTTCCGCGATGACGGCGGGAGCGAAATCCTCGCCGATTTCCTCTTCCTCGGGTGGCGCGGCCATCACGGTATAGGCTGCTTCCCCGGGCGCCGGGCGTCCGCGCGCCGCGCCGTGATGATCCTTGAGCCGCCGCTTGTAGCGGCGCAGGCGCTTCTCGATGCGGTCGGCGGCATCCTCGAACACCACGGCCGGGTCATGGCCCACGGCGGTTGCGTTAAGCACCATTCCACTGTCGAGATGCAGCGTGCAGTCGCATTCGAACCCGCGGATCGATTTCTCCAGCGTGACGGAACCGGAATAGCCGCCCTCGAAGAACTTGGTCACCGCGTCGGTGATGCGCGCTTCGATGCGTTGGGCGAATGCCTCGCCCACATTCATGTGTTTTCCGGAAATACGAAGGTTCATCGGGAATGCTGCTCCGTTTTGGCAAGCATGTTTGCCTCTGATACTAGCGGCATCGGCGGCAGTATGACACCCCGGCGACACACCGGTCCAGTTGCGCCGGTGGGTTCCGACCCGCTTCGTGCTGCCCCGTTTCGTGCTGCTATGTCGGTCAGGGTTCCTGCGACGCGGTTCCTGCCGCCCGATCTGGCGCGCGGCCTTGTCGACGGCGCGCTTCTAGGGGCAGGTGCACTGGTTGTCAAGGCAAGGCTTGCAGGGCGGGCGCTAACCCGGCACGGCTTCGCGCTCGTTGAATGCCAGCCTCTCGCGCCTGCGCTGCACCGAGGAGGGTATGTTCATTGATTCGCGGTATTTGGCGACGGTCCGGCGCGCGATGTCGATACCGCTCTTGCGCAGCATCTCGACGATGGCGTCGTCCGAAAGCACGTCTCTGGCGCTTTCGGCTTCGACGAGCTGCCTGATCTTGTGCCGCACGGCCTCTGCCGAATGCGCTTCCGCGCCGGTATTGGACGCGATCGCCTGGGTGAAGAAGTATTTCAGCTCGAACAGGCCGCGCGGCGTCATCATGTATTTGTTCGAGGTGACGCGGCTGATCGTCGATTCGTGCATCTTGATCGCGTCGGCGACCGTCTTGAGGTTGAGCGGGCGCAGGTGCTGGACGCCGTGCGCAAGGAACATGTCCTGCTGGCGCACGATTTCGCTCGCGACCTTGAGGATCGTCTGCGCTCGCTGGTCGAGGCTGCGCACCAGCCAGTTTGCGTTCTGAAGGCATTCGCCCAGAAATGCCTTGTCGGTTTCGCTGCGGCACGACCGCGCGACCGTGGCATGGTAGCTGCGGCTGATCAACACGCGCGGCAGCGTTTCCGAATTCAGTTCCACCGACCAGGTTCCATCGGGGCGGGCGCTGATAAGCACGTCGGGAACCACCGCCTGGACCGGCGCATGGTCGAAGGCGCTGCCCGGCCGCGGCTCAAGTTCGCGGACTTCCTGCACCATCTGCGCCATGTCTTCGCGATCGACGCCGCACAGGCGGCAAAGCTCGGCGAAGTCGCGCCGCGCCAGCAGTTCCAGATTGCCAAGCAGCGTCTGCATGGCGGGATCGAGGCGGTTCTTCTCGGCGAGCTGGATCGCAAGGCATTCGGAAAGGTTCCGTGCGCACACTCCGGGCGGGTCGAAGGTCTGGATCGTGGCGATCACTTTCTCGATGCGATCAGCGTCAATGCCCAGGGTTGCCGATATCTCGGCTGTATCGCGGCGCAAATAGCCGTCATCGTCAAGCGAATCGATGATCTCGCCGGCGATCAGCGCATCGACCCTGTCCTTGAAGGCGAACGCGGCCTGTGCGCCAAGGTGCCCGGCCAGCGTGGTGGCGGCTGCGCACCAAGCATCGAGGTCCGGGGCTTCGCCATCCAGGCTGACGGTGGAGGCCGGCGATTTCCAGGGATCGGAAAGTGTGGGCGCGGCAGGCGCTTCCCCGGGGGCCGTCTCGAAGACATTTTCCAGCGAAGTGCCGAGGTTTTGCTCCATCGCGGCGGTGCTTGTCTCCAGCTCCACGCCGATCGCTTCCACGGGCGCCTCCGCTGCCGCCGCCGCTTCGGGCTCGAAAGCCGCTTCTTGGCCCTGACCTTCGGCCATTTCCAGCAGCGGGTTCTTCTCCATTTCACGGGCAATGAAAGCGGAAAGCTCGAGATGACTGAATTGCAGCAGGCGGATCGACTGCATCAGCTGGGGCGTCATCACCAGCGATTGCGATTGCCTGATCTGTAACTTAGCGGAAAGCGCCATGCAGCCTGCCCCGGGACAATATTCGGTGTCGGGTTTGCGCGATTTCACACGCTGGCCCGCTTCTTGCTAGCCGTATACCATCACCAAGTCATCAAAGTGTAAACTGCTCGCCTAGATATGTGCGCCGGACATCGGGATTGCGCACGATCTCTTCCGGTCGGCCATGCGACAGCACGCGGCCATGTGCAATGATATAGGCCCGGTCGATAAGGCCCAGCGTCTCGCGCACATTGTGGTCGGTGATCAGCACGCCGATGCCGCGGCGGGTCAATTGCCGCACCACCGCCTGGATATCGCCCACCTGGATGGGATCGATGCCGGCAAAGGGCTCGTCGAGCAGAATGAAGGAGGGCCGCGAGGCCAGCGCACGGGCGATTTCGCACCGCCGCCGCTCTCCGCCCGAAAGCGCGATCGAGGGAGACTTGCGCAAATGCGCGATGTTGAATTCGTCGAGCAGTGCGTCGAGCTGCCGGTCGCGCTCGTCCCGGTCCGGCTCCACCACCTCCAGCACGGCCCGGATGTTGTTCTCGACCGACAGGCCGCGAAAGATCGACGCTTCCTGCGGCAGATAGCCGATGCCAAGCCGTGCCCTGCGATACATCGGCGTCTGCGTGATATCGTGGCCGTCCAGCTCGATGCGGCCGGCATCGGGCCGCACGAGGCCGGTGATCATGTAGAAACAGGTTGTCTTGCCCGCGCCATTGGGGCCGAGAAGGCCGACCGCTTCACCGCGGCGAACGCCAAGCGAAACGCCGCGCACCACCTGGCGTCCCTTGTATCCCTTCTGCAGACCGTAGACCGCCAGAACGCCCTCGCGAGATGCAGTCCGGCGCGGAGCCGCCGCCACGCCTTGCGGCTGGCGCGC
>JBGSJA010000165.1:0-3747 GCA_041742235.1 Salaquimonas sp. | reverse complement strand
GCCGGGCGAGCCGCCGCCGACGCTGTTCGAGTACATTCCCGACAACGCCATCGTCTTCGTCGACGAAAGCCACGTCACCGTTCCGCAGATCGGCGCCATGTACCGGGGCGACTTCCGCCGCAAGGCGACGCTGGCCGAATTCGGCTTCCGCCTGCCGTCGTGCATGGACAACCGGCCGCTGCGCTTCGAGGAATGGGACGCCATGCGCCCGCAGACCGTCGCGGTTTCTGCAACGCCCGGCCAGTGGGAAATGGAAGAAGCCGGCGGCGTCTTCGCCGAGCAGGTGATCCGCCCGACCGGCCTCATCGATCCGCCGGTGGAAATCCGCCCGGCCAAGGCGCAGGTGGACGATCTTCTGGGCGAGGTGAAGGCGACCGCGAAGGCCGGCTACCGCACGCTCGTCACCGTGCTGACCAAGCGCATGGCAGAGGACCTGACCGAGTATCTGCACGAAAACGGCGTGCGCGTGCGCTACATGCATTCCGATATCGACACGCTGGAGCGCATCGAGATCCTGCGCGATCTGCGCCTCGGCGCGTTCGACGTGCTCGTCGGCATCAACCTGCTGCGCGAGGGCCTCGACATTCCTGAATGCGCGCTGGTCGCGATCCTCGATGCCGACAAGGAAGGCTTCCTGCGCTCCGAAACCTCGCTGATCCAGACCATCGGCCGCGCCGCGCGAAACGTCGACGGCAAGGTCATCCTCTATGCCGACCAAATCACCGGGTCGATGGAGCGCGCGATGGCGGAAACCAGCCGCCGCCGCGAGAAGCAGCGGGCCTTCAACGAGGCCAACGGCATCACGCCCGAAAGCATCAAGAAGAACATCGGCGACATTCTGGACAGCGTCTACGAGCGCGACCACTACCGCGTCGATGCCGGACTGGCGAAGGAAGGCGCGCTTATCGGCAATAATCTCAAGGCGCATCTGGAAGACCTCGAAAAGCGCATGCGCGACGCCGCAGCCGATCTCGACTTCGAGACAGCCGCGCGCCTGCGCGACGAGATCAAGCGCCTGAAGGAAGTGGAACTGGCCGTCGCCGACGATCCGCTGGCCAAGGAGCCGGCACAGCCTTCGAAAGGAGGCCGTTCAGAAAGCGCGGGCATGTTCCGCAAGCCGCATCTCGACGAGATGACCGTGGGCCGCACCGAAACGCCGCTGGGCGAGGATGCCCGCCCCGTGCGGCGCGAGAAGGCCGGCAAGGGCTCCTACGAGGACCCTGCCGAGGCCCGCCGCGCCAAGCGCCGCCCTGGCAAGACCGGCAGGCCCGGCAGGTAGTGGTTGGTTGTTCGTTGTTCGTTGTTCGAACCACGAACAACGAACAACGAATTACGAACCACGTCTCCCCGCCAGCAGCGACAGCCACAATACCGCCAGCGGAAAGCTCAGCACCACGACGAGCGGCGCGAGGTTCTGCCCGGCGGCGTTTCCGGCCGCTGTGACACCCGCCGCAACGGCAAGGAAGAGGCTTGGCGCCAAGGCGGCGACCCAGCGCCCGCTCCGCTTCGCGCCCCTGATCGCGCGCCACTGCAGCCAGCCATATAGCACCGGCCCGCCAAGCAGGACGATCATGCCGATAAGGCTTTCGAGACTGTCCATGGTCCACCCCGGGCCGAAAGGGCCGCCGCTCAGGGGGACTTGAACCACAGGATGGCGTGGAAGGCCATCACCCAGAAGAGGCATAGCGGCGCGGCGAGGAAAATGTAGATGGGCGCAAGGTTCGAGCCTGCCATGACGCCCAGCACGGCAACGAGGATCGCCAGCGCCATCACCGGGACCGGCACCCACGCAGCCGCCAGCCACCACCCGCCGAACAGTTGCCCGAGCCTGACCGCCTTCACCTGCAGCCATATCCAAAGCGCAGGCACGCCAAACATGAAGATGAGGCCGAAGACGGTTTCCATCGGCAGAGTGTGGGGTGGAGGGGTTAAGGATGGGTGTTAACCGCCGTCTCGGTGGTACTCCTTACTTTTTTGAGAGCGCTACCAAAATCTCGGCGTATCGCGGTCGCCATGCGAACCGGGATCCAATGCCCGTCTCTGCCAGATGGAAGGTGATGGTGCGCGGCGCGACCCAGCAGAAGCCCCTCCCCCTATTATGTCGCCCCCAACCCCACAACGTACGAAAACACATTCAAACCACCATATTATTCCTGATTCTGGTCGGACCAGTCGCAATATGGCGGAATCAAGCCAGATCGGTGGAAAAATATTTCACCTCGATCACGAAACATGAAAACAGGTTACAATTCAAATTCTTGCCCGCGTGATTTGATGACGGTTGCATGACACGAACCCGATTGTCCCCCGAAAGTTGGTTGACGCGGGCCGTCGAGGCTCTAACATCCCGGTCATTCGCGGCGCCCGATCGCGAAGAACAGGAGGCGAAAATGGAAATTGCTCACAAGGTGAACATCCTGCTCGTCTGCGCGGCCTTTGTATTCGTCGGCGCACTCGTCATCGGCATCCTGCCCTGACGAAACGTTTCGCCGGGCCCGCGGGAACGGTGTAAACGCTGAAATTGATGGAAGGGCGGTCCCGCCAGGGGCCGCCCTTTCCGTTGCCACTCCTTGGACGATTTTCTCAGGCGGCAGCGGGGGTCGCCTGCCTTTGCGGTTCGGCCGGGCGGGCGCGCAGGCCGAGCAGATGGCAGATCGCGAAGGAAAGGTCGGCCCGGTTCATCGTGTAGAAATGGAACGTCTTCACGCCGCGCTCGGTAAGGTCGATGACCTGCTCTGCCGCAACGGCGGCGGCAACGAGCTGGCGGGTCTGCGGATCGTTTTCAAGGCCCGAGAACCGATCAGCAAGCCAGGAAGGCACATGCGCACCGCAGCGGGCGGCAAAGCCTGCAACCTTGGCGAAGTCGTGCACCGGCAGGATGCCGGGGATCACCGGAATGTAGATGCCGGCGCGGCGCACCCGCTCGACATAGGCCTCGTAGGTATCGTTGTCGAAGAAGAACTGGGTGATCGCCCGCGTCGCGCCATTGTCGACCTTGCGCTTGAGCATGTCGATGTCGGTGGCGAAATCCGGGCTTTCCGGGTGCTTTTCCGGATAGGCGGAAACGGCGATGTCGAACCCGCCGATGGCCGAGATGCCGGCGCACAAATCGGCCGCGTTGCGGTAGCCGTCTGCCCTCGCCTCATAGCGCGCGCCGATGCCCGCCGCCGGGTCGCCGCGCAGCGCCACGATGGAGGTGACGCCGGCATCGCGATACTGGCGGATGACGCCGTCGACCTCCTCGCGGCTGGCGTCGACGCATGTCAGGTGCCCGGCAACGTTCAGCCGGGTGTCGGCAATGATCTGCGCGATGGTGCGCACGGTGCGCTCGCGCGTCGTGCCGCCCGCGCCATAGGTGACAGAGACGAATTGCGGGCGCAACGGCGCAAGGCGCTCGACCGATTTCCACAGCACCTGCTCCATCGCATCGGAGGAGGGCGGGAAGAACTCGAAGGAAACTTCGATGGATGATTCGTTGAGCGGCCGGCGCGAAAGGCGGGGAGCGGTCATGCGGCGCCTCCGTTTGCATTGCCGCCGGCCATCAGCATGCGCCGGTCGCGGGCTAGCCACAGCGACACGGTCAACTTGCCGCCGGCTTGCGGCGCAAGATCGACGATTTTTTCCACCTCGAGGCCGCAATCGGCGAGCCAGCCGGAAACCTGCTCGTGGCTGAAGCCCAAGCGGCGATGCTGGTGCTCGTCGCGCAGGAATTCGAGCTCGTGCGGGGCGAAATCGGCGATCAGCAGC
>JBGSJA010000164.1:0-3049 GCA_041742235.1 Salaquimonas sp. | reverse complement strand
GAGGCGGTCTGCGCCGGCGGCCCGTCCGTCCGGCTCGCATAATAGCCGCCGCCGACCGCGGCTCCGACAGCGGCTGCGCCCGCCATGAGCCAGGCAACCAATTTGTTGGATTTGTTCATTGGGCCATCAATCCCTGTTCGGAAACTTTTCCCTTGTTGGGCGTTTTGGGTCAAGCCGGATTACGCCGGCGCCCCATAAACCCCCCTTATAGACCAATCGCCTTTAGAAAAACACAGCATTGGAGCGGGATGGTGAACCTGTGTGCACTGCAAAAAACGGCTGCGCCGATGGTCGGGAAAGTTGACGAAATAGCCGCCAGCCGCTCCTATGGGCCGTCCATCAATTGAAAGGAAATGCCAGTTGTCATCCATCCAGTCGATCTGCGTCTACTGCGGCTCCCAGCCCGGCAACAACCCGCTTTACCTGATGGCAGCGCGCGCGCTCGGCTCTTCCATGGGCGAAGCCGGCATGCAACTCATCTATGGCGGCGGGGCGAAAGGCATCATGGGCGCGGTGGCCGATTCGGTACTGGCTAGCGGCGGCAAGGTGACGGGCATCATTCCACAATTCCTCATCGCCAAGGAATCCTCGCAGGATTCACTCACGCGCCTGACCGAAACGCTGGTCACGGAAAACATGCATGAGCGCAAGCACCTGATGTTCGAGCGCTCCGACGCCTTCGTGGCGCTGCCGGGCGGGATCGGCACGCTGGAGGAAATCATCGAGATCATGACCTGGGCGCAGCTTGGCAGGCATGAAAAGCCGATCATCTTCGCCAATGTCGGCGGCTTCTGGGATCCGCTGCTGTCGCTGCTTGACCACATGCGCGGCGAGGGGTTCATCCACACGCAATCGCGGGTGCGCCCGCTCGTCATCGATGATGCGGCGAAGATCGTGCCGATGCTCCGCAAGGCGCACCCGCATGCCGGGGCGCAAGGCGCAACGGCGGTAATCGACCGGCTCTAGCGCCCCCGCCCGCCGCGATTGCGGAAGAGGCTGAAGGAATAAAGCGCCAGCGCCGTCCAGATCAGCACGAAGGCGACCATGCGGTACCAGCCGAAGGGTTCGCCGAAGATGAAGACCGCGATGATGAAGATCATCGTCGGTGCGATGTACTGCATGATGCCGATGGTGGAGAGGCGCAGCAGCTTTGCGCCGTGTGCGTACATGATCAGCGGGATCGCCGTGACAACGCCGGCAAACAGCAGCAACGCCGTGTCGGACGCGCCCGTCTCCATGAAATGGCCGCTGCCCTGCGATTCGAGCCACAGGATGTAGCCGGCAGCGGGCAGGCACAGCAGCAGCACCTCGAGGAAGAAGCCTTCCGTCGCGCCGACGGCCAGCGTCTTCTTGAAGAGCGCGTAGAAGCCCCAGCTGATCGTCAGGCCGACCGACACCCACGGCAGGTTGCCGGTTTCCAGCGTGAGAAAAGCCACCGCTACTGCCGCCAAAAGTACCGCCGCGATCTGCAGCCTCGCCAGTTTCTCGCCGAGGATCACGGCTGCCAGAAAGATCGAGAACAGCGGGTTGATGTAGTAGCCGAGCGCGCTTTCAAGCGCCCGGCCGGCCGCGATGGACCAGACATAGATACCCCAGTTGACCGTGATGATCGACGCGGTGAGCGCGGCAAGCGCGACGGTTCGAGGCGATGCCAGAGCGCGGCGAATCTCGGTCATTTTGCCCGACAGCAGGATGATCGCCCCGGCGATCGGCACCGACCACACGATCCGGTGCGCCACGACTTCCGCCGCCGGAATATGCGCCACCGCCTTCATGTAGAAGGGAAGGAAGCCCCACAGGAAATAGGTCGTCAGCGCAATGATGAAGCCTTCGCGCGTGTCGACATTCTGTGAAGGGACGATGCTTTTTGGATTGGCGTTCATCCGCCAGCCATGCACCGGCAGAATGTAAAACGCCACCCGAAAATGTTGACGGTTCCGATCAAGGCAATTGATCAGGCGGCGTGCCGGGCCTTCATCAGCTTGAACCGTATCGAATCCACCAGCGCCTGGAACGAGGCGTCGATGATGTTGTCCGATACGCCGACGGTGGTCCAGCGCTCGCCGCTGGCGTCGGAGGATTCGATCAGCACGCGAGTCACGGCCTCGGTGCCGCCATTGAGGATGCGCACCTTGTAGTCGGTCAGTTCGAGGTCGGCGATCTCGCTTTGATATTTGCCCAGATCCTTGCGCAGCGCCTGGTCGAGTGCGTTGACAGGGCCCGCTCCTTCCGAAACCGACAGGAACTTCTCGCCGTCCACCACCACCTTTACCACGGCCTCCGAGACCGTGACGATCTTGCCGATGGCATTGAAGCGGCGCTCGACCTGCGTGCGATAGCTTTCGACCTGGAAGAATTCCGGCACGCTGCCCAGGATCGAGCGGGCGAGGATTTCGAAACTCGCCTCCGCCGCCTCGTATGACCAGCCCTGCGCCTCGCGTTCCTTTACGACCGATATCAGCTTGTCGAGATTGGGATCGTCCTTGCGCACCTCGATGCCGCGCCGCTTTAGCTCGGCGATGAAATTCGACTTGCCGCCCTGGTCCGACACCATGACGCGGCGGCGGTTGCCGACGCTTTCCGGCGGCACGTGCTCGTAGGTCTGCGGCTCCTTGGCAATCGCAGAGGCGTGGATGCCGGCTTTCGTGGCGAAAGCCGAAGCGCCCACATAAGGCGCCTGCGCATCCGGCGCGCGGTTGAGGATATCGTCGAACTTGTGGGCCAGATGCGTGAGGCTCTCCAGCGCCTCGCGCGTGACGCCGGTCTCGAACCGGTCCGCATGAACGGGCTTGAGCGCAAGGGTGGCGATGACGGTCACGAGGTTGGCGTTGCCGCAACGCTCGCCGATGCCGTTAAGCGTGCCTTGCACCTGCCGCGCGCCAGCCTCGACCGCTGCGATGGAATTTGCGACCGCCTGGCCGGTGTCGTCATGGGCATGGATGCCGAGCTTTTCGCCGGGGATGCCGGACGCGATGACCGCTCGCACGATGTCGCGAACCTCCGACGGCTGGGCGCCGCCGTTGGTGTCGCACAGCACGACCCAGCGTGC